>JAYSQR010000016.1:0-35564 GCA_043721435.1 Nitrosospira sp. | reverse complement strand
AGTTATCACAAGCCTTTTCAGGCAGCGGGCAGTTTTCAGAACAGGCCTATTTCGCTAATCAACTAAATCTGTTCGATTTTTAACCGGACACTACTGATGCAGCATATAGATTGATATGTAAGGAGATATTTTTTGTGAGTAACGAAGTATTCGTGACGAAATCTAGATTTTTAGAGGTGACCTGCAACCTCTTTATTGTGCTGTTGCGTGACACCGCTGCAATTTCTTCACTTAATACGGTAATACCACGTCAGGCCTGGCTTGCAGGATAACTTTACGGAAATCTTCCTGAATGCGTTTTAATGCTGCTGCGTTGTCAGCCTCGAAGCGCAATACGATCACCGGCGTGGTATTGGACGAGCGCGCCAGGCCAAAACCGTCTTGGTATTCCACTCGCAGCCCGTCGATGGTGATGACGCGTTCCGGGTTATCAAAGCGGGCAGTTTTTTGTAATTGCGCGATGAGCGCGTAATTCTCGCCTTCCTTCAGTCTGATTTGCAGCTCCGGGGTGTTGATCGCGTCGGGGATGGCGTGCAGCGTGGCGTTGATATCCGCTTGGTGACTGAGCAATTCCAGCAATCGTGCCCCCGCGTAGAGGCCATCATCGAATCCATACCAGCGTTCCTTGAAGAAAATGTGGCCGCTCATTTCGCCCGCCAGCAGCGCGCCGGTTTCTTTCAGTTTACCCTTGATGAACGAATGCCCGGTTTTCCACATGATCGGCTTGCCACCATGATGCTCGATCCATGGCGCCAGGTTGCGGGTGCATTTCACATCGAAAATGATTTGCCCGCCGGGGTTTCTGGATAACACATCGGCGGCAAACAGCATTAACTGGCGGTCGGCATAGATAATGCTGCCGTCCTTGGCAACCACGCCTAGACGATCGCCATCACCGTCGAAAGCGAGCCCGATTTCAGCATCAGTAGTTTTGAGCGCATGGATCACGTCACGCAGATTTTCAGGCACCGATGGATCGGGATGATGATTGGGAAAAGTCCCATCCACCTCGCAAAACAGTTCCGTCACTTCGCACCCGAGCCTGCGGTAGAGCGCTGGCGCATAGGCACCGGCAACACCATTGCCGCAATCGACGATAATTTTCATCGGCCGCGCCAGTTTGATATCACTGGTGATACGCTGCAGATAAGTCTCGGTAATGTCGTGCTTGCGATAGCCGCCGCTGCCATCGACCAGATCGCTGTTTTCGAGGCGCAGGCGCAAAGCCTGAATCGATTCAGCCGCCAGAGTTTCACCGCCCAGCACCATTTTCAGACCATTGTAGTCGGGCGGGTTATGGCTACCGGTGACCATCACTCCGGAGTAATTGCACAACTCATGGGCAGCGAAGTAAAGCATGGGCGTGGCGACCATTCCTACATCTACCACGTTAACACCGCTTTTTTGCAGACCTCTTGCCAATGCCTGCGCCAGTTCCGGTCCCGATAGCCTGCCGTCGCGGCCTATCGCTACCGATGCGAGCCCCCGTGCCCGTGCTTCCGAACCGATGGCGTGACCAATGGCTTCGACGATTGCAGCAGTCAGGGTTTTACCGACGACACCGCGAATATCGTAGGCCTTGAAAATTTCGTTGGGGAGATTGTGCATGGCGCGATTCGAAAATGGGTTATTTATCGGTCTGGTCAGCTCAGACCGCGTTCTTCATTGATAAAGCCAGTAACTGTATGGGGTCACGCAGGCTAGTGATGCCCGGCTACGGCGCCACCCTTGAGCGTATAGCGGGTACCGCAGTAGGGACACAGCGCCTCACCCGTATTCTCAATCGGCAGGTACACGCGCGGATGCGAGTTCCAGAGCTGCATTGACGGCATGGGGCAGTGTAGTGGCAAGTCATCCGTAGTAATTTCTATCTGCCGCTGTTTATTGTCGATGGTGTGATCCTGCATGGACAGCTCCGTCAAACTTGATCAAACATAAGTAAGCCAGTCGGCATGATTCTTGGCCTTGCCGCTGACACAGTCAAAAAACATGGCTTGAAGTCTGGCGGTGATCGGGCCGCGTGTGCCGCTGCCGATAGTGCGGTTATCGAGTTCACGAATCGGGGTGACTTCCGCTGCGGTGCCGGTAAAGAATGCTTCTTCAGCACAATAAACTTCGTCGCGCGTGATGCGTTTTTCAATCACAGGAATACCGATTTCTGCGGCAAGTTCGATGATTGATGCGCGGGTGATGCCCTCCAGGCAGGAAGTCATGTCTGGCGTATAGAGTCTACCGTGCTTGATGATGAAAATATTTTCGCCTGATCCCTCCGCCACATAGCCATCCACATCCAGCAACAACGCCTCGTCGTAGCCATCATGAGCCACCTCCTGGTGCGCCAGAATTGAGTTGGCATAAGTGGTAACCGATTTGGCGCGACACATGTTAACGTTGACATGGTGACGCGAAAACGATGAAGTCTTAACACGGATACCTTTCTCCATGCCATCCACACCGAGATAGGCACCCCACGGCCAGGCAGCGACGGCCACATGCACCGAGAGCGTCTTGGCGGAAATTCCCATGGCCTCGGAACCGTAGAAAGCAATTGGGCGGATATAGCACGATTCCAGCTTATTCTGCTTTACCACCTCACGTTGGGCTTGCATCAGGGTAGCCTTGTCGTAAGGCATTTTCATCATGAAGATATGCGCCGAATTGAATAGCCGGTCAGTATGTTCCTGCAGACGGAAAATCGCGGGGCCTTGGGCGGCCTGGTAGGCGCGCACACCTTCAAACACCCCCATGCCATAGTGCAGAGTGTGAGTGAGCACGTGTGTGGTGGCGTCGCGCCAGGGAACCATTTTACCGTCGTACCAGATCACGCCATCGCGATCAGCCATTGACATTCAGGGACTCCCACAGAGCTTTAAAAGCATTCATTCTAACGTATTTTCCAAGGAAGATTAAAACACAGAGGGAAGTTGGGTCTCCTATACACCGAACACCTCTTCCCACAACTGTAATACCGCCGCACGGGCATCGCTAAAATAATCCGCTTCAACACGCGCAAATTTTTGTGACTTGCCCACCGTTGGCGCTGCTTCTGCCAAACTCGAGCTACCGCTCAATCTCAAGCGGTGCTGCACCCGCCGGAATTCCCGGTAAGCGTTAAGCACCCGTTCGGCGGTCTGCACAGGAATGAGTCCCAGTTTTCCAGCGAGTTTTAACAGCGCAATGTTGCCGATATTGCCGGTCAATTCCGGATGATCGCAAGCATGACCGAGGACAAGATATTGCACCATGAATTCAACATCGATAATACCACCGCGATCATGCTTGATATCAAACAACCCGCTTGGATTGGGGTGGGTGTCCAACATTTTCTGCCGCATTACCAGGACTTCATATTTAAGATTCGCCAGATCACGCCGCTGGCAAAGGACTTCCTTGCGAAGGTGCTCGAAAGCCTCCCCCACAGGATGAGCGCCTACTACGAAACGAGCTCGTGTCAATGCCTGATGTTCCCACACCCAAGCCTGTTTTCGCTGGTATTGCTCAAAAGCTTCAATGGAACTTACCAGCAAACCACTGCTGCCATTGGGGCGCAAGCGCAAATCGGTTTCATACAACAGCCCGGCTGAAGTGAAGCTGGTAAGCCAGGAGTTGATGCGCTGACTTAACCTGGCGTAGGTTTCCGAAGCATCAGGATGAGTGTCGTCATAAAGAAAAATGATATCAAGATCGGATGCATAACCCAGCTCCTTCCCGCCCAGTTTGCCATAGCCGATAATGGCAAAAGCAGGCTCATCCCGATGTTTCTTTCTCAATCCCGCCCACGCGAGACGCAACACCGTATCCAGCACCAGATCGGCAAGATCAGTCAAATGATCGCTCAAAGTTTCCAGTGGCAGCAGCCCCTCCAGATCCTTGACCAATAGCTGGAATACCTGGGCATGCTGAAAATGCCGCAGTACGTCCATTTGTTGTTCGGTATCATTATTTCCGGGGTGACTGGCATCGTTTAATTGCTGCACCAGTTCCGCACTGGCTCTGGACCAGTCTGGCATGCTGTGGAGATCAGCCGGATTGAGCAGTTCATCCAACAAAATGGGATGCCGGCCCAGATACTCGCTGGCCCATTGACTGGTGCTGGCAAGCTTGGCTATGCGTTCCAAAGCTTGTGGATATTCCAGCAGTAGCGCGAGATAGGCGGCGCGGCGACTCACACTTTCGAGCAATTGCAGCATGCGTTCCAGAGTGTGGTCGGCTGGCGGGAACTTGACCGCCACTTCTATGATGGCCGGAACCAATGCATCCACTCGCTGCCGACTGGACTCAGGTAACTGCCGATAACGGCCACTACGGCGAAATTCTTGCAAGCAGCAGAGAATTCTTGTCGGATCAGAGAATCCCAGCGCATCCAATTGGGCAGTAGCCGCTTTGGTCTCGGTCTCGTCCTCCGTTGGTTCCTGCCATAGCCATGCCAACGTATCCCGGGTTTGGGATTTTTGGGGGGCGGCAAAAACCAGCTCAAAGTGGCGGGTTACATTCCTGCGATGGATATCAAGCTGCTGCAAAAAAATATCATGGCTGGAAAAGCCCATGGCAGCGGCTATCAGCGCCTGATCCGCGGGATTTCCCGGCAACATTTGGGTCTGTTGATCATCGAGATACTGCAAGCGGTGTTCCAGATTGCGCAGAAAACGATAGGCATCTGCGAGCTCCGCAATAGTTTTATCTGGCAGTTGCCGCTTTTCCTGTAGACACCGCAGAACGGCAAGCGTGGGACGGATGCGCAAATCAGCATCACGCCCGCCGCGGATCAGTTGAAATACCTGAGCGATGAATTCGATTTCGCGAATGCCGCCGGGTCCGAGCTTGATGTCATCGTGCATTTCGCGGCGGCTGACCTCCTTACGGATTTGCGCGTGCAGATCGCGCATGGATTCATAAACACCGAAATCAAGATATTTCCTAAATATGAATGGCCGTACTATCTGCTGCATGAGCCTCGACTCTTCTGCGCGCGGACCGGTGATTAACCGGCCCTTGATCCAGGCGTAGCGCTCCCATTCACGCCCTTGGGTGATAAGATACTTTTCCAGCATGGCAAAACTCATTGCCAGCGGGCCGCTATCGCCATAAGGACGTAACCGCATGTCCACCCGGAACACGTAACCGTCGGCCGTGATGTCATGGAGGCTGGCGATCAGCTTTCGCCCCAGGCGGGCGAAAAAATCATGATTGGAAATGGGTCTTGCTCCACTGGTTTCACCATCTTCAGGATAAATAAAAATCAGATCCACATCCGATGAAACATTGAGCTCACCACCACCGAGCTTGCCCATGGCAACTACCAGCATTTCCTGAACCACCCCGCTCTCTGCACCTTTGGGCAGGCCGTAGCGACCGGGATCAGCCAACCAGGTTTGATGGCGCTCCAGCGCGAAGCCGATGGTGACTTCGGCCAAGCTGGTCATGCTGGCCATGACTTCGGCAAGATCAGCCATTCCGCCCAGATCACGTACTACCAGGCGCAACATGACCCGCTTGCGCAGGCTGCGCAGCGCCCTATGCAGAATTGTCTCGTCCGTGGCAGCACCGCAGTCCGCATTCAGGTACGCCTGCATTTCTTCCCTGAGAAAAGGGCGTTGCAGATTTTGTAGAAGTTCCGCGCGCAACTCCGGTTCACTTTCCAACAAGCGCTGTACATAGCGACTGAACGGCAGCACGGAACCGACTATTTCTTCGCCGGAAGGGTTAGCTATGTGCATGGTTGAGAATTCAGGGTTACAATGAATTTTATGGGACTGGCTATTCTGGCGGTATCCGTGCAGCCGGCCCAAGAGATTGAACAAAGAAAGGCGCGCCGTATCCAACTTTGGATGTGATGCTGCACCCTACCATTCGGAGCGAATCCCGGGCAGGCAATATTCTTTCCCAAGACAGAGTTAAGCACACTTCCCCGGCTGTGAAACTGGAACTATTTGTTGAATTTGTCAGTCATTTTACCTCTTGTGCGGCGTAGTGGCTTCTGGTTCCGATTGCTGACGCGGAGCCTGCTTGTCATGGCAGTCTGCTTTTCCGTGCTGCTGTTGGCGTTGCGTCACTGGCTGCTACCCGACATTGAGCATTATCGTGAAGATATTGCCGCCGTCATCAGTCAGGCTGCCGGGCAGCGTGTAACCATCGGTGCTATCAGTGCAAATTGGGAGGGATTACGCCCTCATCTGATGCTGCGTACGGTACAGGTACATGACAAAGAAGGCAATCCTGCGTTGCTGCTGAATCAGATAGAAAGCACTCTGTCGTGGCTTTCCTTGCTGCACGGTGAAATACGCTTTCATGCAATCAGGATCGCGCAGCCCGATCTAACTGTACGCCGCGATGCTAGCGGCATTATCCATGTAGCGGGGATTGCACTCAGCCCAGACCAGAGTGAGGACGGCTTCGCTGATTGGCTGCTGCGCCAGAGGCGGCTTATTATCAGCGATGCCAGGATTCTCTGGCAGGACGATCAACGTGGTGCGCCACCATTGGAACTGAAAGCCGTCAACTTGCGCCTGGAAAATCGCGGACACCACCATCGCTTCGGGATACACGCCATCCCGCCCAGTGAACTTGCCGCGCCGCTGGATGTGCGTGGCGATTTTACTGGGGCCTCATTGAATACCCTTGGAAAATGGCGCGGGCAACTGTTCACACAACTTGATTACGCCGATATTGCCGCCTGGCGCGCCTGGCTGCCGTTCCCGGAAGCAATTGAATTCAATCATGGTACCGGCGCGCTACGCATGTGGCTCGGGGTGGACGGGGCGGTCGTGGAGGGGTTGACGGCAGACGTACGTTTACAGAATGTCAAAACGCGCCTGGCACAAGAACTGCCGGAGCTGAATCTTATCCGCCTGCAGGGTAGAGTGGGGTGGAAAAAAATAACTAACAGCACGGATGAAGGCGTTGAGTTGTTTACGCACAGACTAGGTATTTCCATTCATGGCAAGCAAGCGTTGCAGCCGCTGGATTTCTCGTTGCAGACGTTCCCCGCGCGCGATGGCAGATCCGGCAGCGGAAAATTGGATGTCAATGTGCTGGAACTCGAGACCCTGATGAATCTGGCGGAATACTTGCCGATTCACGCGCCGCTGCGTGAACGTCTCGATGAACTATCCCCCACCGGGGAGATTCGTGATATGCGGGCAGAGTGGAATGGCGAATGGCCCGCACCCGCACGTTTCGGGGTAAAAGGCCGGTTCGCTAATCTCGGCATGAAGAAATTCGACCAAATACCGGCGTTCAGCGGCCTCAGCGGCAATATCGACGGTACTGAGCAGGGCGGCACCCTGAATCTTAATTCGCAAAAAATCAGCGTGGCGTTACCTGCGATGTTCCCCAAGCCAGTCATGCTGGATACATTCACCGGTCAGGTCAATTGGGGGTTGCTAGCTGACAAGAATCCCATCGAATTCAAGTTCAGCAATATTGCGTTTGCCAACGACCATGCTGCCGGGGTCATTTATGGCAGTTACCGCAGCGTGCCTGACGGTCCAGGCATGATTGATCTGAGCGGCCATCTGACGCGCGCAGACGCGCGCTACGTAGGGCACTATGTGCCGACCATGGTGAACCAGCCTACTCGCGATTGGCTGGACAAATCGATTGTGGCGGGAGAGCTCAGTGATGTGCGGCTGCATCTCAAGGGTAACCTGGCTGAATTCCCTTTCAATCATAGCGAACATGGTATTTTTCAGATAAATGCGAAAGCCTCCGGCGCAACACTGGATTACCTTCCGGAATGGCCCAGAATAGAAAATATATCGGCAGATCTGCTGTTTTATGGCAGTCGCATGGAAATCATTGCCTCCCAGGCGAATATTTTTGATGCCCGGTTAGACAAGGTGCAGTTACAGATCGCCGACATGACCGAGCCCGATGCGCTGCTTAAAATTGAGGGTGCAGCCAGTGGCGCTACCAAAGAATTCATAAAATTCATCGAGAGAAGTGCACTAAGTAGCTACACCAGTGGCATAGTCGACGGTGTCAGCACTATGGGAGACGGGGAACTATTACTCAAACTTGATATCCCTTTATATCGCCCGGATGACATCAAATTAACCGGCAGCTATCAGTTCATCGACAACCAGATTAATCCCGGTCCCTACCTACCCAACCTGGAGAAGGTGAACGGGGTACTGGCTTTTACAGAATCCAGCATAAAAATAGAGAAAATAAGTGCCCAGATACTCGGCGGACCGGTAGTCATCAATTCCTCCACTCCGACCGATGGTGGCATCCGCATAACCGCGATTGGCAAGGCCAACCTCGATAATCTGCGCCAGCCTGCCCGGAACAAACCGGCTACTGCTGCACAAGTGTGGACGCGGCATTTGCGCGGGAGCACCGATTGGCGTGCAGTCCTGCAGATACACAGCAAATTGGTCAACGTGTCCCTTGAGTCATCATTGCTAGGCATTGCTTCAGACTTGCCCGAGCCTTTTTTCAAGGCTGCCACTGATCCGATGCCACTGCGTTTTGAGAGAAAAGCCGTAGACTCACGCCGGGATGATCTGATCTTGCGCTATGGTGGACTGGTGGCAGCACAGATCAAACGTTCCCGGGATAATGCGGGCAATTATCATGCAGAGCGTGGCATGGTAAGTTTCGGCACAACATCCACCTTATCGCCTGCAAAAACTGGTGTGATAGTAAACGGATCATTGCCGTTATTGGATCTGGACCAGTGGCGTAGTTTGTTCAAGCAACTCAATGAGGGGGCGGGGCCTCCGCTGGGTCTGGCACGAATCAACCTGCACATAGGGGCGCTCGACTTTCTTGACAGGCGCTTTAACAATATCGCGTTGAATGCCTACATGGATGGCGGGGTATGGCAGTCAACCGTTGCGGGCAAGGAAATCAGCGGTGATATCAACTGGCATCCATCCGGCAATGGTAAAGTGGTGGCGCGATTGAAAAGCTTGGTCATACCCGCCGCCTCTCCCGTCAGACCGACTACGGCAATGCAAGCACAACCGCAGGAGAAGAACTTGCCTGCGCTGGATGTGGTGGCGGATAATTTCATCGTCAGCGAAAAGCCATTGGGCAGACTTGAATTGCTGGCAAATCAGCAGAAACAGAATTGGCATATTGAGAAACTGCATATCACCAATTCTGATAGCTCGCTGACAGCGAAGGGAATATGGCACAGCCACGCCATTCCTCCCCGCATCCAAACCGACATCAAACTGGAAGCCAGCGACATCGGCAAGCTTCTGATCCGTTTGGGCTACCCTGATCGCGTGAAACGCGGCAAGGGCGGACTTGAGGGCGTATTGTCGTGGTCCGGCAGCCCCCGATCGATCGATTATCCCACCCTGTCCGGCAGCCTCAATCTGAAAGCCAAGCAGGGTCAGTTTCCTAAACTTGAAACTGGGATCGGGAAATTGTTCAGTATCTTTGACCTGCAAGCGCTGCCGCGGAGGATTACACTGGACTTCCGCGATGTGCTCACTGAGGGTTTCGGTTTCGACGACATTTCCGGTAGTATTAAAATTAGTCGCGGTGTAGCGGTCACTGACGACCTCAGAATCAAGGGATCTGCGGCAAAGTTTGTTATGAGCGGAGAAGTGGATCTGGCGGCGGAAACCCAGAAACTGCATGTCAAGGTGATGCCTTCACTGGGACTGGTCACGCCGGTGGCGGGCATCGCTTCCATGATTGCAAACAAGGAGCTGAAAGACCCGTTCGATCAGGTGGTATCCAGCGAATATAATGTTACCGGTACTTGGGCGGATCCGGTTATAACTGAAATAGTCCGTTAAATAAAAACGAAATCAATGGTCGATAACTCAAGCGCTCTCACCGCACCCATATCTGGAAAGACTGGTAGCGGCCCAATTCGTGTTGCCGCCATCCAAATGGTGGCGGGGCCCAACGTATTTGCCAATTTGAAAGAGGCTGCACGCCTGATCGAGATAGCTGCTTCCCAAGGAGCGAAGCTGGCAGCGCTGCCGGAGTATTTTTGCCTCATGGGTATGAATGACGCCGATAAGGTGGCTGCGCGCGAGCAGGATGGTAGCGGACCGATACAGGAATTCCTGAGTGCGACCGCCAAATGCCTCGGTATCTGGCTGGTGGGCGGCTCTGTACCACTGGTATCATCCAGACCCGACAAAGTACGGAACAGCTGCCTGGTGTACGACGACCATGGCAAGCAGGTGGCGCGTTACGACAAGATACACTTATTCGGTCTCGAGCTTGGCAGCGAATACTATTCTGAGGAAAAAACCATCGAAGCCGGCGACGGAGTAGTGGCCCTAGAATCGCCGTTCGGCCGTATCGGCCTTTCCATTTGCTATGATCTGCGTTTCCCGGAACTTTATCGCTCAATGGGAAAGGTGGATATTATTCTCGCCCCGGCAGCTTTTACGGCAACAACTGGCAGAGCTCATTGGGAAACATTGATTCGCGCCCGTGCCATCGAGAACTTGGCGTATGTGATTGCACCTGCTCAGGGTGGTTATCATGTCAACGGTCGTGAAACCCATGGCGACAGCATGATCGTTGACCCATGGGGAATGGTGCTCGATCGCCTGCCGCGTGGAGCCGGGGTAGTAATCGCCAACATCAACCCGGAGTATCAGGCCAGCTTGCGTAAGAGCCTGCCCGCATTGGATCACCGCACCTTGCACCATTGTTGAAATCTTCCGCTAACAATATTTTCCTTGATTGATCAAATAATGAAACTGGATACCATGATCACCGAACCCGTCACCGAGCCCAATGATTTATTCGCCATGGCTGAACGTTGCCTGCTGGCACCCTATGAGATAAACGCAGCCGGATTGCAGCAGGTGTTCGGGCAAATACTCACACATCATGTCGATTATGCTGATTTGTATTTTCAGTATAACCGCGCCGAGGGTTGGGTGCTGGAAGAGGGGATCGTCAAATCCGGCAGCTTCAACATCGATCAAGGCGTGGGCGTACGCGCAGTAAGCGGCGACAAAACCGCCTTCGCCTATTCTGACGACATCAGCTTGCCCGCGCTTGCCTCGGCGGCACAAGCTACTCGTGCCATCGCCAGTCAAGGAGTGACGCGTTCGGTGCAGGCTGTCAGACGCAGTAAAGGGCGCGAACTCTACCTGCCGCAGGATCCCATCGCCAGTCTTGGGGATGCAGACAAGGTGGCCTTGCTGGAAAAACTTGAGGGTTACGCCCGCGCAGTCGACAAACGCGTAATCCAGGTAATGGCATCTCTCGCCGGCGAATATGAGGTGGTACTGGTAGCACGCAGCGACGGTCTGATGGCGGCGGACGTGCGGCCACTGGTGCGAGTCTCGCTGCAAGTCATTGCTGAGCAAGACGGCCGCCGCGAACAGGGCGTTGCAGGCGGTGGCGGGCGCTTCGATTACACTTATTTTACTGAAGACATACTACGTGATTACGCCGCGAAAGCGGTGCATCAGGCGCTCGTCAATCTGAATGCAAAACCTGCTCCGGCCGGAACCATGACAGTAGTGCTGGGTGCCGGCTGGCCCGGAATACTGCTGCATGAAGCCATTGGCCATGGCTTGGAAGGAGATTTCAACCGTAAGGGGAGTTCCGCATTCTCGGGACGCATTGGTGAACGCGTTGCCGCTGACGGTGTAACCGTAGTGGATGATGGCACGATCGCACGGCGCCGCGGATCATTGAACATCGACGACGAAGGCAATCCCACCCAATGTACCGTACTGATCGAGAATGGCATTCTCAAGGGCTATCTGCAGGACAGCCTGAACGCACGCTTGATGAAAGTGCCCGTCACCGGCAACGCCAGGCGAGAGTCATTCGCCCACATCCCCATGCCACGCATGACCAACACTTACATGTTGAATGGCGACAAAGATCCGGAAGAAATCATTGCTTCGGTTAAACATGGCCTGTATGCGGTAAATTTCGGTGGCGGTCAAGTGGATATTACCAGCGGAAAATTTGTCTTCTCTGCTGCCGAAGCCTACATGATCGAGGATGGGAAAATTTCTTACCCGGTGAAAGGGGCAACCTTGATCGGCAATGGACCTGAAGTACTCACACGTGTTTCCATGATAGGCAACGACATGGCACTCGACCCTGGTGTCGGCACTTGTGGCAAAGAAGGTCAGAGCGTACCGGTGGGAGTGGGACAGCCAACGCTACGGATAGACGGACTGACGGTGGGAGGAACTGCGTAAGGATTGCTTTTCAATACCGCTTCCTGCACCCCTGAATTTATCCTGCAACATTTATGATTCTGGTACCAGCAAGCCGATCGTGCAGGAACTGGTGATCGCGGTCGAACAGCGCCCAAAATATTCCGAAACCAAACAGAGAGATGCCGACCACCGCAAACAGGTAGCGCGCGATTGCTTGCTTCAGGCTAAGCCCTTCGCCCGCAGTAGTAGTCAGCCGCAATTTCCAGGTTTGCATCGCCAAGGTCTGCCCACCGTGAGTCCAGAACCAGATGAAATAAGCACCCATTACCAGTAACAGATAGAACTGGTGGGCTGGCTTGAAGAAAATGGAATTTGGATCGTGGAATGCAAGATGAAAAATATAGCTGGCGACAAACAGTACCGCGATCAGGAGTAGCGACTCGTAGATCATGCTCAGTATTCGCCGCCAGAATCGAGACATGGGGGGTTTTATTGTTTCAGGGACTCTATTCAAGGGATGGTACTCTCACTATAGCAAGGCGCTCTATAACCAAACTACGGGCGGACAGGAAGCCAGCTTGACGTTTTGGAGGGAGGACTAGCCGAGGCTTTCCCCTGGCATTCCTGCAACTGCTCGTATTCGCGCCATTACTGCTTGACCTCATGCCGCCTGTTAGCTGGCAATTGCACAATTTTCAATGGTAGCAAACTTTCTCGATTTGCCGGAACAGTTTGCTGCAGGGCGCTCGTCTTTCACCTGCGACAATTTGCCACATTGTAGTACCTCGTCTATCCGCCTATTATTGGATTTTACTGATTGTCCAGAAAAGACCCCGGCAGGAACAGAATGCGTTGTGCCGCCGCGTTTACCATACGTAAACCAGAAAATTACGTGGTAGAATCCAAATAGTGGAATACGACTCACTCTTATTTACCGTATGCAAGTAATGATAGGTATTTTCAAAATCAAGTCGCGCCAAACCGGCATGAGAGATGCCGCGCCCGCCGCAATCAATGCAGCGCCAACACTGAAGAGAGCCAGTGGTTTGCCATTATTTCTGGCTGGCATGCCTGTAACATTTCTTGCGTGGC
Organism: Nitrosospira sp.; assembly: GCA_043721435.1. GTDB lineage: Bacteria > Pseudomonadota > Gammaproteobacteria > Burkholderiales > Nitrosomonadaceae > VFJL01. The sequence goes on along the minus strand of JAYSQR010000016.1, from coordinate 22,359 downwards.
ACAACATAGCCGGCAGGATGCAGATACTCGATTCAGAGGCTGGCTGGTGATGCGCCGTCTTCTCCTTGTACTAATGCTGACCGTGTCAGGCATGGCCATAGCGGCGCACGACGTTCGCCCCTTCGTTCCCGGCAGTCTGGCGCAAATACTTGCGGCCCGGGAAGATAGACCTTTCATCCTTGTTTTCTGGTCGCTCGAATGTCAATACTGCCCGACTGAGTTGAAAATGCTGGGGGTGCTTAAACAGCGCTACCCCAAACTGGATATCGTTCTGGTCGCCACCGATACCCCCAATGATGCACCCCAACTTGCAGCCCGAGCAAAGAGCTACGGGATAAGTAAGGCGGAGCAATGGGTCTTTGCCGAGGATATGCCGGAGCGCTTGCGTTTTGAGATTGACCGTCGTTGGTATGGTGAATTGCCGCGTACGCAGTTTTACGACCGGGCGCATCGGCGCGAGGTCAAAACCGGCCTGATCAATCAGAAGTATGTCGAAGACTGGATGGCTCGCAATGTTACGCCTGACCCGGCCCGGCACTGAGTACTTGACAACCCGGCGTAATACCAGCTTCCTGCCGGGTTTGCTGTTTGTCGTTGCGGCTCACGCTGCCTTGCTCTACGGCCTATGGAGTCAGCGCGTGATTCCACCGCCGGAACAAATGGCGACACTGTTCGTCAACTTTATCACTGCGCCCAAACCAGCGGAAGAATTCAAAGCTGAACTGCAGCCGCCCAAGCCGAAACTGGAAAAGAAACCGCAATCGCGGCAACTGGTCGCTGAAACACCGGTGCTGTCAGAAAGTGAACCGGTTGCACCGTCGCCACCGCGAGAACCAGAAACGGCAGCAGTAGCGTCACCTGCGCAGATGCCGCAAGGTCCGGTCACATTGTCTGCGGAACTATCGGTCGTCTGCCCTGAATTGAGCGCACCAGCTTATCCACCACTGTCGCGCCGGCTGGGCGAAGAGGGCAAGCTGATGCTACGGGTGGAGCTGGATGAAAGCGGTCACATAAACATGGCGCAGGTGATCAATAGCAGCGGTTACAAACGTCTGGATGAAGCCGCACTGATTGCGGTAAAAACATGGCGTTGCAATCCGCCTCGGCGCAACGGCCAGCCCGTACGGGCCATTGCCCTGCAACCTTTCAATTTTGTGCTGCATGGAGATTGATTCAATGGAAAAAGAACTCGGCTTTGCACATTTTCTCGCTCAAGTCGATGGAGTCGGCATTAGCGTCTTGGTGCTGTTGCTTGCGCTATCGGTGGCAAGCTGGTATCTGATACTCACCAAGGGTATTGCCAACCTGCTGGAGGGTCAGCGCGCGGAAGCTTTTCTCAAGCGCTTCTGGAATGCCGATTCCTTGCAGGAAGTAAATGCGACGCTGAATGGTCAGCCGGCCGACAACGCTTTTGCGCAGTTGGCACAACTGGCGCTGGATGCCGCTGCCGATTCGGAAAAGCATGGCTTGCAGAAGCTTGCGGCCGCGGGTGGAGCGAGTGAATTCTTTACCCGTGTACTGCGCAACGGCATTGACCAGGAAGCCACCCGTGTCGAAAATGGTCTCACGCTGATAGCCTCGGCTGGTTCGGCCGCACCCTACATCGGCCTGTTTGGCACCGTGTGGGGCATCTATCACGCGCTGGTACAGATCGGCCTTTCCGGTCAGGGCACACTGGACAAGGTAGCCGGACCGGTGGGTGAGGCGCTGATCATGACGGCGCTGGGGCTGGCCGTAGCGATTCCGGCGGTGCTGGCCTACAACGCTTTCGTGCGGCGCAACCGTATCTGGCTGGCACGCCTGGATGCCTTTGCTCATGACCTTTTTGCATTGATAGCTGTCGGCGCCAAGACCAACAGTTCGGCGGGCGAAGTACGTCCACTGCGCGTGGTGCCCCCCGCTGAAGGGAGGAAATAATGGCATTCGGCAGCATGAGCGGCAACACCCGCCAGACGCCAATGGCTGAGATCAATGTAGTGCCATTGGTAGACGTCATGCTGGTGCTGCTGGTGATCTTCATCATCACTGCGCCGTTGCTCACCCATTCGGTGAAGGTCGATCTGCCCAAGGCATCGAGCAATCCCAACATCACGCAACCGGAGCATATCGAATTCGGTATCCGTAATGACGCCAGCCTCTACTGGAACGGTGAACCGGTCACACTGGATCAGTTGGCGCCGCGTTTTGCGGCAGCGACAAAACAGAACCCCAATACCGAGTTGCATATTCGTGCCGACCGGCATGCTCATTACGAGCACGTGGCACGGGTGATGTCGATTGCAGCGAAAGCCGGATTAGTACGCATCGGATTCGTCACTGATCCATCGCAACCATAGTACGTAGTCTCTTCTTTCTGCAGCATGTCTGAACCCAAGATTTGCTTCACTAGAGATTCGATTGCATGCACAATACTTGGCAATTGCCTGACGGTACCGTCTGTCCGTTTAATACTCTGATGCATCCTCCAAAACCACCAATAGCTCCCACCATCCGCCCCTTCATCTGGCGGCGCATCCTGTTGCATTGCTCCATTGCTACTCTGGCTCTGGGTCTGGGTCTCATGAGCTGGTACATCTCCAAACCGGTGACGGCCAGGCTGCATGAGACCGGGCCCGGACAGCGTCTGGCCGTCAAGGCGACACCGGATATCAGCATCAATCTGGATGCCGACAGTACCGTCACTGTCGCCAACAGCCAGCCTCCCCGAATTGAACTGCTCCGGGGTAACGCTTATTTTGATGTCACGAGCAAGGATGCCGATAAACTGGAAGTAAGAATTGGCGCGGTGCGCATCAAGGATATTGGCACCCGTTTCAGCGTCAGGATGCGGCCGGATGGCGGCAGCGTCGCCGTAGCCGATGGGCAGGTCGAAATTCATGTGGCGACGGGAACGTATCTGGTCAGCGCCCGGGAGCGTGCGGATTTCGACAGTACGCGCGTTACCAGACACAGAATCATCGCCGAGGCAGATGTGGCGCCGTGGCGTCTCGATCGATAACGACTGGGAAAAATTCAACCGGATCGGATCCATTTCCGGATCAGGCCGCTCCTTACAATTGCTGACAATTCATCTCGGTCATCAGGGATGGCTCATGCCTGGCATATGTTCCATATCCCCCTCAGCCAGGAACATATTGGGGTCAGCCATGCCGAATATCATCGCGATATGCGCAACGACCAGAAAAACTCCCACGAAAATTGCATGCAGTTTATTCCGCTCCCGTTGCGAAGCAGAAGAGCAGAGGAGGTTCATGTCTAGGAGCGCAATGCCAAAAAGCGGAATAAGACCGAGCAGATAAAAGCCGACGGCAATCACATCCGCAATGCCGCGCCAGCCATTTGAAGTCGTCAGGGGAATGACGGCGGTAAAAAGCAGATTTATGAAAATACCAAGGAAATACCATCCGACAACAATTCCCGAGACCTTGCTGAGAGTCTTTACGGTACCGGTATCTTTCCCGGTAAAAAGAAGATAGAGCTCCGAAATGGCAATTGTTTCGGCAAGTATCACGGGGATCGCCATGTAGATGATCAGATTCCATGGCTGATTCGTCATAAGGAGTTCCATATAATGAGTCATGTATTTATCCCGATAAGAGTCTCTGAAAATGTTGTAGTTAGGAAATATTAACGCGAGCAGTGTACTGCATCGCCTCCAAAAATCAATTCCCATGGTGCATTTAGGCGGGCGCTGAACAATAAATGGGGATCAGCCGAGCGATAACTGCAACCCCGTTTGGGGTGTCTTTCAGTAAGACGGTACGCTACACTAAAGCAGGCTTGATTGCTGCACCTTCAATTCCAATCCACCAGACCGTCAACATGCCTAACTTGCTCATTACCGGGACTAACCGCGGCATCGGCCTGGAGTTTGCCAAACAGTATGCCGCAGCGGGTTGGCGTGTGTTCGCTTGCTGCCGCAACCCGGACAAATCCGAGGTACTGAAGCAATTGGCATCGCAACATGCTGGCTTGCTCAGCGTGCACGCGCTGGATGTTGCCGACTTCGAACAAATTGACAGGCTGGCCACAGAGCTTGCCAACCAGGAAATCGACTTGCTGTTGAACAATGCCGGAGTCTGCCTGGATGTTCACAATAATGGCCTCGGCGTCACCGATTATGCGGCGTGGATGCACACCTTGCGCGTAAACAGCATGGCACCATTGAAAATGGCGGAAACATTTGTCGAGCAAATTGCCCGCAGCCAGCAAAAAAAGATCGTCAATATCACCAGTAAAATGGGCAGCATTGCCGATAACACGAGTGGCGACTATTACCTCTACCGCTCCAGCAAAGCTGCATTGAATATGGTGACAAAAAACCTTGCGATTGATTTGGCGCCGTGCGGCATCATCACTGCCGTGCTGCATCCGGGCTGGGTACAGACTGATATGGGTGGTCCGAATGCGTTGATTACGGTGCAGCAGAGCGTTGCGGGCATGCGCCGGGTGATCGCGCAACTTGCACCAACCGATAGCGGGAAATTCTATGCTTATGACGGTAAGGAAATTGCCTGGTAGAGGACAGACCGAACTCAGCCTACGTAAAAATTGCGCATCATTCCCATATCTTCATGCTCCAGGTTGTGGCAGTGATACAGGAACAAGCCGGTGTAATCCTCAAACGGCTTAATAATTTCAACTTCCTCGCCGGGCATCACCAGCACCGTGTCTTTCCAGCCGCTGCCGATAAAGCCATCCTTGACAGTGGCATAGCCGTCACCGCTGCCTTGATCTTTTAGAGTACGCGACAGAATTTTAAACTGCTGGCCGTGCAGATGGATCGGATGCGCCATTGACATCATCATGCCCATGCCACCCCTCCCTCCTCCTCTCATACCGCCCATGCCACCTCCCATTGACCCATGATCGCTGGAGATTCTGATTTTCTGGATCGTGTTAACAGGAATCCTCTCGCTATCCATCACTTCGTTCATCTCAAAAGATCTGCCATTTAGCTGCGGCGCCATATGCTGCATGCTGATGACGATCGGCACAGGCTGGTCTGGATTGGAGGCATCCTGTTCCATCAGGCTGCGCATTCTAACCAGAGTTTCTGGCAGTTTGGGTGAGTCGCTGACCTTCTTGGCGATATGAAACCTGACTATCGGGAAAGCCTCACCCTGAGACAATCTGCCGCTCATCATGTCCATGCCACCCATGCCGCGGCGCATACCTCCCCTGCCGCGCTGCATGCCACCGCCCATATGCGGCATCGTGCCGTGGTGTTCGAGGCTCTGCAGCACCAAGTCGGTTCCAGGTTTGCGCCCGCTGAAATCGACCCATAATTCGACGCGCTCGGCCGGTGCGAGCATGATGTAGGGATAAGATTCAGGCTTTTCCAGCAACCCGCCGTCGGTGCCGATCGCGATCAACCGCGTGCCGTCCTCCCAGCCCAGCTTATAAATCCTGGAGTTCGATCCGTTGAACATGCGCAAACGGTAAGCGCGGGTTTTTACCGGAATGGCGCTGTTCGCCTGGCCGTTGACCAAAATAGTGTCGCCGAGGAAACCCATCATCCTCTCGCGCATCCCGTGGATATACTGCAATTGATTGCCGGCGGTAAAGCGCCGGTCCTGGATGGTGATGGGAATATCGTACTCTCCGCTTGGCAGGCCCAGCTTTTGTTCCTGCTCGTCGGTGATAGTGATCAATCCCGCCAGGCCGCGATAGACTTGCGTAGCGGTCATTTCGTGAGTATGGGAATGATACCAATTGGTACCAGCGGGGTTTTTTACCTCAAATTCATAGACGATTCTTTCGCCCCGCTGTACCGCATACATCGGATGCCCATCCATTTTCTGCGGCATGTGCATCCCGTGCCAATGAATGACCGATGGTTCAGGCAGTTGGTTGTAAAAGAATATCCGGACTTTTTGGCCTTGTACAAGATTCAGCATCGGTCCCAGATAACCCGGCATGGTTGTTAAGGCGGTTTTAGGGCCTTTCAGCAGCTTGCCGTAATATTTGAAGACGCTGGTATGAGCACCCGGCATAATCGGAACCTCGGCTATCTGCGCGGTGATCTCCATTTCCACATCAGGTCTGAAGGCGGCGCTTGGCGCGCTGTTGATCTGCCCGCCTTCGGCCACCACGAAACCGGGCAACGCCGCTGCTATCGTGCCAAACGCGGCATACTGCAGAAATTGCCGCCTTTTGTAATCATGGTCTGTCATACCCTTCTCCCCAATAGTTTGCAGAAACCGACTAGCTACCCATATTATCAAACACCCTGTCTCTTTCGACTGGGCTACTGCCCGGAAGTTTGGCTCTTTCGCCTCGCCTGAGGAAACCGAAGAAGGCGGCTTCCTGGCCTACTCTGCTAAGCACACTTTGGCGGTGACAGAACTGCACTCCCTTTCAGAAATGAAAATACTGCCGTCACCTAGAGTGCATACGTTGGTGCGGGTATCCTGGAATAGCATGACGTGCATGGTCACTTAGTTGAGCGTCAAACCATTGATGAATCGCCTTTATGAATTTTGGCACTTCACTAGAATAAGTGATCTGTCCCCCGTTAGGAAATTCCTTATACTCGATTCTGATCTGACCGGCCTTGGCCGTTTTCAATTCAGCCAGCCCCGGCATGGTTTCGCCGTGAACTTTTGCTGGCTTGGAAAAGTCGCCTTGCCTAAATTCCTCGGAAATTTCCGACAGATGGGTCCGTATCAAGCCAATTTGTTTTGTATCGGATTTGTCTTTGGCGATAACCTGCTGTACTCCTCCCTTTGCTGTCTTGGAAAAAACATGTGTGGTTTTTCCAGATCGAATGGCATTACATGTGCGCCGCGCTGCGCAACTTCATCGAGCCGCTTCTCATTCGCTTTGTCCGCGGCATGAACAGGGATTGTTGCAGACAGTGCCATTAAGAAAGGCACGATAGATAGTTTCATCATTTTACTTCTCCTTTGCGTTACTTGCGGCACAAGGTTAATAAAATTTCTGTCCCGGCTACCGCCCTAGCGGGCCAGGTAAGCCTCTCGCAATCACCAGACTAAAAGAACAAAATCAGTTATCTCAGGTACGGGCAGTCAATTTCCCTTAGTTCACTTTGAAACCAACAAATCCTGCTTGCTCTATTTATAATTAGACCACGCCTTGCCAGCCAGTAAGATTTTTTAAGCAGATTGCTTGTTTCGGCCGTCTATATTAACCACTCGGGATGCAGAATCATGATGCCGCCCAGTGCCAGCATCACAGCTCCGCTCAGGAGCTTGAGCCAACGGCCTGCGCGCTCAGTAAGCTTGCGGTTGCTTAACGCAATCACCGCCGCCGCGACCATCAGCGAGTCGTCAGCTATGTAGCCAACGATGTAAAGACCCAAGTAGGCATAGTGCGCTGGCAGGCTCAGATCGTGCTGGGCCAGCACCACGGTGTATATTGCCGGGAAGCCGGCTGTGCACAACAACTCGATGAAATTCACCATGACGGCAAGCACGGCAACTGCCATCAGCGCGGGCAAAAGCGTGTCAGCGCTCAGTACCGCTCGCATCCGGGCATACAGGCCGGGTTTGGCAGAGGCCGGAACGGATAGCGAGAAACCCCGCCCCCAGACGAAGAAATCCTTCACATTGATCCCGCCGATAACCAGAGCCATACCGCCCAGCGTCCAGCGCAAGGCTGTGGAAATACCGATCACCAGGAAGACGTTGAGCCAGGCCGCCATGAACGCGTAATACACCGCGCCACTCACCAGCACGAAGGTGCCCGCGATCAGTGCCATCCGTTTTCGGTCCCGCTGGTGCACAAGCAGCGACAGCAGGAACAGCAATACCCACATTGCACACGGGTTAAAGCCGTCGAGCAGACCCATTACCAGAGTGAATAGCGGCAGGCCTAAGCGGGAGGCGCTGAGCGTACCGAACAACGCTGTCTCGACGCGCTCCGGATGTGTCGAAGTCTGTTCAACCAGGGCTACCAGCAAGGGGCCGGTGCGTTCCGCACTGTCGAAGCCCACGAGCACCCTGCCATTAATGACGAAAGTTGGCACGCCCGGTGGCCAGATGCCTGCGTTTTGGGAGTATCGCGCCAGATCGTCGCGGGCGATTGCATCATGGTCCACCGAACGGTAAACAATCCGTAACCCTGGCCGTTCTCTGGAAAATTCTGAGAGGAATGCTTCCGCTCTGACACAGTGCGGGCAGCCTTCGCGCACAAAGACTTCGAGCACACCCTCTGCGGCAGCAGGCTGCGTCCTTTCATTTGCCGCCAGCAACGGTGTCGCAAACAGCAACGTCGCGAGCGTGAGCCACCGCAGGATAAAAACGGGAAGCGATTGCCACTTGCTGCTGTGGAAATCGCCGACACAGTTTGGTTCACGCCTCAGGCCCATTTCCGCCCGGCCCTCGCTGGCAACGTCCGGCTGGTCCGTCAAGGGCCTGCCGGACCAACCGGCGTAATCAGGGAAACGCCGGTATTTCCGGCTCAGTTCCTTCGATCTGCGCCTGAGGCAGATGCAGCTTCACGCGCGCTTCGATCTCATCGACCCGATCTTTCGGCACATCGGCCAGCACCAGCAGTTCACCTGCCTCGATCGCGTCCTCGAACTGTTTAATCCGGGTACTACCGACGCTCATGCCTACCATGCCGCCGGCCCACGCACCCACACCTGCGCCCGCGAGAGTGGTTGCCAGCAGGACGCCGCCCGCAATTACCGGCGCGGTGACGGGAAGAGCGATCGCAACCAATCCGGCGAGAATGCCGGCTGAGCCGCCAAGCGCCAACCCATGTTCCACTGCAGGAATGAAATCGCTCTTCTGCAGCAGGTTGGCTTCGGGCAGATCCTCCAGCGGCGTGCCGCGCTTTGCAATCACATGGATATGCCGCTCTTCGATCCGCGCCAGAAGCAATTCATCGACGATACGTTTAGTGGTGGCAATGTCCGGGACAAGAAAATAGATTCGTCGCATCATGATCTCCTCAAAGTTTGTAACCAAGGAATTATTCGGGTGGTGACTCAGTCCCACCTTTTTTAGGTTAGGACGACTTGCCTGAAAAAGCAATATTCCTAGTGCCACAAGAATTCACGGTTCCAGGAAGCTCATTTATCCACTGGAGACACGAACAAAGATAGCGGCGAACCTCCCGCAACAGGTTCTTGCACAGCCAATTCCTTAATAATAACCAGGAGTCTAGTCATGACACGGTCCGAAACGCTCGTTCACGTACAATGCAATACGTCAGAAATTTGTGCTATCTATATATAAGTGGGTGCATTATTTATAAATTCGGCGGTCGCTTCAACCGTCAGGGCAAACACTTCTCCACTTGTGAGAAGTACGGCAACAACCAGGCAGCGGATTTTCCGCTGAATTGTGACGCAAGATCCCTTCAAACACTCAGGAGAAAATACCATGACCGACAATAAGTCCATGCTTTCTATCATCGTTGGTTCGGCTTTTGCGGTCATTCTCGGTACCGTACCCATTACTTTTGCGGCCGATAACCCCGTCACCACTCAGTCTCTGGGCAAGAGCTTCATGCTGGCGGAGGCCCACCAGCATGGCGAAAGTAAAGGTAGTGGCGGCAACCATGGCGAGGGCAATTGTTGCGGCGGCATGATGGGCGGCATGGAAGGCATGATGCAGCATGGCCATAGCTATGCGCATATGATTGCCTCCCACGCGGATGCATTGAAACTGTCCGATGCACAATTAGGCAGGATCGTCCGCCTGCACTTGAAGCACACACAAGAACATCAGCAGTTCAAACAAAAAATCTATAAAAGCATGATGGAATTTCATCAAGAAAGCATGAAACCCGGCACCGATGATGCCACCTTGCGCAAGCTCGGCAAAGATCATGCGGAGGCTTTCAACGCAATGATCGAGCAGCACATCAGAGATCGTAATGCAGTAAATGCCATTTTATCGGCTGATCAAAGGAACCAGCTTAAAACCCTGGAAATGGGTCATGGCATGTATGGTGGCGGTCATGGACAGAATTGAATAAATGATGGCCAACTATTGTTGATCCATTATGCAAGTCAGACTATATTCTGCTTTCAATTTTCTATCTAACGGAGGATGCCATGACTTTACGCTTGGGTGATACTGCACCTGATTTTGAGCAAGATTCCACTATCGGCAGGATCAAATTTCACGAATGGGCGGGTGATTCCTGGGTGGTGCTATTTTCCCATCCCGCCGATTTCACACCCGTATGCACGACCGAACTCGGCTTGACCGCGAAACTCAAGCCTGAGTTTGACAGGCGCAATGTTAAGGCAATTGGCTTGTCGGTTGATCCGGCAGACAAGCACGTGGAGTGGATTAAGGACATCGAGGAAACGCAGAATACCGTAGTTGGCTTTCCGATCATCGCGGATGAGAACAAGAAGGTCGCGAGCCTGTACGACATGATTCACCCGAATCAGTCAGGGACCATGACGGTACGTTCGCTGTTCATTATCGATCCGAAAAAGAAGGTACGTCTGATCATTACCTACCCAATGAGTACCGGGCGTAATTTTGTCGAAGTGCTGCGTGTCATTGATGCGCTGCAATTGACTGATAATTATTCGGTGGCGACGCCGGGCAACTGGTGCGATGGTGATGATGTAATCATCCCGCTGACGATACAGGACGAGGCGGTCATCAAGCAGAAATTTCCGAAGGGCTATGTAGCGCCGCGTCCGTATCTGCGCATCACGCCGCAGCCGAACAAATAATCGGTAGTCATATACGGCAGCGGAAGTGCCCGGACCCTGTGGCGCTGCTTATTCCCGTACGAAACCGGCCATTCTATTCACAAGAAGAGCTGCCGTATTGGCGTCTGAGGTGGTCGATATCATTCAGCCGGATGTGCTTGTTATTGACGTTGATGAGTCCGTCTTCCTGCAGCCTGGAAAACGCACGACTAATGGTTTCTAGCTTCAATCCCAGGTAACTCCCGATTTCCTCGCGCGTCATGCGCAGATTAAAATCCAGGGGGGAATAGCCGCGCTTGGCGAAACGGTGCGAAAGATTGAGCAGGAAAGCAACCAGACGCTCTCCCGCTTTCATGCCGCCAAGTAGCAGCATCCCACGATCGCGCACGATTTCGCGGCTCATTATTTTGTGGAAATGGTGCATTAGCGATGGAATGGTACGCCCAATCCCTTCCAGTTTGGCGAAGGGGATTTCACATACTTCGCTATCTTCCAGCGCCACTGCATTGAAAGTGTGCGTATCCGCGCTGATGGCGTCCAGCCCCAGCACTTCTCCTGGCATATGAAAGCCGGTGACCTGCTCACGCCCATCCTCTTGCAGTACATAAGTCTTGAAGAAACCAGTGCGAGCAACGTGAAGTGAGTGAAAACCTAGACCGGCGCGATGCAAGTGTTCACCACGCCGGATTTTATGCCGCTGATTGACCAGGTGGTCGAGAGCTCTGACTTCCTGCTCGTTAAGCCCCACCGGCAAACATAACTCCCGCAAGCTACAAGAAGAACAGCTAGCCTTTATGTTCGATTTAAGTTTTTTCGTTATCAGAGAATCTGGTGGCATGGGGTTTCCCCTTTCTGGATATGAATAGCTGAAATAGCGCTCCAATTTGATTTAAATCAAAATAAGATACAGCCGTTACAGCCATCATTCTATCCGTAACACCACAAAAAGAGAATGTTCTACTTATGGAGATTGAATCATGAGATTTGCACCCTTCGCTGCCGCTCTAGTGGTACTGACCCTGACCGCCTGCGGTAAACCTACAACACCAGACTCCCCCGATCCTTCAACCTACGGGACTGTCATCAAGCAGGACCACCATATTCCCGAGAAAGACAGGGACCCCGAGCAGAAACCCTGATGCAGCTGACGCGCCAATTTTTACTTTCTGAATCCTCATTTTTTCAAGTGGTTAGAGCCGTTCCGCAGTAGTGTTCTCCTTGTTCGCCACGGGCGTGTCAGCACAAAGATCACTCCCCGGCTCGAACCAGGCAAGTTTCTGATGTAGTTTCACCACCTCGCCGACGATGATGAGGGTGGGAGGGGTCAGATTGGCATGGACAGTCAGATCGGGCAATGTTTCCAGCGAGCCCACCAGCACCCGCTGCTGGTGGGTAGTGCCTTGCTGCACAATGGCAGCAGGCATCGTGGCCGGTAAGCCGTGTGCGATCAACTGTCGGCACAGCACCGGCAAGCCCAGCAGCCCCATGTAAATCACGATGGTCTGATGTGGCCGCGCCAGCGCCTGCCAGTCCAGATCCACGCTGCCGTCCTTGAGGTGGCCGGTGACGAAAATGCACGACTGCGCATAATCCCGGTGGGTGAGCGGAATGCCGGCATAAGATGCCACCCCGGAAGCCGCCGTGATGCCTGGAACCACCTGGAACGGAATACCTCGGCTGGATAACGTTTCGATTTCCTCGCCACCGCGACCGAAGATGAAAGGGTCGCCGCCTTTCAGCCGCAGCACGCGCTTGCCTTCTTGCGCCAGCCGCACCAGCAACTCATTGATGGATTCCTGCGGCATGGCGTGAATGCTGCGTTCCTTGCCTGCATAGATGCGCGGCGCATCCCGGCGCACCATGTCGAGTATCACGGGCGAGACCAGACGGTCATACACCACCACATCCGCCTGCTGCATCAGGCGCATTGCGCGGAAAGTCAGCAGGTCTGGATTCCCCGGCCCGGCGCCCACCAGATAAACCTCCCCCTGCGGCATATCATCGGCCTCGCTTTGCAGCGAACGCTCCAGATAATCCTGCGCCGCCTGATCCTTGCCAGCAAACACCATTTCGGCGAAGGGTCCCTGCAATGCTTTTTCCCAGAACATGCGCCGCTTTTCCGGGTGAGAGAAGCGCGATTTCACCCGCGCACGCACATTGCCAGCATAAGTCGCCAGACGCCCATATGCTTCCGGGATCATGCTTTCCAGGCGGGCGCGCAGCAACCTTGCCAGCACCGGCGATGTGCCGCCGCTTGAAACCGCGATCAGCATGGGAGTACGATCGACAATGGACGGCATGATGAAGGAGCACAGATCGGGATTGTCCACCACGTTGACCGGAATGCGCAGTTTACCGGCCGCTGCGGAAACCTGCTGATTGACCGAACGGTCAGCGGTGGCGGCAATCACCAGCACCGCATCGTCAAGATGATCGGGACGAAATATTTCGGCGCGATGCACGATGCTTCCCTGGTGCAGTTGCTCACTGAGCTCTGTACCAAGCTCCGGAGAAATCACGGTGACGCGCGCGCCTGCCCGCAGCAGCAGAGCGACTTTGCGCGCAGCCACCTCTCCGCCGCCAACCACCAGGCAGTTGCGGTTTTTTACATTGATAAAAATTGGCAGAAAATCCATCGGTCCTATTTGAGTCGTGGCGGACAGGCATTCCCCCCTCCTGCCTGGAGATGCCTTGAAAGAAACTGATCAGGCAGCGACGAGGGGCGCAGTTTGATCCCTGACGGGATGGTAAAGTATGATGCTGTCGGTCGCAATGATACTGCATAAGAGGCACATCGGCGCCCTGCCCTGTTTTCCACAATCGGCATGCGGCCGCACCTGATCAAATGAAAATCTAAGGAAATGCAGAAAATACCACTCATCATCCTCACCGGCTTTCTCGGAAGCGGCAAGACCACGCTGCTCAACAACCTGCTGAAGACGCCGCAACTTGCCGACAGTGCCATACTGGTCAACGAGTTCGGCGCGATCGCGCTTGATCACCACCTGATTGAAGCGGTGCCGGAAAGTACCGTGGTGCTCGGTAACGGCTGCATCTGCTGCGCCATGCGCGGCGAGCTTTCCAGTGCGCTGCGCACGCTGTTCTGGCAGCGGCAGGACAAGAAAATACCGAATTTCAAACGTGTGATTATCGAAACCACCGGCCTAGCCGATCCTGCGCCCATTTTGCACGAGCTGCTGAATCACCCGACCATCCTGCAACATTACAGCGTGGCCGGTGTCATTACCTGCGTCGATGCTGCTTTCGGTGCGGAGCAATTGAAACGGCAGCCCGAATCACTGAAACAGGCAGTGGTTGCAGACCAGTTACTGATCACCAAGACTGACTTGGCAAGCGCGGAACAAATTGCGGCTTTGACCGAGCAGCTGCAGGCGCTCAATTCGGTCGCCACCATCCACCCTGTCGCGAATGGAAAGGTCGACCCCGAAATTTTTCTCGAGACAACGACCCATCATTCACCGGACGAGAATGCTGATGGACAGCGCTGGCAGCAACCTGATGCTTATCGGCCGATTCAAATCGATCCGGGTCTGCACATGCATCTGCGCCGAGCCACCGCCAGCAGCAGTAACCAGCATGAGCGCATTCATTCGTTCTGCCTGACGTTCGAGCAGCCGCTTCCCCGCCTTGGGCTGCTCACCGCATTGCAAATGCTCGCCAGCATGTACGGCGAGCATATCCTGCGGATAAAAGGTATCGTCCATTTCGATGATGACGACAAGCCGCATGTCATTCACGGCATCCAGCATATGCTGTTTCCGATCGAGACACTGGAGTGCTGGCCGCAAGGACTGTCTGGCACCCAACTGGTTTTCATCGTGGAAGAACTGGCGGCCGATACGATCACGGATATGCTGAAGAAGTTTATCGGCATGGATCGTGGCGACCGTAAAGCCGAATTGACGAGCTGGTTGATAAGCTGAAAACTATTCTATTCGGCAGTTGAGCACCCAGATCACAAGGCCGCGATGAATTCGTCTGGCGATATGTCGGCTTGGCGCAAAACACCAGCAAGAGTACCAACCTTGACTTCGCTGTGCATTGGAACAATGCATCATCCGCGTAGAGAGAATCATCCTCGCACCGCGTACCAACCTTGACTTCGCTGTGCATTGGAACAATGCAGCCTTTGGAACCGCGCCGCATGATGACGTGACTACCGGATTGGCGAATCCAAGCGTTCGAGTGCCCTAACTACTGCGGCACCTGAGACGTGCGGCAGCTTAGGCATGTGTGGGTACGCTGAACATCGTGACCAACGGATGCCCTGGTGCAGGTAGAGGAAACTCAGATAAATAAAGTGCCGTTGCCTCCGTTAAGTTAGCGATAGCTTCCTCAATCGTTTCACCTTGGGTCGAGGTGTCGGTTTCGGGATTGAGGGCAATATATCCGCCTTCTTCGGCAGGGGTAAGAATTGCGGTCAGCTCCATGACTAGACTCCGGGGAAGGAAAAACTAATTGTCGCGCATCTTGGGCGTTGATGCCCAACGAAGTTGCAGGAAAAGTGTTCCTGGCATCTTGCGAGTTTCTCTACAGCGTTAATGCCTACGGTTCAGATACAGCCGAATGAAATAAAGCGCGCGCAGCGCGTATACAATAAATCGGCTGCCAACTGCAACCGTTTGTTAGACCGTAACCCTAGTAGTCATGATTCGGTACGAATTGATAGTGGGCGCCAATGCAATCGTAAACCCGATTTACTGCAACTTCCATATCGAAAAAAGCAACCTTTAGACGGACATCAAAGAAGCGGAGATTCATTCGCCCCGTATGAACAAACTCATTTCGGTCTTCAACGAGTTGTTCAATTGAGTCGAAGAGATTGACCTTCCGTTGTCGATATGGCTTTCGCATCGCGCCCCCAATGTCGAGTTTTGGGTCAAGCATGCGAAAGTTGTCGTTTATGGTGCTTGGTCTTTGGAACGAAAAACTTTCAGCAACAGCTCGTTCGATAAGTTGCGTACCACTCGCAACACTTTCAAGGTCTTCGTGCCTTAACCGAGCGCGCTTGAAAGCGGACTCCCGTTGAGTTGAATACTTGAGACAAGCTGCGAAGGTTGCGCGGAAGTACTCTTCCCAGACAGCTACCACATATGGGAGAAGGAAGTTATTCGATAACAGCCTTGGGTTCAGTTCGTCCATGAAATCGAAACCGGAAGAGGCATCTTTTGCTATATGTCCCTCAAGCTTTCTATGCATAATGTACACGCGAGCTCGGCCAAAACCATTGTGGAAGCGCCACCTGGCAAGAAAACATCCAGAGGCCAAAGGTGAGGGTGCTGGTTCATCTGGGCGCCAATAACGATTGCGACCGGCGTCTGTTGTGAAATGAGCGCCCAATAAGTCACGAAACATCTTGAGCGTTTTGTTCTGCTGAATTAAGTCCCAGTAGCTACGTCCGACCCTTGATCGTGTGGTGACTGTGATCGACCCATTTTTGTCTCTATAAATGGCTAGTTCGACTCCAACATAGGAGCGGTAGTCAATTTCGTCATACCAGATGTACCCGGCAGCGAGATCGGGAATTTTTGGTTTGTCCTTCAGTTTTATGTATCCGAGGAGCGCCACAAGATCCTGCACTTGAACAAGAGTGACGGGGCTTGGGAGAACGCTTTCAGATGTATAGCTCATTGGCGAGAAAAATGGTGGTGATTGACGCCCAGCTTTGTTATAGGAGGATAGTTTTGCTCCGATGCCTGCTCCCTAACTCAGCATCGTGTATCGCGCTAAAAACAGATTGTAGCCACTTTACAAGACAGCCGGAACCTTTTCTCCAGTCGCATCGTCTGGAGGGGAAAGCCCTATCTTCCCGCACGGTTCATTTTTCATGGCACGGCTTATTTGCTATGATGCGTCTCTTGCTTCGCGCGAACCATCCGCTTCATGCCCAATATCGACCTGCATTGCCATTCCACAGTTTCCGACGGTTTGCTGACGCCCACGCAGTTGGTGGAGCACGCCGCTGCGCGCGGGGTGGATGTGCTGGCACTGACCGACCACGATGATGTGGGCGGATTGGCGGAAGCGCGCCGTGCTGCTGAAGAGAAGAACATCACTTTCATCAACGGGGTGGAGATCTCCGTCAGTTGGCGCAGCCAGACGCTGCACATTGTCGGTCTCGGCATCAACCCTGAACATGCCCCGCTGGTCGAGGGTCTGGCGGCCATCCGCAACGGCCGCGCGGAGCGCGCGCGCAATATCGCCGCGCAACTCGATAAATCCGGCATCTACGGCAGTCTGGAAGGGGCTTACGCTTATACCGGAGCGGGGCGGCTGATAGGCCGCACTCACTTTGCGCGTTTTCTGAGCGAGCGAGGTCATGCCAAGGACGTAAAATCCGTGTTCAAAAAATATCTGGTCAAGGGCAAGCCCGGCTACGCGCCGCATCAGTGGACCTCGTTAAGCGAAGCAGTGGGCTGGATCTGCGGCAGCGGCGGCAAAGCGGTGATCGCCCATCCGGCGCGCTACAAGCTGGGCAAGGGTGCGCTGGACGAGTTGCTGCTGGAATTCCGCAATCTGGGCGGCACCGCCATCGAAGTCATTACTGCCAGCCATACACCGGAACAATCCCTGCTGTTTGCACGCCATGCCCAGCGCCTGGGTTTGCTGGCTTCGCGCGGCTCGGATTTTCACGGGCCGGGCGAAAGCTATTTTGATCTGGGCCGGATGCCCGAATTGCCTGCCGGCTGCACGCCAGTGTGGCATGACTGGAACGTAATGATGTAGCCAGGCCTCGTCCTTGCAATTCACCCCCGATAACCAAAAACAGAAACCGCTTTCGTGGCTCAATTCTTTTCCATCCACCCAGACAACCCACAGTTGCGCCTGATACGGCAAGCAGCGGAAATCGTGCGCGCCGGGGGCGTGATCGTTTATCCGACCGACTCCTGTTACGCGCTTGGCTGCCACTTGGGCGACAAGGACGCCATGACGCGCATTCGCGCCATACGACAGGTGGACGAGCGGCATCACTTCACGCTGGTGTGCCGGGATCTGGCTGAAATCTCGTATTACGCCAAGGTCAATAACAGCCAGTACCGGCTACTCAAGGCGAGCACGCCCGGCAGCTATACTTTTATATTCGAGGCCACACGCGAAGTGCCGCGCCGTTTGCAGCATCCCAAACGCAACACCATCGGCCTGCGAATTCCCGATCATCCCGTAGTGCAAGCGCTGCTGGCGGAATTGAATGAGCCGTTGCTGAGTTCCACCCTGATGCTGTCGGGAGATGAATTCCCCCTCAACGATGCCGAGGAAATCCGCGACCGCCTCGAACACCAGGTGGAGCTGGTGCTGGACGGCGGCCCCTGTGGGCTGGAGATGACCACCGTGATTGACCTGACGGGCGAGGTGCCGGAACTGACACGGCAAGGCAAGGGCAGCCTCGCGCCTTTCGGCATAGCGCATGGATAGCATCATTCAGGGAATCGCCATTTGGGCGCTGCCGGTGATTCTTGCCATTACCCTGCATGAAGCTGCACACGGCTACGTGGCCAAGCATTTCGGCGATCTCACTGCCTACGCGCAGGGGCGTGTCAGCCTGAATCCCATGCGGCATATCGATCTGATGGGTACGGTCATCGTGCCGTTGGTTCTGTTTACCTTGAGCAAACTGACGGTCGGCACGGGCTTTCTATTCGGCTGGGCCAAACCGGTACCGGTGGACTTCGGTAACCTGCGCCGTCCCAAGTACGACATGCTGTGGGTGGCTGCCGCCGGGCCGGGTGCAAATCTTTTCATGGCATTCCTCTGGGCACTGGTGATGAAGCTTGGTCTTTCGATGCCAGACAGCGAGTTGTCCAAACCAATGCTGCTGATGGGTGAGGCGGGCATCGAAATCAACGTGATCCTGATGGTGCTGAATTTGCTGCCGTTGCCGCCGCTGGACGGGGGCCGGATGGCAGTAAGCCTGCTGCCCCACCGCATGGCACACCATTTTGCACGGATCGAACCTTATGGCTTTATGATCCTGTTATTGCTATTGTTCACCGGCATGCTCGGCGCCATTATCGGGCCCTTTATTATGTTTACAATACAAATGGTGGCATCGCTTACCGGGTTGAAAGCTTGAGAAACATCTAGCCATGAATTATTAAGGAAGTAACATGTTTACTGATCGCGTCTTGTCTGGAATGCGCCCCACTGGCAGATTGCATTTGGGGCATTACCACGGTGTACTGAAAAACTGGGTGGAACTGCAGCACCAGTTTGAATGCCTGTTTTTTGTTGCCGACTGGCACGCGCTCACCACGCATTACGATACGCCGGAAATCATCGAGCAAAATGTCTGGGACATGGTGATCGACTGGCTTGCCGCCGGGGTGGATCCGGCACAGGCAACCCTGTTCATCCAGTCGCGGGTGCCCGCACATGCCGAGCTGCATGTGCTGCTTTCCATGATCACGCCGCTGGGCTGGCTGGAACGCGTCCCCTCCTATAAGGACCAGCAGGAAAAACTGAGCGAGAAGGATCTGAGCACTTATGGCTTTCTCGGCTATCCGCTGCTGCAGAGTGCGGATATCCTCATTTACCGTGCCAATCGTGTGCCGGTGGGCGAGGATCAGGCGCCGCACATCGAATTCACCCGCGAAATCACGCGCCGTTTCAACCACATTTACGGCAAGGAAGCAGGCTTCAAGGAAAAAGCCGAAGCCGCGATCAAGAAACTCGGCTCAAAGAAATCCAGGGTCTACCGTGAACTACGTGACCGCTATCAGGAACAGGGAGATGACGAAGCGCTGGCGACGGCGAGATCGTTGCTCGATGAACAGCAGAACCTGAGCATGGGCGATCGGGAGCGATTATTCGGCTATCTTGAAGGCGGCGGCAAAATGATCCTGACCGAGCCGGAAGCGCTGCTCACCCATGCATCCAAAATGCCGGGGCTGGATGGCCAGAAAATGTCCAAATCCTACAATAACACCATCAATTTACGGGAAGATCCGGCCAGTGTCACAAAGAAGATCCGCACCATGCCAACCGACCCGGCGCGTATCCGGCGCAGCGATCCGGGCGATCCGGCCAAGTGTCCGGTGTGGCAGTTCCATCTGGTTTATTCGAACGACAAGACCCAGGATTGGGTGCAACAGGGTTGCAAGAGTGCGGGTATCGGCTGCCTGGAATGCAAGCAGCCAATAATCGAAGCGGTATTGGCTGAGCAGGAACCGATGCATGAGCGTGCCAGAATGTATGAAGAAGACCCCACGCTGGTACGCAATATCATTGCCGACGGCTGTGAGAAAGCCGACAAACTGGCGCAGGAGACCATGCGTGACGTAAGGGAAGCAATGGGGCTCAATTACTCCTAAGGAACGGCAAAATCAGGGCTGGGCACGGTATAATTGAGACCGGGCAACAAGAAGACGTCCCCACTGCAGAATGAACACACTCCTCAATCCTGTCGCCACTGGTCCGATTGCCACAATCCACGGTGAGCCGCTGCTGGAGCTGCCGCGGGATCTGTACATCCCACCGGATGCGCTGGAAGTGTTTCTCGACACTTTCCAGGGACCCTTGGACTTGCTGCTTTATCTCATCCGCAGACATAACCTGGAAGTGCTGGATATCCCGATGGCGGAACTCACTCGGCAATACATGGCCTATGTCGAGATGATGCGCGCCAATCAACTGGAACTGGCGGCAGAATACCTGCTGATGGCGGCACTCCTGATTGAAATCAAGTCGCGCATGCTGCTGCCGCGCCCCGTTAGCAGAACTGAGGAAGATATCGATCCGCGCGCCGAGCTGGTACGCCGCCTGCTGGAGTACGAACAGATGAAGCTCGCCGGACTGCGCCTTCATGAATTGCCTCAGGCCGACCGGGATTTTGCACTGGTACAGGTATGGATTGAGCAGGCAGCGGTAAAGCGTCTGCCGGAAGTCAGCGTGGATGATCTGCGTAATGCCTGGCTTACGCTGGTGACACGTGCCCAGGCCAATCGCCACCACCGTGTCACGCGCGAAGAACTTTCGGTGCGTGCACACATGAGCCGCATCCTGCGCCATCTGCATGGGCGCGAGTTCGTTGAATTTCAGGAGTTATTCGGTGCCGCCGCCGGAGTGGCGGAAATCGTGGTGACTTTTCTTGCATTGCTGGAGCTCTCCAGAGAAGCTCTGGTGGAGGTAACCCAACCTCAAACCTTTGGAATCATTTATGTCAGATCAATCAGTTTCCTCACTGCCGCCTAGTTCGTCCGCTCTACCCAATCCCGGCGAGATCAAGCGGATTCTGGAGACGGCGTTGCTCACCAGTCAGGATCCGCTGCCGCTATCGGAATTGAAGAGGTTGTTTGATGAAGAGTTGAGCCCCGAGATTCTGCGCAGATTACTGGAAGAGTTGCGCGAGGACTGGGCAGAGAAAGGGGTGGAACTGGTAAATGTCGCCAGCGGCTGGCGCTTTCACAGCAAACCGGAAATGCAGCAATTTCTTGATCGGCTCAACCCGCAAAAACCGCCGCGCTACTCACGTGCCGTATTGGAAACTCTTGCCATCATCGCTTACCGTCAACCAGTGACCCGTGGCGACATCGAAGAAATCCGCGGAGTGACGGTCTCCAGCCCGGTACTCAGGACTCTCGAAGCGCGCGGCTGGATAGAAGCCATCGGGCATCGCGATGTTCCCGGCAGGCCAGCTCTCTACGCCACCACCAGAAACTTTCTTAACGATCTCAACCTGCGTTCCCTGGAAGAGCTGCCGCCGCTGGAAGATCTGGGCTCATTGATTGAACCACAAGGAAGTATGGACTTGCTCCCGGCTCCGCAACCGGCTGTCGCCGCTGATGATGCCGAGATGATGCTGCCGGTCCTGCAATCATTCCCGGAAACAGGATCAGACGATCCGGCTGCAAGCAACCTGCTGGAGCACCAAGAAAAGACTGTTGACTGATTTGTGAGCGAGGTGGTCATATGCGAGTAATTCTGGTGGCAAATCCTAAAGGTGGCTGCGGCAAAACCACACTGGCGACCAATCTGGCCGGTTATCTGGCCGGACAAAATCAGCGAGTAATGATGTGGGATCTGGATCGGCAAAAATCGTCGCTTGACTGGCTCGCGCTGCGTCCTGCCGATTTACCGACCATCACCAGGCTGGATGCAGATCGTGATGAAATCCATCCAAAAATTCCAGGAAATAATGACTGGCTGGTGCTGGATTCTCCGGCGGGAATGCACGGCAAGAACCTCGCTCATGCATTGAAACTTGCGCACAAGGTCATCGTACCGGTGCAACCATCGGTATTCGACATGGCTGCCTCGCGGGATTTTCTGGATCGGTTGATGGAAGAAAAAATCGTGCGCAAGCATAAAGCTTTTATCGGCATTATCGGCATGCGCGTGGATCCGCGTACCCGCGCTGCATCTACTCTGGAACAGTTTCTCAAACAGTATGATCTGCCTGTTCTCACCTACCTGCGCGATACCATGGTGTACGTCAATGCGGCCTTCAACGGCAAGAGTATTTTTGACCTGCCGCATTACCAGGCTGAGCGCGACCTGGAACAATGGCAGCCGCTGATCGAGTGGTTGAAGACTTAGGCACAAGCCAGGCCATATTCTGGCCAGAGAATTCCGCTAACTGACGGGAAATACTCTATTCAATGCTGCATATGGTGGTGTCCGCTGTGGCCATCGGCGGCGGGTTGGCGGGCGGGCTTCTTGGTTGCGGCCTTGGCCTTGGCCTTGGCCTTGGGCTT
>JAYSQR010000015.1:0-35649 GCA_043721435.1 Nitrosospira sp. | reverse complement strand
GAGCAACGTGGCATTGAGTGGGCGTTCACTCGGCAGGATGCAGATACAAAAATGGCTAGGCATTATGTTTCGTAATTAATGGGTTGTTATACTAGTCGGAATAATCGGCGTTCCATCCCTTTTTCGAGCCTGTCTTGGATTGTAGAAGCCAATGTGTACCATGCCCTTTCCGCTATCTTTCAGGATCTGGTTAATAGGTCTAAGTACAGAGTCAGCAAATGCCCTACCGCAGAATATTTTGTGCTGCCAAGGAATTGGGCCTCTTTCCGTCATGTAGAACAGTGGAATATCCATTTCCACAAGGACGGGATTTAATACCTGTGGTTTGTCTGGAGGGGGTAGGTCTGACTGCTTTGATGGAAATATTCTCATTGGCAATCTCCAATGTTATGCACAGTTATATAGGAGGCCGGGTTTACTGGCGTAGAACCGCTCGTTTCCCAAGGGTGGGGCATCAATGCGAAGGCGCGTAGGGCACATGGTCCTTCTTTAAGCCTCCCCCCGGCCATACCTCCCTGTCCGCGCCTCGGACAAGCAAATGCCTTCACACCTATCGGCGTGCGGAGTGGCATGGGACACACCGCTAGACAACTCCAGCCTTAGAAAGCTAGTCCTCGCAGATAATGGAGCGACACGATGCAAGACCTGACCCTTGTTGATTCGGGATCAGCCCACAGTCCACATCGCCCGGGAAAACGGCCGGAGCCAATGCGAGGTGCACACCGGCCCATCTGGATCAATCTGCCGCCTCAACCTTCCAAGTTCCATCACTGTTCTTGGTTATAGTTATCTTTGTTTTCGCATCATCTTCGATGTAAGACATTACAATTTTGCAAATTTCCTCTTGTGGCACATTGTCCATTTCATCCTCCTCCTGTTAATTGCATGGAATTTTTATATCCATGATGACTGCAGCACGTACCATTGCACGATCTTCAGAGTAGATTAATTCGGTAATACCGTCTGGTATGTCATTTTTTTTCATCCACTCACGCAAACGCATATTGTTCTTTTCTCTATCGGAATCACGCCATTTAATAATGCACCCACTATATTTATCTGGGCCGAACTGTGATTTAGGGGACGCCTTCGGATCTAACCGTGCCAACATAACCTCTCTAACATCTTTACGTAGCGAGAGGTTAGTCGCTGCTTTCCCAGTCGCAAAGTACTGGAGCCAGCCGATGCCACTGTCCTGAGGGCCTTTTGCGTTAACATAATTATCAACGGTGGCCAGGAAAGAAGGAATTTTCACACTGTATTGGTCGTTAGCCGCCCCCCCGGTTGATTCACACCCTTGACTCCCAGAGACTGGAGCTAACGCAAACTCTGTCCGGTTGTAGCCGAACTTCAGCGAATCGGGAAACTGTGCGGTCAGTCCCGACCACCCCAGCTTGAGCCCAAGGGACGTATCGGTACCGAACACAAAAGGTTTAACTTCCCCCGGTCCAAGAAGCGATAGCTCGATCCCCAATACCGTAGGAGTGGGTTTCTGTGTGAGACACAGCGAGGAATCTTGACTAACAATGGCCGTGGAATCACCGTATAGCTTCGACATCGTGGCGGCGGCATCGCCGCCTGCAAAGGTCGACGATATCTCAGTAAACATACCGACTAACCCTTTATTATCGACCCGAAAGCTCGCCATTACCGGTGGCGTTTGCCCTTTTTCAAAGCTTGGAGCGATGACGCCTTCACGGCGGGCGATGGAAACCTCCGCAGTCGGAGGCTTGGTATCGACATCGATGCCAACATTTGACTTCGTCATAAACAGGACGCTGTTGTAACCGATCGCGCAACCCCCAAAGAGTAATACGGCGGGTACTAATGCTAGCTTTGATAGTATACGTCTCATTGTTTTTTCTCCTTTGACGGGGTGATTTCACAAGTGTCCAGGCTGGGCGGGAACTCGGAGCCGATACGAGCGTTGTAAAATGAACCGCGCGGCCAAGCTAAACATAGCTGAGTGTTCTTATCGACAATATCGATCCGTTGTCGCGCCCCCCAGCCGACATCAAGATGAGCTTCTTCCTGTGAGCGGCCTATTGAGATTCCCACTACATCCGTGCGGCGGCCCACGGCTTTGAGTTCCCCATTAGGTGCGCTTGGCTTCATTGCCATATGACCGATACCCCAGACGTGCTCGGTGTTTTTCGTCACGTCGAAGTAATGGACAGCGCAGCCGCTGCCAGTAAGGACGAGCAACACAATAAAGACACCGCGAAGTACCAATCTTACGTCCCTTACTGGCTATTTATGTTGTAAAACGGGGTAACGAATTGAGCAGCACTCTGCGCCGCTCTCCTAATTCGTTAATTCGCAACCTCAATAGGTCGACGCGCAACGCAATCTCATCTATATATAGACAACAAATCTGGATATACAAGGTGACTTGACAAATAAATATTAAAACGGCATCTCAAGATTCTCCCAAGTTGCTTAAGCGGATAGGTACGCAAATTTCTGCACGGCATGACAACATCCGTACAAAAGAAGCCTGCGTGAATCAGGTGCGGCGGTTCCGCTCCAAACCAGTCGCCTTTCCGTATGCGACTTCGATGGTGCTCTACTTAGCGGGATTATGAGCTGAGGTTCTGCTTATTTCTGACAATGCGGGCAATAAAAGCTCGAACGCTGCCCTTGTTTGATTTGCCGGATGAGGGTGCCGCATTTGCGGCAGGGCTGCCCGGCTCGGTCATACACCCAATACTGCTGCTGGAAATAACCGGGGTTGCCGTCGCTGTTGACGTAATCGCGCAGGCTGCTGCCGCCCGCCTTGATCGCGAGCTTGAGTGTTTCCTTTACCGCCTGCGCCAGTTTCTCGCAGCGGCTGCTACCGATCCTGCCTGCGGCAGTTTTGGGGTTGATGCCAGCGCGAAACAGGGCTTCGCTTGCGTAGATATTGCCGACACCGACGACGATGCGGCTGTTCATCAACACTTCCTTGATGCTGGCGCTGCGGCCACGGGTTCTGGCGTGCAGCACATTGCCATCGAAGGCTGCGGTCAATGGCTCCGGCCCAAGTTGTGCCAGCAGCGGGTGGCACCGAACGTCACCGCTTGCCCACAGGATTGCACCAAAACGGCGCGGGTCGGTCAGCCGCAGCAGCGTGCCGTCATCCAGCTTCAGGTCGAAATGGTCGTGTTTTTGCGGCGGAGTATTAGCGGGCAGCAGGCGCAGACTGCCGGACATGCCCAGATGCAGGATCAATGTGCCCTTGCCGCAATCGAGCAACAGGTATTTTGCACGCCGCGTTACCTGGCGAATTTCCAGCTCGGTCAATGTGCGTCCCAGATGATGCGACACCGGCCAGCGCAGATTCGGGTTGCGCACCGTGACGCCGGCAATGCGCCGCCCCGTGAGATGGGGTGCGATGCCGCGCCGGGTGACTTCGACTTCGGGCAGTTCAGGCATTAGAAGCGTCCATCAACCGCCCGCCGCAGTATAAGGATCAAGCAACCGCTTGCCGCTCTCGGCGGGAAAGCGATAGCGTATTCCCGCATCCACGCGCAGTAGGATCAGTTCGGGTTGCTGCTGCAGGATTAGCAGTTGCACGACGTTACCGTCGCGCAGACTTATTTTGATTGCCTGCTTGCCAGGGGTTTCCGGCTCGCTTGCTCCCGGTGTGATGCTTGCCGCATAGGCTTGCTGCCAGGATTGTACCCAGTGGTTGAATTCGTTCTGGGTCAAGGTCAGGCCGGATTTTCCCGGGGTTATGCGCCAGTTCCCATCCTGCTGGATCACCTTGATATTTTCCAGTTCGAATCCAACCGGAATCTCGTTTTCCGCCAGCAGCTTCGGACTGAGCAGATCGGCAGGCTGTCGCGGCAGCGCCGCAGCGTAGCGCGGCGCGAGCAGATAGACGCTCTCGCCACTGGCGACATATTGCTCATTAGTAATCGGCGCCAGCCCGCCAAAACTAAATGACTCGTGATCGATGCGCAGCCGTACCGCGGGTTGCGCCAGATCGAAACGCTCCAGCTCGGTCGCGGGGAAGCGGCGTGGACTGGTGGCCGCCAGTATCTCCAGTATCCGTCCCACCTTGACTTCGTCAGCCCTGCCCTGCAGCGGCTGCGTCAGATGCCAGCGCTCCCCCGCTTTCTGCAGCACGATATTCAATCCCTGCCACTCGACACGGATGCTTTGCGCATTCTCCGCCGTCAGCGACGAGACTCTGTATTCCTGGGTATCTCCCTGCGGCTTGGGTTTGAAATAGACCCACAGCGCCAGACTCACCACTGCGGCAAGCAGAACCAGATTAAGCAGCGAGCGGGACGTCATGAGGATGTGTGCTCAGCCTCTTCTGCGCCGCCGCCACACGACCACCCCGCTTACCAGAAAAGCCAGCGGCAGTACGATCAGGAAACCGACGGCAATGACGGTCAGCGCCGACTGACTGAAGGCCAGGCTGCTGTCGAGCGTGGCGCGTGGTTGAATGGCGATAAGATCTTCGTCTTCCGCGAGCCAGTTGATGAGGTTGATGCCGAAATCCAGATTGCTGCCATTGCCAAGATAGGTATTGGCGAGAAAATGGCCGCTGCCGATCACCACAATGCGCTGCTCCCGCTCTTGCACGGTACGGCTCAGGGCAACAGCAACGCTTACCGGCCCGGCCACGTCATGCGTCTGGTCGAATGTGATATCGCCTTGCAGCCTGCCGGTTTCCACCCAGCCGCTCTGCGCCACCTCCACCAGCGAGACGCCGCGCCATTCCTGACTCTCGTTGGCGATAATCTGGCGCGCAAACGGAAATACCGTGATGTAGTCGAAATTATGTGTAATGGGATGCTGCCCGTAATTTGCCCCCAGCGCGAACGTGATCGGCGCCTTCAATTGCTGCGCCTGCGGATCGATCACCACGCCCGGCGTGAGTGTCAGCTCCAGCTTCTCCGCCAGCGGTTGCAGCCCGCGCAGTGGCTCCTGGTCTATCAGCCACAACAGGTTGCCGCCGCGCTCAACATACGCAAGCAGCTTGGCTACTTCCCCCGCCAGCAGGTCTGTTTGTGGTGAGGCGATGATCAGCATGCTCGCATTGACCGGCACATCCTGGGCAATGGCGAGATTGAGCGCCCCGGTCCTGAAACCCTTGAGCGCCAGTTGCTTGCCGAACTCCCCCAGATCATGATTGGCGATGCCGTCGAGCCTGCGTTCGCCGTGGCCAGTGAGGCTCATCACCAGTTTCTCGCTGGAGCGCGTCAACCGCATCAGCAGGTTGGTAAACGCCTGTTCATTGACGGTGGTGAGGTGCTCGCTCCTGCCGGCAAATGTCACCACCATCTCGCCATTGACCTCGATACCCGCTTCCTGTGCAAGTTTCGGCTGCTCGGCGGGATCAATGAAGGTCAGCGTGAAATCAGGTTTGGCGCGCTGATAAAGCGCAAGAAAGTCACCGATGATTTTGCGGACATCTCCCAGCCGCACATCCTGGGCAGTGGCATAGACGGTGACGCCGATCGGGCCGCTCATCTTTTGCAGCACTTCCACGCTCGCCTGATTCAAGCTGTTGCGTTGATTCTGGCTGACATCCCATTGCACCCGGGTTTCCCATGCCAGATAACCCAGTAAGCCGACCAGCAACAGCAACAGCGCGACGAATACGCCATTCTGTATCAGCCAGTGCAGGCGCAGTTTTTTATTTACTGTGATCATTCGTTTGGATTGGATTCAACCGCGCAGCCGTTCCCCGTCCAGGCGGCGGATGGCCAGCACCAGAAAGGTAAGGATGAACAACGCAAAATAGGCAAGATCAAAAGTGTCGATCATGCCGCGATTGAAACTTTCGTAATGCTTCAGCAGGGAAAAATTGCGCATGATGCTGTCCGCATCATCTGCGGCAATGTCTACCACCCACAGCCCCAGCAGCGCACCCAGGGTGCCGGCCGCCGCAATCGCCGGCTGGGCGGTGAGGCAGGAAATATACAATCCGAGAGCAGCGAAACAGGCGCATATCAGTAACAGACCGGCAACGTTGCTCAACAACAAGCCGATATCGAGCGCGCCGCCCGCCAGCAGCGAAAGCGCGAGCACTGCAACCAGAACAATCACGCTGCAAAAGAAAATCATCAGACCGAGAAATTTTCCCAGCACGATATCGGTCATGGAAATCGGCGCAGAAATGAGAAAAGTCATGGTGTGGTTGCGGCGCTCTTCGGCGATCAGCCGCATGGTCAACAGCGGGGTGGCCATCAACAGCACTACCGCAGCCATGGCGAATGTCGGCGCAACGATGATTTCCGTCACCCCTGGCGGATTGGCAATTTGCACCAACTGCGACTGGATTTCCAGAAAAGCATCGAGACGTCCGAGAAAAACCCACGCCAGCACCAGTTGCATCAGCGCCAGCAACGTCCAGGCCAGCGGCGAAGCGAACAATGTTTTCAACTCTTTGCAGGCGATAGTGAAAATCATGAGTGAATATCTCCGGCGCTTTCCTTGTCCAGGGTGAGTTGTGCGAACACTTCCTCCAGGCTGGTCTGCCCCTGTTTCAGCCCGGCAATGGAATCGTTAAACACCATGCGTCCCTGATGCATGATCTGCACCCGGTCGCACACGCTTTCAACTTCCGGCAGGATATGCGTGGAGAGAATCACGCTACGTTCTGCGCCCAGCTCGCGGATGAGGGTGCGAATTTCGCGCATCTGGTTGGGGTCCAGCCCCACTGTCGGCTCGTCAAGAATGACCACGTCCGGGTTGTGTATGATCGCCTGGGCGATGCCGACCCGTTGCTGGTAGCCTTTCGACAATGAGCCGATCAGTTGCCTCCCGGCATCGTTCAGCCCGCAACGCTGCTTGGCTTCATCCAGCGCGGCACGCAGGTCGGCGTTGCCGACCCGATGCAGCCTGGCGGCAAGCCGCAAGTATTCATCCACTGTCAGTTCGCGGTAGAGCGGCGGTGTTTCTGGCAGATAACCGATGCGCGCCTTGGCGTCGCGCGGCCTGTCCAGCAAATCTATGCCGCAGATTTCCACGCTGCCGGCGCTGGGTGCGAGATTACCGGTGAGCATGCGCATGGTGGTGGTCTTGCCCGCACCGTTGGGGCCGAGAAATCCCAGCACTTCACCGCGTTTCAGTTCCAGATTGATCTCGCACACTGCGGCATGATTGCCGAAGTTGCGGCACAAGCCACGGGCCGAGATGGTTGCAGAGGCGATTGGTTCATTCATGAGAACATTTCCATGGGTCCGGATTTGTGAACAGCCGCTACGTCGCTTGATTGTTTGCTTCTGCTTCCAGCCAGCGGTAAATGGGCTTGCCTACGACTTTAAACTGGTAGTGACGCCTGCAAGAACCTGGGGATGCTCAGGAATGTTTTGCCGACATCCGGACTGGTTATCAATGCCCACTTGTGATAAGCGTGAAATATACCTAATATGTGAGCTGTATTGAAGCTCGATCCCGCCCTTTATAGCCCTATTTTTGAACCCTGTCCGGATTTTTCCATGAATCTTAAAATTCTTGGCGTGCTGTTGCCGCTTGCTCTTGCCGCCTGTGCACAGATTCCGGCGAGGACTGAAGGCGAGCCATCAGAACAGATCAAAGCCAGAACGTTAAAACTGCCTGGGCAGAAATTGACTGAACCCATGCTGTTCGACTTTCTGCTGGGAGAAACGGCGCTGCAGCGCGGCGAAACGGAAATCGCCACTGGAATTTATCTCAGACTTGCTAAAACCACCCGTGACCCGCGCATTGCCCAACGCGCCACCGAGGTGGCGCTGCATTCGCGCCAACCGGTACCGGCGCTGGAAGCGGCCATGCTCTGGGCGGAGCTTGATCCGGATGCAGTGAGCGCCCGTCAGACGGCGGCGGCACTGCTGGTAAATGCCGACAGGCTGGAAGAAGCCCAACCCCATCTGGAAAAGCTGCTGGCCTCTGAGGGTAATAATATCAACGAAGCTTTCATGCAACTGAACGGTCTGCTGGCGCGGAGCGCCAATAAGCCTGCGATACTGGAACTGGTGCTGCATCTCTCCAAACCCTATCCTGATCTGCCGGAAGCGCACTTCGCCATCTCCCAGGCAGCATGGTTTGCCAACCAGTTCGATATTGCGTTGATAGAAATGAGCCGAGCTCTGGCACTGCGCCCGAATTGGGAAACCGCAGCGATTTATCTGGGACGGATATTGCAACGTACTTCCAGCGACCGTGCCATCGAATTCTATGAAGACTATCTCGAGACTTATCCCAAGGCCAACGATACGCGTATCTCTTATGCCCGGCTGCTGGTAGCGGAAAAAAATTATCTCAAGGCACGCGACCAGTTCCAAAAATTGCTGGCAGGAAATCCGGCTAACGCCGATATCATCCTGGCGGTGGGTTTGCTCTCCACGGAATTGCGCGATTACGATGCCGCCGAAGCGAATTTCAAAAAAGTGCTGGAGCTGGATTATAGAGATCCGGGCATGGTGCGTTTTTATTTGGCCGGGATTTATGAGAAAACCCGGCAAATCGATACAGCGATGGAATGGTATCGCTCGGTAACCAGCGGCAATCAGTATCTTCCAGCGCAAATCCGATATGCCGTACTGCTGGCCAAACAAGGCAAAACAGACGAGGCCCGCCAGCACCTGCAGCAATTGCCCGCCACGAATGAGCAGCAAAGCGCTCAATTGATCATTGCCGAGGCGCAGCTATTGCGCGAGGCGGGGGCTCATCAGGAAGTGTTTGCTCTGCTCAACCGCGGCCTGGAAAAACTGCCCGACTATCCCGAACTGCTTTATGACCGCGCCCTGGCAGCGGATAAAATCGGCAAACCCGAGATCCTGGAGCAGGACTTGCGCAAACTGATTCGACTGAAACCCGATCACGCCCACGCTTATAATGCGCTGGGTTACAGCTTTACAGAACATAACCGGCGTCTGCCGGAAGCGCTGGAACTGATCGAGAAAGCCAGCATGCTTTCTCCCAACGATCCCTACATCATGGACAGCCTGGGCTGGGTACATTACCGCATGGGCAATCTTAACCAAGGGATAGATTACCTGAGACGGGCATTTATGATTTATCCCGACCCGGAAATTGCAGCCCATCTGGGTGAGGCCCTATGGACACAGGGCATAAAAGACGAAGCAAAAGAAATCTGGGATTCCGCCATCAAGAGCCATCCTGGCAACGAGGCGTTGCTCAAAACCATTAAGAAATTCATACCCCAGTGATGGGCTGTTGCGGTGGAAAGCGGGTTCGGTGCGCGCTGTGGCCGCTACCGGCTGACAGAAAGCGTTTTAGCTTTTCACGTTGCGGATTGATTCTTTTTGCATTTCCCTTTCTGGTTGGTTGCGTTGCACTCAGTGCCAGAACCGCTGTTGTCAGCACCGTTATAACCGAACCTGTGGCAGGCACGGAAGATGTGGGACCCGCAAATTTCGGACTGATCGGCAGAGTTTCGGTAAAAGACGAGAAACAGGGCTTCTCTGGTGGAATTCACTGGCAGCACACCGATACGGGTGACCAGATTCTGCTGTTGTCCCCGCTGGGGCAGGCGGTGGCGCAGATTCAGCGCGCCCCTGAAGGTATTCGCCTCACCACCTCGGAGCAAAAAGTCTATTACGCCGCTGATGTAGAAGGATTAACTGAGCAGGTATTGGGGTGGCGTCTGCCACTGATGGGCTTGCAATACTGGGTGCAAAGCATGAGCTCACCGGCAACAACAGCCGCGTTGGACCGGGACAGCAACGGACGAGTTGTGGTTATCCGGCAGGATGACTGGGAGATTAATTACTCGAGTTACTTTCCGTCAGAACAGCTACAAACTGCACGCCCCAGGGTGCTGGTGCTCAACCGGGGCGAACTGCGAATAAAACTGGTAATTGACCAGTGGAAAACCGATTAACCCACCGCAGCAAATGCAAATCCGATGACCATGCTTGTTTGCCCCGCACCCGCCAAGCTCAATCTTTTCCTGCATGTGGTGGGACGCCGGGAAGACGGTTATCACTTGTTGCAAACGGTTTTCCGTTTCCTCGACTTTTCTGATCAACTGCGCTTTGCTTTGCAGGAAAATGGTGCGGTCAAACTGCATACTCCCACTCCTGGCGTACCTGAAGAGAGCGATTTGTGCATCCGCGCCGCGAAATTGTTGCGGCAGGAAAGCGGCACTTCTCTGGGGGTGGAAATTTTTCTGGAGAAGCGCATTCCGATGGGCGGAGGGCTGGGCGGCGGCAGTTCCGATGCGGCCACTACGTTACTGGCGCTCAATCGCTTGTGGGGACTGGGCTGGAACAGAAGTCGGCTGATGGAGCTTGGACTCCGGTTGGGAGCAGATGTGCCTGTGTTCATTTTCGGTGAAAATGCTTTTGCCGAGGGCATAGGTGAAAAACTCGCGCCCATCATGCTGCCACCAGCCTGGTATCTGGTTCTGACACCACCGGCACATGTGCCAACCGCGCAGGTTTTTGCCAGTAACGAATTGACACGAAACACGATTCCCATCAAAATACCGCCCTTTTCCGTCGCGCAGGGACATAACGATCTGGAACCGGTGGTATGCCGGGCATATCCTGAAGTAGCGCGGCATCTGCAGTGGCTCAAGCAGCTCGACCGCGCTACGATGGCGGCAATGACGGGTTCCGGTGCTTGTGTGTTTGCCGAGTTCGCTACCGAGGCGGAAGCACAAAGGGCTTTGACGCAACTTCCGGACAGCATGAAGGGTTTTGTGGCGCAGGGACTGAACCGCCATCCCATGTATGATTTTGCGGAACAATAATTTTGGGGAGTCGCCAAGTGGTAAGGCACCGGATTTTGATTCCGGCATTCGTAGGTTCGATCCCTACCTCCCCAGCCATTTTTAGGCATTAAAGACCAAGATCATTTGGCCGATCCAGATTCACCAGGAGTAACCTGTGTCCTTTATCCAAGTCTCTAGCCTCTATCTCTAGCCATGGCCTACGATAGCCTGATGGTTTTCACCGGCAACGCCAATCCCAAGTTGGCGCAGGATGTGGTGCGGCATCTCAACATCCATCTGGGACGCGCGACCGTAGGCCGTTTCAGCGATGGCGAAATAATGGTGGAAATTCTTGAGAATGTGCGCGGTAAGGACGTATTCGTGTTGCAATCCACCTGCGTGCCCACCAATGACACTCTGATGGAATTGCTGGTGCTGGTGGATGCACTGAAACGCGCTTCTGCCGGACGCGTCACCGCAGCAATACCTTATTTCGGTTATGCCCGCCAGGACAGAAGGCCGCGTTCGGCACGGGTGCCGATCACCGCCAAGGTGGTGGCCAATATGCTGACCACGGTCGGCATAGACCGGCTGCTGACAATGGATTTGCACGCTGATCAGATCCAGGGATTTTTCGACATTCCCGTGGACAACATCTACAGTATGCCGATACTGCTGGGTGATCTATGGAAAAGCAATTACCAGAATCTGGTGGTGGTTTCACCCGATGTCGGTGGTGTGGTGCGGGCAAGACAGATGGCAAAGCGCCTGGAATGCGACCTGGCAATCATCGATAAGCGGCGTCCCAAGCCCAATGTGGCCAAAGTAATGAACATCATCGGCGAGGTCAAAGGCCGTACTTGCGTCATCATGGATGACATGGTTGATACCGCCAATACTTTGTGCGAAGCGGCGAGGGCGTTGAAAGAAGAAGGTGCGACGAGTGTAATGGCTTATTGCACTCATGCGGTTCTATCAGGCAACGCAGTAGAGCGGATTAAAAATTCCGCGCTGGACAAGCTGGTGGTCACTGATACCATTCCGCTGCGTGCGGATGCCAAGGCCTGTAACCGCATTTATCAGTTGAGCGTGGCGAGCCTGCTGGCAGAAACAGTATTGCGCATCAGCAACGAGGATTCAGTGAGTTCATTATTCATGGAGTAGTTAAGGCGTGTTATGCGCTTTTTTTTAATCGGGTCATCTGGTCGCGGATGATCCTTATTTTGGAGAAGTAAAATGCAAATCGAAATCAGCGCAAGCAAGCGCACGTTGCAGGGCAAGGGTGCGAGCCGCCGCCTGCGTGGTTCCGGCAAGGTTCCGGGAATCATCTATGGCGGGGACAATCCGGCGCAAGCCATCGAACTGGATCACAACAATCTGTATCACAAGCTCAAGCTGGAGGCCTTCCACGCCTCCATCCTTTCGCTGGATCTGGATGGCAAGAAAGAACAGGTTTTGTTGCGCGATCTGCAGATGCACCCGTTTAAGTTACAGGTGCAGCATATAGACTTCCAACGCGTCGACCCGAACAAGAAGGTACACATGAAAGTGCCACTGCACTTCATCAATGCCGACATTGCCCCCGGTGTAAAAGTCTCTGGCGGTATCGTCAGCCATATTTTGGCCGAACTGGATGTTTCCTGCTTGCCCAAAGATCTGCCGGAATTCATCTCGGTGGATCTGAGCAATCTGACCTCCATCAGTTCGCTGCACTTGAGCGATCTGAGTCTGCCGCAAGGCGTGGAGATTCCTGCGCTGATCAGAGGTGAGAATCTGCCTGTGGCAACAATCATTATCCCGCGTGCTGTCGCCGCCGAGGAAGCCGCCGCCGCAACAGTAGCTGCCGCAGACATTCCGACGACTGTACAGAAGAAAGAAAGCGCTGTGAAAGAAGCTGACAAGAAAGATAGCGGAAAGAAGAAATAACATCTGCCAATTCTTGATACAGCCCGCCGGAGTTATCCTGGTTCCGGCGGGTTTTTTAACCTAAATCCGGTAGTTGGACGGGGGTAGAGTGTGCGGTTTTTGGTGTGCAGGGCAAGGCGCAATGACGCGGAATGGTCATTCCATTCCAAGGAGTTGCAACGCAGCCATGTGCTGCAAAAATCGTGCAATCTCCCCCGTAGCGAACTCACTCAGAAGGCCAAGCGTCAAAAAGTCCTATGGATCATGGTGTTAGGCTTAAAACGAGCGATCAACTGCCAGATTTAGGTTTAATGGTCAACCTGCAGCTGTGGTGTGTTTGATGAAACTCATCGTCGGTCTTGGCAATCCGGGCAAGGAATATACCACTACCCGCCATAATGCTGGGGCGTGGTGGGTATCCCGGCTGGCAGCGGAGCTACGCGTCACACTCAAGGCAGAGGCGCGATTTCATGGTCTGTGCGCGCGCATCGGCCAGGGTAATGACGAACTGTGGTTGCTTAACCCCCAGACCTACATGAATGCAAGTGGTAAAGCTGTCGCAGCGATGTGCCTTTTTTATAAAATTCCACCTGAACAGATGCTCGTGGTTCACGATGATCTGGATTTGCCACCGGGAACACCCAGGTTGAAACTGGGTGGCGGGCTGGGCGGCCACAATGGGCTGAAGGATATCGCCGCCCACCTTGCCTCCAGGGATTTCTGGCGACTGCGTATCGGCATTGGCCATCCCGGCGACAAGAATGCCGTGGCGGATTATGTGCTGCAGCCGCCACGCAAGGAAGAGGCAGCACTGATAGACGAAGCCATCTGCCGCAGCCTCGAGGTCTGGCCGCTGATCACTCAGGGAAACTGCCAGGCAGCAATGCTGAAGCTGCACACTAACCCGCGTGTTATTCATCCACAGAGTGCCCCAGTAAATTTGCCGGAGCAGAAATGATACGCATGACAAGAGGTTTCCCCATTTTTTTACACTTCATCATTCATAATTCAATAAATCCATGAGCCTGAAATGCGGTATCGTCGGCCTGCCCAATGTGGGCAAATCCACTCTGTTCAATGCGCTTACCATGGCAGGCATCGCTGCGGAGAATTATCCTTTCTGCACCATTGAACCCAATGTCGGCATCGTCGAGGTGCCTGACCCGCGCCTGTCCAGACTCACCGAAATCGTCAAGCCGCAGAAAGTGCAGCCTGCCATCGTCGAGTTCGTCGATATCGCCGGTCTGGTGGCCGGTGCGTCCAAAGGAGAAGGGTTGGGCAACAAGTTCCTCGCCACCATCCGCGAGACCGACGGTATCATCAACATGGTGCGCTGCTTCGCCGATGACAATGTGGTTCACGTCGCCGGCAGGGTCGATCCGCTCTCTGACATCGAGACGATACAGACTGAACTGGCGCTGGCCGATCTGGTAACGGTAGAGAAATCGCTGCACCGCGAAACCAAACTGGCCAAGTCCGGTGACAAGGACGCGATCAAGCTTGTGGCGCTGCTGGAAACAGTACGGGCGCATCTAGACCAGGGAAAACCGGCCAGGAGCCTGCAACTGGACAAGGATCAGCGGCACCTGCTGCAGCCGCTCTGCCTGCTGACCGCCAAACCGGCCATCTACGTGGCCAACGTCGACGAGAAGGGTTTCAGCAACAACCCGCTGCTAAAACGCGTGGAAGAATATGCGGCGCAAGAAGGCGCGCCGGTAGTGGCGATCTGCGCTGCGCTGGAATCTGAGATTGCCGAACTGTCCGACGAAGACAAACAGATATTTCTCGCCGATATCGGCCTGGAAGAACCGGGACTGAACCGCCTGATCCGCGCCGCCTATCAATTGCTGGGACTGCAAACCTACTTCACTGCCGGCGTGAAGGAAGTACGCGCCTGGACCATCCATAAAGGCGACACCGCACCGCAGGCCGCCGCCGTGATCCACACTGATTTCGAGAAAGGTTTCATCCGCGCCGAAGTCATCAGTTACGACGACTTTATCGCCTGCAAGGGTGAGCAGGGTGCGAAGGAAGCGGGGAAAATGCAACTGGAAGGCAAGGAATACGTGGTCAAGGACGGCGACGTGATGCATTTTCGCTTTAACGTCTAACCCCCTTTAGAGGACTCCTGCGTAAATCCCGCAGCCTTTCTATGCACAGGCGGACTTTCCACTCCCTGGAAAGTGACAAAGAATGTTGTGCCGACGTTGGGCTCGCTTGAAACCTTGATGCGCAGCTTGTTATTTTCTGCAACCGTTTTGACTATTGATAAACCTATTCCACTCGATGCTCGGTTGTGAAGTACCGCCCTGGGAGTATAAAAATATTCATCAAAAATATTTGGCAGGTCTTTAGCTGCAATCCCGATCCCATGATCAACAATCTTTACGGTCGCGGAGGAGTTTTGTTTGTCAACGACAGAGGTAATTTCCACCGATGCCCCATCATAAGAATAGGTAATCGCATTCAGAATGATATTTTCGAAAAGTATTTCAAATTGATCGGGAATCCCATCGGCAAAAAAATTCTGCATTGATACTTCAATCCTGATCTGCCGGGATTTGGCAATCGTCATCAATTTATCAACGCACTTATGAATGACTGCTTCGATGCACACATGCTCCAGGGTGTTGGTGCTGCGAGCAGCTGCTTTCAGCCGTTCGAGTCTGAGCACATCCATAATCAGGCTTGCCATACCAGAGGCACGCTTATCAATTTTTACAAGCACGTCTTTTATCTCAGGGGAGGTCTCTCCGCAATAACCCCCTTTTATCAGGTTGATTTTGCTGCGAATGGCATCGAGCGGGGCCTTGAGTTGATGTGTCATCAGCACGGCATATTGATCTTTTTCTACCTGCCCCAGCGTGATCCGCTCGTAAGCGCCCACGAGGTCGCGCTCATGGGTACGCACGACAATTGTGAGCCGTGAAACAACATACCAGACAACAACAAACAGTATATCGAGGGTAAACATCCACAAGAGGGCCCTGCTTTCCTGCAGGTCTTCAGCTGATGTGTGGGGATCTGTCGGCGATTCTAAAAATAATTGATAGAACATGGAGTGCTCGGTCAGCAACATGACCGTATACATGGCACAGACCAGAAGCGTGACAATCAAACTTTCTCTGGTCGAAAAGAAAATGCATGACAAGGCAATGTGCAGCACATAAAAAAAAGGGGCGGGGGTTGCGGTGCTGCCAACATAGTGCACAACAATTGACAGGCATAAAAGATCAACGATGATCTGACACCAGATGTTTATCGAGGGGGAGTTATATTTGGTTGACTGGCGAAAATCTAAAGCATAGATGTAAGTAATATTGGCAATGAACAATACGACTATTACGACAATTGGCCATCCCTGTTGATGAGTGATGCCAATTTGGGTGAGTATGTCCGAGAAAACAATTGCCAGTATCTGGAAAAGGAGGAGCGCGCCGATTGTTGCCCAACGAAAGACGATAAACCAGCGGGCATTCCCGATTAAGACTTCATCGCTGAGTTTCTCGCTGTCTACTCCAGTACCGGGCAGTACGAAGCGATTTTTGGGCGCCTCCCAGGAAAATTCGGCATCTGCCATGGTCACATTCTTTAGGCAGGGCTGGTTTCAGCTTTGATAGGCTCTAGGCGACTGCGAATAATTGCTAACAAACTTTCAGGCTCGACTGGTTTCTCAACTATGCAGACCCAGTCGTGGGATTCACCACTGAAATAGGGAAGAATCATCTCCCCAAGAGAAGTCAGAAATATCACACGAATTCCTGGAAAATGTTTGCGCATTTCTTCATAGGTATTCAGACCCGCATCCATTGACTCGACCATTACGTCGAGAATTGCCAGATCAGGAGGATTCGTAGCATCCTGAAGCGATTTGATAAAGTCACTATGTGTCTCATAGCTGTCAACCGTATATCCAGCGACGCTCAGGATGCGCCTGACAGTGTCTCGAATATCCGAGTCGTCTTCAACGTGGGCAATTCTCTGCATCACAGATCCTCCTTTGCTTATCCTAAATTCAACATTTAAAACCAGTCACTTGTCGGACTACAGGTCTTGAACGAAGGCGTACATCGTAAACCTGCCACTTTCATTCCAACCTAGAACATTCTTGGTCGCCCCCCCCCGAATCCTCCTGTTTCCGCGCTCTACAGACACGGCATCGCCATGAGCTTCGGTTTTTCTTGTCTAACCTTGCGAACAGGCATTCGATCTTGCAACTGGAAGAGCTATCGATCAGCAGCGCAAGTAACCCTTGATGACAGATTCCGTTACCCAATTCGGCACGGTCACGAGCAAGCTCTGAGAGGAAATAGCGAACAGGATGGCGGTATTTCTTATCAATTCAGTATGGAGAATGTGGCTCAATTTTCTTCTATTTTCCGCTCCAAGAACGGATGGAAATTACGTCATGTTATGCAACCTAACACAACAAGTGTGAAGAAAGTGTCGCGCGATTGTTAAGAATTCGTGAAGATCATGCTGCGAGAGCGCTGCTGCGCTCACTCCATTTACGGGTTACCGGTATTTCACCAAACGGCCCCGCCGTTTGACGTTAAAGCAACAAACTGCGCCGCCCGCCTCATGCGAAAGAGACCATGCCTATCCTCACTGTTTGGGATTGATTTTGGGGGCAGCATGATCTGCCAGTGCAAGGAAGATCAAGGAAGATTATTTATATCAGAACCTGTCTCAGCCATGCGCTGATGTCGGCCATCTCCTCCATACAAACCGCGTGCGCCATCGGATACTCGTGCCATTCCACTGTATAGCCCGATTCGAGCAACTGCCGCCTTGACGCTGCCGCGAGCGTCATCGGGATAACCGGGTCGCGACTGCCGTGTGCCATGAAAATCGATGTGGCGGAATTGGCGCGATGCGCTTCCGCTGTGAGAGTTTGTTGCAGCGGCAGATAGCACGACAACGCCATGATGCCGGCAAGTTTCTCTGGGTAGCGCAAGCCGGTTTGCAGCGCCATCGCCCCACCTTGGGAAAAGCCCGCCAGCACGATCCGCTCCGGCGTGATGCCACGCTGCTGTTCCCGTTCAAGCAGCGCCTCGATTGCCCGCTGCGAATCGCGCAAGCCGGTCTCGTCTTCGGGCTGACTGAAATTCAGATTGAGCACGTCATACCATGCGCGCATCACAAAACCGTTATTGATGCTCACTGGCCGCATCGGTGCATGGGGAAATACAAAACGGATACGGCTATCTGGCGGCAGCTCAAGCTCATCTATGATCGGCACGAAATCATTGCCATCCGCACCAAGACCGTGCATCCACAGTATGGTATGGGTCGGGTCAATTCCGTTGTCGAGTTCGATGGTGGACAGCAGATCAGTGGGGGCAATAGTCATGGGCAGGCGTGAGGATTGACTTAATCAGGAGGCAGGATTAAATTTGTGTATTCTGCTATCAGGCTGACACGTAGATCATGAAACGCAGGGATTTTATCAAACTAGCCGGGGCCAGCGCTGCGTTATTTCCGCTCACGCCATTGGCGTTCAGCCAGCAAGCCGGCCTGTCACGATGGAACAGTTACCGCCTGACCTACAAGGTGGATCTTCCTGGTGAAGGGAAAAGAGCGCGTTTATGGCTGCCGTTACCGGATACCAATGATACTCCTCATCAGTTTTCCCAAGGCAGCGTGTGGAGCGGCAATGCGGAAATAGCCAGATTTGACACCATTGCCGGAACAGCCTCGCCGATGTTTTACGCCGAGTGGCATGGCAACGGCCCACGCAGTGTGACGGTAAGCAGCGTCGTCAAGACGGCTGATCGCGCCGTTAATTTGTACCATTATTCCGAGCGTGGCAGGTCTGCCATTCCTGCAGACGTAATGCGCTTCCTGCAGCCAACCAGGGACATGCCGCTGGACGGCATTGTGCGCAAGACCGCTTTATCCATCAGCAAAGAAGCCAACAGCCAGTCACCCCTGAAAACAGCGCGCGCCATTTACGACTGGGTGGTGGACAACTCCTATCGCGATCAGGCAACCCGCGGTTGCGGACGGGGTGACATCAAATCCATGCTGGAAAGTGGCAACCTGGGCGGCAAGTGCGCCGACCTCAACACGCTGTTCGTGGGACTGGCACGTGCTGCAGGCATTCCGGCGCGCAGTCATTACGGCATCCGCATTGACGAATCATCAACACACAAGAGCTTGGGCAAGTTTGGCGATATCAGCAGAGAACAGCATTGCCGCGCGGAATTTTATCTTGCCGGCTTGGGCTGGGTACCGGTCGACCCCGCCGACGTGCATCAGTTCGCGCTGGAGGAAGGATTGTCGCGCGATCATCTTAAAGTGGTCGCGCTAAGAGAAAAGCTGTTTGGCTCCTGGGAGATGAACTGGGTGGCATTTAATCACGGCAGAGACATCATCCTGGCGCGCGACAGCATTGCAGACACACTGCCATTTTTCATGTACCCCCATGCCGAAATCGGCAATCACCAGCAGGACAGCCTGGAACCGGCAGAATTCACTTACAAGATCGTCTCAACTGAACTGGTCGGTACTGGCGCCAAGCTTTCCTAGCAGAAACAAAACTGCGACGCAGTCATAATCAGGATAGCCGCACCGGTTATTGCTGCGTTCCGGCTCATTCAATCGCGGCATTCATCCGCCCGGAAGCCTCCGGGATGATCGTCTGTAATTCATGGAACATCGCACGAAAGCTTTTGGGTGGTTTGTTGGTGAGCTTTTCTTTGTGGGCGTTGCGCGTGAGTGTGCGCAGGCGCTGCAGATCAGCCGCGGGATAATCCCACCCGAGTTCGGCAAAAGCTTGTTCGTCCGCTAACAGACGATCACGCCAGCGTTCCAGCAAGTGCAGCCATGCGGTGTGTTGCCGGGTTACGCCGCCCCATGCGGCGAACTTTTCCTGGATTGGCGCCGTATCTACTTCGCGCATCAACTTGCCAATAAATTGCATCTGCCGCCGCCGGGCTTCGTGTTTACGCAGCCGCTTGGCTTCAACGATGGCGTCCATCAGCGCTTCCGGTAAATCAAGTTCAGCCAGTTGCTTGGAATTGAGTTCCACCAATTGTTCGCCGATGTCCTGCAGTGCGTGCATTTCCTGCTTGCGGCGAGTCTTGCTGGGCGCGATATCCTGTTCGGGATCATCTTTCAAGTCATTTTGCACGATGGCCTGTTTAATGCAGTGTTAAGAAGCTGCTATCATAGCGCCATTCTACTCATAACCCTATTTGAACCGCCTTCTACCTGCCTTCCAGACTTGGGAAATAAGGTTCAATATTTTTTGGTGCACCGCAATTTCCGTGAAACCTACCCCATGAACGATATCGCCACTTCCTCCACACGTTTTTCCTATCCTTACGCAACACTCCAGCAAATCGCACGCGACATTCTGGATTACGCCAGAGAAGGGGGTGCCAGTGCCTGCGAGACCGAGGTATCGGACGGTTTCGGTCAGAATGTCACGGTGCGCCGGGGCGAGGTGGAAACGATTGAATACAACCGCGATAAAGGTCTGGCAGTGACGGTTTATATCGGCCAGAAACGTGGCAATGCCAGCACTTCAGATTTCTCGCCGCAAGCGGTGCGCGATACTGTAGCAGCAGCCCTGTCCATCGCCAGATACACCGCAGCGGACGACTGCGCGGGACTGGCCGATGCTGATTTGCTGGCACGTGAATTTCCCGATCTCGACTTGTACTTCCCATGGGATCTGCCGGTGGAGCAAGCGATACAGCTTGCCCAAAGCTGTGAGGCGGCGGCATTTGCAGTCGACAAGCGCATCACCAACTCTGAAGGCGGCAGTGTTGCGCTGAGTGAATCGCAGTTTGTTTACGCCAACAGCCTTGGCTTCATGGGCGGTTATCCCACTTCCCGTCACAGTATCAGTTGTGCGGTGATCGCAGGCCGGGATGACGCCATGCAGCGCGATTACTGGTACAGCGTAGCGCGTGACGCCAGCGATCTGGAACAAGCCGACAGCGTGGGTAAAAAAGCGGGAATGCGCAGTGTCGCGCGCCTGGGCGCAAAAAAAATTGCTACCCGCGAAGTACCAGTGCTGTTCGAAGCACCCATTGCTTCAAGCCTGATAGGACATTTTGTGGGTGCTGTAAGCGGCGGCAGCCTTTACCGGAAATCATCATTTCTGCTGGACAGCATCGGCAAGCAGGTATTTGCACCGGATATTCAGATTCGCGAATTGCCCCATCTGAAAAAAGGGCTGGCCAGCGGTGTATTCGACGACGAAGGCGTCGCCACGGTTGAACGCAAAGTAGTCGAGAATGGCGTGGTGCGGGGCTATTTCCTCGGCAGTTATTCTGCGCGCAAGCTGGGGCTGCACACCACCGGAAATGCCGGCGGCAACCACAATCTGATTCTGGATAACAATGCACCACTGGAATTTTCCGCACTGCTCAGGAAAATGGGTAAGGGACTGCTGGTGACTGAGTTGCTAGGTCACGGGGTAAATTCCGTCACGGGAGATTATTCCCGGGGTGCGGCAGGCTACTGGGTGGAAGGCGGCGAAATCCGCCATGCGGTCGAGGAAGTCACCATCGCCGGCAATCTGAAAGACATGCTGCTCGGCATCTCTGCAGTGGGTAGCGATACGCTGGTGCGGGGTTCCAAACAATGCGGCTCCTTGTTGATAGACCGAATGACGGTTGCGGGTGGCTAAAGCCTCGCTCGCATAGCGGCAGAGCACGAGATAGTGCGTACCAATCCCCAGCAAACCGTATCGGTTGGTTTACCTCCATAGCCAAAACTCCAGATGAATCTCCTGTGTAAATTTGAGCAAGCCATCAACCGGCTGTCAGGGGCATTCGGCTGGCTGGCCGGCTGGCTATGCGTGGCCATGATCGGCGTGGTGTTCATCGACGTGGTTGCACGCTATGTTTTTGCATCCGGCTCCATCGCCATGCAGGAACTGGAGTGGCATTTGTTTGCCGCTATGTTTCTGCTGGGCGCAGCCTACACCATGCGCGAGAATGCCAACGTGCGGGTGGATGTATTTTATGGGCGCATGAATCCGCGCATAAAAGCCGTGGTGGACATTCTCGGCACACTGCTGTTTGTCATCCCCATGTGTACGCTGATCCTGTACAGCTCCTACGATTTCGTTACCTATTCCTACCAGATACAGGAAGTGTCCGTCGACCCAGGTGGACTGCCTTATCGCTTCGCCTTCAAAGCACTGCTTCCGCTCGGCTATCTGCTGGTACTGGTGCAATCCCTGGCGGTGATTTCGCGCAATGTGCGCCTGTTGCGCGGAGATGCCGCTGCCGGGCCCGGCTACACCCACCGGGAAGAAGTATGATCGGCCTCGCCATGTTCCTCGTCTGTCTGGTGTTGCTGGCGCTGGGCTTCCCGGTGGCATTCACTTTCGGCGGTGTGGCGCTGATTTTCGGACTGTATGCAGAAGGCCTGCAACTGTTCCAACTGGTGGCAGAGCGCATGCATTCGATCATGACCAATGTCACCTTGATGGCAGTGCCACTGTTCATTTTCATGGGGCTGGTGCTGGAACGATCGGGCATCGCGGAAAGAATGCTGGAATCAATGGGCTCGCTATTTGGTCGCGTGCGCGGCGGGCTGGCAGCATCTACCGTGCTGGTGGGCATGGTACTGGCAGCATCCACCGGCGTGGTCGGTGCATCGGTCGTGACGATGGGGTTGATCGCGCTGCCGGTAATGCTGAAATACAATTACGACAAACGGTTAGCCAGCGGCGTG
Source organism: Nitrosospira sp. (assembly GCA_043721435.1). Taxonomy (GTDB): domain Bacteria; phylum Pseudomonadota; class Gammaproteobacteria; order Burkholderiales; family Nitrosomonadaceae; genus VFJL01. The sequence continues at coordinate 13,385 of JAYSQR010000015.1, read as the reverse complement.
ATTTGCGCCTCGGGCACGCTCGGGCAAATCATTCCGCCTTCCATTATCCTCATCATCCTGGGCGACGTGCTGCAGCAACCGGTAGGCGATTTGTATCGAGCTGCGCTGATTCCGGGACTGCTGTTGGTAGCGTTTTATATTATTTACGTTCTCATCCTCGCATTTGCCAGAAAAGATGCTGCGCCCGCCATGCCCAGCAACAATGCGCCGCTCGCAATACAATATTGGACAGCATTCAAGGCCATCGTACCCGCGCTCGCCCTGGTGATGATTGTGCTGGGAACGGTATTTGCCGGTATCGCCACGCCGACCGAATCTGCTGCAATGGGTGCGGTGGGTGCTGTAGCGCTGGCGCTGGCTGGTGGAAATTTCAGATTCCCCATGTTGCACCAGGTGGCGATGGAAACCACCAAGATCAGCGCCATGGTTTTCACCATCCTTGCGGGAGCAACTTTCTTCTCGATGGTGTTTACCTACACTGGTGGCGATGAGGCAGTGGAACAAATCATGCAGCAATTGCCGGGAGGCAAGTGGGGCTTCATTGTTCTTTCCATGCTGGCGATATTCCTGCTTGGCTTTTTCCTCGATTTTGTCGAAATCGCCTATATCTTCGTTCCCATGATCGCGCCGATACTGGTTACGCTCGGCATAGACCCGCTCTGGTTTGGCATACTGATTGCGCTCAATCTGCAAACTTCCTTTCTTACGCCGCCGTTCGGCTTTGCGCTATTCTATCTGCGTGGGGTGGCACCGCCTGCAGTCAGTACAACGGATATTTATCGCGGGGTGATCCCGTTCATTTTTTTGCAGCTATCGGTACTGGCTTTGATAATGGCTTTTCCTGGCATGATTTTACTGTTTGGATAAGCACCTAACCGCAGAGAACCGGATTAAGTTGAAGGCAAGATAAAAACCAAGGAGAGAACAATGAAATTTTTACCCGCATTGATCGCCATCATCGCGCTCGTTCTGCCGCTAACAATACAAACCGCATCTGCCCAGCCCATGTATAAATGGCGGCTTGCGATGTCATGGCCAGAAGGCACGCCCATGCTGCACAATGCTGCCCAGCGTTTTGCCGATAATGTGGGAAAAATGTCGGCCGGACGCATGAGCATCACCATCGATGCGCCCGGCAAGCATAAGGCGCCACTGGGTATTTTCGACATGGTGCGTTCCGGCTCCTATGAAATGGGACACACCTCCTCCTACTATTACAAAGGTAAAGACCCGGCCGCCACTTTTTTTACTGCCACGCCGTTCGGCATGACCCCAACTGAGATGAATGCCTGGTATTACTATGGCGGTGGCCTGGCTTTGCTGAACAAGGTTTACGCCAAGCACAACATCGTCGCGTTCCCCGGCGGAAATACCCACATTCAGATGGGTGGCTGGTTCAGGAAGGAAATCAATTCACTGAAAGACCTGAATGGCTTGAAGATGCGCATTCCCGGCCATGCCGGGGAAGTGGTGGAAAAGGTCGGCATGAAACCCACAAGCATTCCACCTGGTGAGCTTTACACTGCGCTGGAGCGCGGCACGATAGACGCGGTGGAGTGGATCGGCCCGGCCAACGACGAGAAAATGGGATTCCATAAAATTGCACCTTACTACTACACCGGCTGGCATGAGCCGGGCGCAGAATTGCATGTGTTCGTCAACAAGAAGAAATTTGATGCCCTGCCGGAAGACCTTAAAACCATCATCGCGGTAGCGGCGAAAGAAACGTCCCTCGATATGCTGTCAGAGTCTTTTTACCGCAATACACTGGCGTGGGAGAAAATGCAAAAGGAGGGAAAAGTTAAAATCCGCACTTTCCCCAAGGAGGTGCTGGATGCGTTCAGAAAAGCCAATGATGAACTACTTACCGAGTTCGCTGCTAAGTCGCCGGAAGCGAAGGAAGTGATCGAAAGCCAAAAAGCATTCCTCACCAAAGCCCGGGTCTGGACCAAGATTACCGACGAGGATTATTTGAAACTGCGGTGATCAGGAGATACAGCAGAGAAATGCTATGCCTGTTGTAGGGAGCGAACTAAAACACCGCTACAGTAACCATTATCCTGAAACCAGGACATCGCATCCCTGAGCGCCTCCGCTGCAGGCCGGTAACAATAGCCCAGTTCGCGCGTGGCCTTGTCGCTGGAGAAAAACATCATTTTTTTCGCCATGCGCACACTGTCCACGGTCGCACGTGGCTCAATATCCGTGATCATCGCAGATTTTTCCATCATCCAGGCTATGGGTAACATGAGATTTGCTGAGAGATTCATGCGCTTTATCTGTTTGCCACTGATCTCATCGATGGTCTGCAATATTTGCAATAAAGTCATGTTTTCGCCACCCAACAGATAGCGTTCTCCTGCTTTGCCGTGTGCATATGCCAGCAGGTGACCCTGCGCAATATCATCCACATGCGCGACGTTCAGGCCAGTATTTATGTAGGCCGGCATCCGCCCGCATAACGTATCCAGCACCATACGTCCGGTGGGGGTGGGCCTGATATCACACGGCCCTATTGGGGTGGAAGGATTGACAATAACCAGTGGCAGCTTATGTTCGTCGGTGAGTTGCTGCACAGTCTGCTCTGCCAAAAATTTGGAACGCTTATAGTGCCCGGTCATGGCGGCAAGACTGGAAGGTGTCTCTTCATTGGCCGGAGTATTGTCAGAATTCAGCCCCAGCGTTGCCACACTGCTGGTGTATACCATGCGTTTTATGCCGGCTTCGGCGGCAGCGAGAATCAGTGCCTGGGTCCCCCTGACATTAATGTCATACATGGTCTCCGGATCCGGCACCCAGAGCCGATAATCTGCCGCGACATGGAACAGGCTGTCACAGCCGACCACCGCACGCTGCAACGATGCAGTATCACGCAGATCACCTTCCGAAATTTCAACGGTCAATTTATCAAGATTGTGCCGGTCGCTACCCGGCCTGACCAGACAGCGCACTTCATGACCGGCAGCCAGAAGACAGCGCACGACCGCCGAGCCGACAAAACCGTTTGCCCCAGTAACCAACGATTTCAAAATAATTTAATCCTTAATAGCTTGCATTCATGTTAAATCCGCAAGACAAAAACTGATGCGCCCATCGCTCCAAAAGATGCGGGGCAAGTCATTGCGCATATTACCACTGGTGACAGATGCAGTGCAGCCTTCAGTCCGGAACGCGGCCAATCAGGATGGTTTAGCGGATAGGGGATTGCGATCGGCCGGGCTCCGGATAAGTATGTAGCGCAGCCTTATTCATGCAGTGCGTGTTGCCAGGTGCTTCTCCACATCTTCCTTGCTGAAGCCCAACGCGGCTGCCACACGGTCAGCGTGACTCACGCGCGATACGCCCGGTATCAAGCGATGGGTTGGCCCAAGTGGCGAAAATTCACCCTGCAGGTAACTGCCCAATCCTTTGCCTTGCAGGCGTTCACACAACTCGTGGTTGTGGGTAACGAGCAGAGTGCTCGCCCCCAGGGTGTAAAAACCCGTGAGGACATACTCGGAAAGCTCCATCTTTTCCTCGAAAGTCGTGCCTTCTGAAAGCTCATCCAGTACGACGAGACTGCGCGCCGTGGAGTTGAAAAAGATCTCGCGCGTGCGTTTCAGTTCGTGGCCGAAACGCCCCATCCCCTCATCCAGCCGGCCTGGGTCTGGTACCTGGTAGAAAATTTGCTCCGCCGGTATCAGTTGCGCTGCAGCAGCGGGAATATAACAACCGATCTGGCCCAGCAACTGAATCTGGGTTACGGTCTTGCAATAGGCCGTTTTTCCGCCGCTGTTCGGTCCGGTGATGACCAGCAGTCGTCCGGCGTCATCGAGCAAAACATCGTTCGGCACGTAATCCGGATTGTTCTTGGCAAGAAGCGGGTTTCTCGCCTGCGTAACGCTGAGACAGTGGCGATCGCCTCCAGTATCTGCGGTAGCGTCGTCTTGCCGCCAGAGGCCAATGCGTAACAACGAAACGACAGGAGTTCGTCGATCATGCCCAGCGCCTCCAGTGCTTGTGCCAGATCAGGGCTGCGCCTGAATTGTTTGCGCAATGGATAAATAACGGAGTCGCGATCAGATGCGCTGATTGCGACCAGGACAACGGGAAACACCGGCACTGCCAGCAGAAGTATTCCATAGCCGATGTAAGACGCCCTAAGATCAGCCAGCATGCTCTGAAAGAAATAAAGGATCCCACTGATCGCCGCTAAAGCGAATAGCATCGGCAGTGGTTTGATCATCGATGGCCTGAAGCGGGGGGCGGGTAAATAGCGCGGTTTCTCCGCCTGCGTCTTGAATCTTCCTTCCACTAGGTAGATGGGTCCGCGCATCAGAGCGTAGGTGTGCGAGCGACCGAAATCGCGGATGGTATCGCGCAGGTTCCGTAGATAGGCGCTCTGTGGTTGTGGCAACACATTCGCTCCTTCGACCAGATCGACCGCAAAATCGGTGCCATCGACAAACTGGTGATAACCGTAACCGTTGAACTCCATTTTATCCCGCCCGGCCCGGGGGTTGTCGATAGCGGTACCGCCGATGAAGGTGCCGTAGAGCAAATGGTAGAGCGACTGTTCTCCAGGTACCATCGCTTTGACAAAATGCTGCAATGCTGCCCACAGACCGGGATTCGACTCCAGTTCGCGCAACGCCTCCTGTTTATCCCGCACCAGTTGAGCATCGGTTGGGGGCCGCGCCAGCGAGCGGTAAAGCACAGATTGGCCGACATGCGTGTCGGCATGATTGACGCAGTCAAACAGTTGGTCGGCTTCAATCGCGTCGAAAGTCTTCGCATCCAGCACTCCGCCAGCAAGGTCTGTCGGACGAGTATCTCGCACACCTGAAGAGCGTTCACCACTGGACAGGATAAACGGCTGGCTCCAGCATGAATCGGATCTGGCTGTATTGTTCATCCGCTTTCCTCGGTAGTACGCCTCACTCAAGTACTGTGCCATCCTCCCTCTGCCTTTTAAACCACCCCTTCGTCGCGGAAGCGCTGCTGGATCTCCTGCACCTTGTCGATATTTTTAAGCATGGCATCGACGCAGTCACGATCAAGCTTGGTATCGGCCAGACGCCGCAGCATGGCGAAGGCGTCATCGTTGCTCCAGGGCGCTTTGTAGGTGCGGCGCGAGGTAAGCGCGTCGAATATGTCTGCCACGGCACTGATACGCGCCTCAATGGGAATTTCATCTCCCTTTAAACCTTTGGGATAGCCACTGCCATCGATGGCTTCATGATGGTATTCGGCGATGTTGCGCATGATGCCAACATGGCCGAATGTGCCCAGGCTGAAATCCTCGAGGATGACGTCAATGATCTCGCGGCCTTTTTGCGGGTGGGTCATCATTACCTTGAATTCCGCCTCATCAAGCTTGCCCGGTTTGCGCAGAACACTGTCCGGAATGCCAATCTTGCCAATGTCGTGCAGCGGCGAGAACAGAAAAATATGCTCGATCTGTTCGTCGCTGAGATTATAGCTTGGCGCCAGTTCACGCGCGATGAGGCGGGCATAGTGTGCAGTGCGGTCGATGTGCGAACCAGTTTCGACGTCACGATAGTGGGTCATGCTGCGCGCTGCCTGCACTGCAGCCAGCAGGGTGCGGATCGCGGTCAGCTCATTGATGACCATCAGAGCGATGAGATGGCCGTAGATGTCGATTTGGCGCAGCACCTCCGGCACGAACGGGTGGGGTTTGAAGGAGTTGAAAAACAGGAAGCCGATGAAAGTGTCGCTCTGGTAGATCGGCATGGTGTAGCTAGCCTGATAACCCGTGCTCGCCACCCGTTTGGTGTGCTCCTGGGTGCCATGGGAAAAAATGGTCAGATCCTGCACCACGCGTGGACGGCGACGCTGCATGATCTCGCGCAGTGACGAAGCGGCCCCGAGCGGCGCTTCATACGCGGCCAGGGGACTGGCGCCCTCGGTGCTATGGGTATAAGTTTTGAGCATGCTGGTTTTCTCGTCAAAAAGAGCAATGGACAAGCGATCGACAAAAGGAAAGTCCTCGCGGATCACCTGGTGCAGGAACCGCAGTTTATCGGACAGCGGCAGGCTTTCGTGCAGCTGGGCCAATATATCCTGGTGCGGGAACAGATCCTCTTCTGGTAACATGGCAGACTCCTTCGAGCAAGTATCACGCTCACAATACAAGTAATTGACATTAAATCAGATCAACATTGATCAGCACATCAGCTTGCAATAACGGCGCCTAATTCCAGATAGACCGTTCCATCAGGATGACCGCCACCAGTCGACACCCCGATTAAAGCATCCGGTTCTGACTGTCCACATGATCTTCCTTGTATGTCAGGAAGAATTTGGATAGTCTACCTGCCATTAAATGGTTAAGAAAGTATCTGGGGTCCGTATGATTAAAGCGTGCTCAGACGATTCTTTCCATCATATGTGCCTCTATGGAACTGTACCTTATAGGCGACCTGCCATGCCGGATTTTGGACAAAGGGCGTCCGGCATCACTGCGGCACTGCGGCACTGCGGCATTTACTGCACAAAATAAATCATCCATGAGAAGAATCATTGCATTAATTGGTATTACCTTGCTTGCCGGTTGCGTAACCATCACTCCGGGGCGGTACTCAATCCTGGTTGACAACCATCAGGCGTTGAAAAAATATGCCGGAAGCCAGGTTAAGGTCGCCGCCATGTTAACGCCAGTCAACTACCGCGCAAGCTGTCGACTGATTACAGGAAAAATACTGGGGCCCGACGGCATGAGCATTGCGCAGTTTGTCCAGAAAGCATTCAACGATGAGCTAAAACTTGCCAACATCTACTCGGACAACGGCGTATCGCTCATAGGCAGCCTTACAGAGATTAATTTTTCATCCGGCCACGGGGGACTGCTCGCGAGCGGGTGGTGGGATCTGTCTCTATCGCTTAACTCCGGCAATGGAAAATCGATGCGAGTAGAGAGCCGCTACGAATTCGAGAGCAGCCTTGATAGAAATATTGCCTGCGACCGGACCGCCCGGGCGCTGACCCCTGCCGTTCAGGACTTGATAAAGAAGACTGTCACCGATCCGCAATTCGGCGCGCTGCTGCGGTGAGCGGGGAGACCGCTCAATCTTCCTGAACCACGAGCAGCATCTGCCCGGCGGATACATGCTCACCCTCCTTGCAAAATAGCTGCCGCACCGTGCCATTGACCGGCGCATCCAGCGCAATTTCCATTTTCATCGATTCGACTATCAGCAACAGATCTCCTGCCGTGACGTGCTGCCCTTGCTTGACCAGCAGCTTCCACACCCTGCCGGTCACGTGCGCACTGATGACGCACGCGCCCTGCGGCAGATCCAGTTCGCTCTGCGTATCCGCCTCGCCGAGCGTAGCTTCGTTCACGTATTCTATCTGGCCACTGTTCTTCCAGCGTTCGCGCTCGGCTTCAAATGCGGTCTGCTGTCCGGCTTTGAAAACACTGATTGCCGCCGCATTCTGTCGCAGGAAGTCGTTGTACTGTTTTAAACTGAAAGCGGTTTCCTCCACGCGCAGCTTGAAGCGCCCGGCGACAAAACCCTTGCGTAGTTCAAGTAGTTCGCTTTCGCTCACCGGATAGAAGCGGAGCTGATCGAAAAAACGCAACAGCCAAGGCTTGCCATGCTTGAAATCGCTAGTCTCGCGATAACGGTTCCACATCTGCACAGTACGGCCGACGAACTGGTAGCCGCCGGGACCTTCCATGCCGTACACGCACAAGTAAGCCCCGCCTATGCCTACCGCGTTCTCCGGCGTCCAGGTACGTGTCGGGTTGTACTTGGTGGTGACCAGACGATGACGGGGATCCAGCGGAGTCGCCACCGGCGCACCCAGATACACGTCGCCCAGCCCCAGTACCAGATAGCTCGCTTCGAACAGAATGCGCTGTACTACCTCGATGCTGTCCAGCCCGTTGATGCGGCGGATAAATTCGATATTGCTCGGACACCACGGCGCATCGTCGCGCACCGACTGCATGTATTTCTCGATCGCCAGCCGCGTCGCCGCGTCATCCCACGATAACGGCAGGTGCACGATGCGCGTCGGCACTTTCATATTCTCGATGGCGGGCAATTTCTTCTCTGCAGCAATGAGTATGCCCAGCAACTTGTTGCGCGACAGTACGCGCGAATCGAAATGGATTTGTAACGAACGGATGCCCGGCGTCAGATCCACGACTCCCTGCAGACGGCCCACATCAATGGTTCGCTGCACCCACTCCATCAGCGCGTGTACGCGAAAGCGTAGATTGAGATCAAGCACCGGCGAGCCATATTCGATTAGCATATTCTTGTCACCGGACTGGCGATACACCACCTGCACTTGCCGGGAGCTTTCCGGAATTCGGTGCAGGATGGGACTGCCCATTGCGCTTGCCTTGGGCAGCACCGGAATGACTTTTGGCAGCCGAAGATGCTGGATGGTCACGTCCTGCAATTTCTCCAGCGCCAGCGTCTGCTCTGTTGCCATCCAGCGGAAACGCACGGTGTCGCCCGGCTTGAGCTGCCCCGTCTTCCATAATTCAGCAGCAATAATGGTGACTGGGCAGACGAAGCCGCCCAGACTGGGGCCGTCTGGCCCCAGTATCACCGGCATGTCACCAGTGAAATCCACGGCACCGATGGCGTACGCATTGTCGTGGATGTTGGATGGATGCAATCCCGCTTCGCCGCCATCGCTACGCGCCCATTCCGGCTTCGGGCCGAGCAAACGCACACCGGTGCGATTGGAATTGTGGTGCACTTTCCAGCTAGCCGCAAAAAAGTTCCGGATATCTGCTTCGGTGAAAAAATCGGGCGCCCCGTGCGGGCCGTACAGTACGCCGATTTCCCAGCTATCGGTGTAGTGCGGAATCAGTTCCTGCGGCAGGGTGTGGCGGGCATGACTGCGCGCCGCCGCGATGTGCAGTACATCGCCGCTACGCAAGGCACGCCCGGCATGTCCGCCGAACTGACCAAGCGTGAAAGTGGCTTTGCTGCCAAGATAAGCGGGCACCTGAAAACCGCCCTGCACCGCCAGATAAGCTCGGCAGCCGTAGCCACTGATTTTCCCGAACTGCAGCAGCGCCCCTGCCTTGACCGCATGCGATTGCCATTGTGCCAGTGGCTCACCATCCAGGCGCACCTCGATAGGGGCGCCGGTCACGGCAATCACACTGTTGCAATTGAAACGCAGGGTCGGGCCGATGAAGGTAATCTCGAGTCCGGCTTGGTCTTGTGTGTTGTTAACCAGACGATTGGCCAGACGGAATGCCAGACTGTCCATCGGCCCGGATGGCGGCACACCGACATGCCAATAACCGAGCCTTCCCGGATAATCCTGCAGCGTGGTCTGCACACCGGGGTCGAACACGTCGAGGGTATGTGCAAGGTAATGGAAACCGTTCAAAAAACTGGTGGTGTACTGGCTACTGCGGAACAGCGTGCTGTGCAAGACCTGCTTGAGATAATCCAGATTGGTTTCGATGCCATGCAGCGCGGTGGCATCTAGCGCGACCAGCAAGTTGGTGATGGCCTGGTCACGCTCTGCCGCATGCACGATGATCTTGGCCAGCAACGGATCATAAAACGGCGACACTTCGACACCGCGCTGCACCCAGGTTTCAACGCGCACCGCAGATGGAAATTCCGCTGCAGTGAGCACCCCGCAGCAAGGCTGAAAATCTTTGGCTGGATTCTCGGCATACACGCGTACCTGAATGGCAGTACCGTGCGGCTTGATGTCAAACGAATCCAGCGGCGGCAGATCTCCGGCAGCCTGCCGCACCATCCACTCCACCAGATCAATGCCGGTCACTTCTTCGGTCACTCCATGCTCGACTTGCAGGCGCGTATTGACTTCAAGGAAATAGAACTCGCCGCTGGACGCATCGAAAATATATTCCACCGTGCCGACCGACTGGTAGTTGACCGCTTGGCCCAGGCGCACGGCGGTATCCAGCAGGGCCCGACGGAGACGCGGGGCAAGATTGGGCGCAGGAGTTTCTTCGATCACCTTCTGGTTGCGCCGCTGTACCGAGCAGTCGCGTTCGCCCAGCGCTATCACTCCGCCCTTGCCGTCGCCGAAAATCTGCACCTCGATGTGGCGGGCATTCTCGACATATCTCTCCAGAAACAGGCCGGCATCCTGGAAATTGTTCTGCGCCAAGTATTTCACCGATTCGTAAGCGCCAGTCAATTCATCCCTGTTCCAGCACAAACGCATGCCGATGCCGCCACCGCCGGCAGTGCTTTTCAGCATGAGCGGATAGCCGATCTGTGCCGCTTCGTGCAGCGCCTGTTCCACGTTTTCCAGCAAGCCGGTTCCCGGCAACAGCGGCACCTGATTTAGTAAGGCCAGTACGCGCGCCGTGTGCTTCAGGCCAAAGACTCGCATCTGCTGCGGACTGGGGCCGATGAAACGAATGCCCTGGGCGGCGCATTGCTCGGCGAAATCCGCCTGCTCACTGAGGAAGCCGTAACCAGGATGAATGGCTTGTGCACCGCTTTGCCTTGCGACTTGCAGAATCTTGTCGGCACGCAGATAACTTTCCGCCGCGACCCCGCTACCGATGCAATATGCTTCGTCGGCTTCCGCCACATGCCGTGACAATGCATCGGCATCGGTGTAAACCCCCACACTTTTCACGCCGATACGGCGCAGGGTGCGGATGATGCGGCAGGCAATAGCACCGCGATTGGCGATCAGTATTTTCTCGAACATGCTCTGCTCTTTTTTTTGCCTGCAAAATAAGTATGCCCGTTGATCAAAACATACAGCGTGGTCACTCCCAGAATACTGCCCAATACCAAAGGTACCGCCCAGAGTTGCCACCATGGGGCATTGGGTGAAACGGCGTAGGCACGTGGCCAGGCGATGTTGACGAATTCAAACACTGACCAGAGGAAGGCCAGCACATTGATCACCAGTCCCCAGACACCCAGCTTCAGCTCGCCCAGCGCCGGGTTCCAGCGGCCCGTGAGGCGGGCATATAACCCTACCCCGGTGGTCATGGCGAACATGGCGTACAGCCCGCCTGTGCCGAAGGCTATCACCGTGGCAACCGCCCCATCATTCAGCCCGAACAGCAACCCGAGACCTGCCAGCAGCACGGTGCAAACAACCGCATTGCGCGGAGTTTTTGAAACTGTCACCCGGCTTAGCGCAACCGGCATGTTGCCCTCGCGCGCCATTGAATAGACGATGCGTGAAACATATTTGACCACTGACGCCCCGCAAGCAAGAAAAGCAATCATGACGATCGCCAGAAAGGGTTTCTCAAACCATGCGCCGATGCTCTCGGCAATCAGCGGCGTGATCGGATCGGATGTGGCGCTGGTTTTCATCAGGGTATCGTGGTCGAAGGCCAGCGTCAGTGCGGCAGAATTGAACAGCACCACTGCCCCCACGGTGCACAGCGAAAAAAAGATCGCGCGCGGCACCATGCGCCGGGGCTGGCAGGTTTCTTCGGCGGTGGTGGAGCAGGCATCGAAACCGATGAAGGCCCAGCCCGCAATAGCAAGCGCCGCCAGAAAAGCGGCAGTCTCGCTGGGTGCTGTCCCCGTGCCCAGATGCTGGAACAATTCGGAAAACGAATGTTGCCGGAAAAAGAAAAACAGCAGCAGCGCCACACCGAGCGACCCGATTACCTCGGCGTAAACGCCCAGGGTGATGACCAGCTTGAAGACATTGACGTGTACCAGGTTGAGCAACGTACACAACAGCAGGAATACCGCGCCCCATAGCACCATCATGCCGCCGCCCCCGCTCGTCGGGCCGAAGAAAGTGGCAAGCCAGATACCACCGGTGTAAGCAGTCGTGGTCAACATGGCGATGGCGGAACTGACGTAGATGACCCCGGCATACTGGCCGGCAGTAGCTCCTCCGAGCTGCCGTGCCCACTTGTAGGCTCCGCCCGCGATCGGAAATTGCGACGACAACTCAGCGTAGACGGTCGCCACCAGCAATTGCATCACCAGGCAGATGGCCAGTGCAGCAAACCAGCCACCCCCTGTCACCACCGTCTGTACGCCAATGATGGCGTAGAGTCCCACTACCGGCGAAACGACGGCAAAGCCAAGCGTAAAGCTATTCCAGGCGCTCAGGCTACGGTCGAGTTTATCGCCAGCAGTCGTGGCGCTAGCCGGGGGAAAAGTATCCTGGCTTTGTTTGGTTGACATGACGTTCCGCTCTAACCTGACAGCAAGCCAGCTTGATCCGCTACGGATGGGGAAAGAAATACGGATTGGAAGTGCATGACGAGCTCCTTTATTCAGCGGGTTAAATTCCGGGAAGGCAATGTATCACCTGTACATTATCTCCCGGGCTTTTATCCCTCCGTGGAGCCTCGTCATGACGAGACCGGAAACTCTCGGACCAGACACTGCCAGTTAAGGCAGCCGGAACCCTAGTTTCCCTGTTGCAACAGTTGTATCACCTTGGCAGGACCGCCTCACCAAGGTCATGAAAATTGTACACATCTTGTTTAAAAAAACAACACCAGATCGTGCTCCCTAAACAAGCCTATCCAACAACCCGTTGTTTCCGATTAATTATTCTCACTTGAAGGCAGTGTAGATATCCGGGTGCGACAGATTGTCGCGCGACAATTTGCCACATTCCCAAGCTGCTTAAATTAAATTAATCTCACATCCCAATATTGTTGCGCGAATGTGGATTTATCGTATGAAAAAATTGAATACAAAACCAAAACCCACTGCGCTCGCTGTGGCGAGCCTGCTGTGCGCATCGTCTGTCTGGATGCCGGTTGCCGGGGCAGTCGACGATACGGGAAAAGATAAAATTAATGCCCCACGGCTAGCAGTCAATAACCCGTCTGTTAGAGCCCTCACGCCGACAGTCTCCGTTAACCCGGGTACAAAGCCTGTTTCCACCAGAAAAGAAGCTCCTATCAATAGCTTCGTCATTGCACGACATGACTCTAGTGTGACATTACCAGAATTAACAACAAAAGGCCGGGGCACGCCCTTGGTAAGACAAACTGATAAGGACAGATACCATCTGCCGCAGACGACCGAGAGCATCACCCGGGAAAAAATGGACACTACGGTCAACATGATGCAGGCCGAGGATGCCCTTAAATACCTGCCATCGGTGCAAGTACGCAACCGCTATATCGGTGATACCAACGCGCCCGTGGGAACGCGCACCTCCGGCACGGGTGCCAGCGCGCGCAACCTGATTTATGCCGATGGTATCCTGCTGTCTACTCTGCTCGGCAACAATAACCAAAACACGGGCTCGCCGCGCTGGAATACCGTAGCGCCCGGAGAAATCGAGCGCATCGATATCATGTATGGCCCATTTTCGGGAGATATCGTCAAATCTGGTGTATGACCTTTTCAAGGAAGGTCGGTCAGGCGGCGAGTTTTTGCTGGCCTGATTGATCTTCTTTTACTTCCTCGCCA
>JAYSQR010000014.1:0-11733 GCA_043721435.1 Nitrosospira sp. | reverse complement strand
GTTCAGTGTATCGGCGCGGTGGTAGACGTTGAATTTCCGCGTGAAGCGATACCGAAAGTGTATGACGCGCTGGTGCTGGAAGGAACGGAACTCACGCTGGAGGTACAGCAGCAATTGGGCGACGGTGTAGTGCGCACGATTGCCCTCGGATCTTCAGATGGATTGCGCCGCGGCATGATGGTTACCAATACCGGTGAACAGATTCTGGTGCCGGTCGGGCTCAAGACTCTGGGCCGCATCATGGACGTACTGGGCAGGCCGATAGACGAGATGGGTCCCATCGGCGCGGAAAAAACCATGTCGATCCACCGCAAGGCGCCGGCATTTGATGAGCTGGCAGCATCTACTGAGTTGCTGGAAACCGGCATCAAGGTGATCGATCTGGTCTGCCCTTTCGCCAAAGGCGGCAAGGTAGGCCTGTTTGGTGGTGCGGGCGTGGGCAAGACCGTGAACATGATGGAACTGATCCGCAACATCGCCATTGAGCACAGCGGCTTTTCGGTGTTTGCCGGCGTGGGTGAACGCACGCGCGAAGGCAACGACTTCTACCATGAAATGAAAGAATCCGGCGTGCTGGACAAGGTGGCACTGGTGTACGGACAGATGAATGAGCCGCCCGGAAACCGCTTGCGTGTCGCTCTGACCGGCCTGACCATGGCGGAATCTTTCCGCGATGAAGGCCGCGATGTGCTGCTGTTTGTGGACAACATTTATCGCTTCACGCTGGCAGGAACCGAGGTATCGGCATTGCTAGGCCGCATGCCCTCCGCAGTGGGCTATCAACCGACACTGGCCGAAGAAATGGGACGCTTGCAGGAACGCATTACTTCCACCAAAACCGGCTCCATCACGTCGATTCAAGCTGTATATGTGCCGGCAGACGATCTGACCGACCCCTCGCCCGCAACCACTTTCGGCCATCTGGATGCAACCGTGGTGCTGTCACGCGACATCGCCTCACTGGGCATCTACCCGGCGGTGGATCCACTCGACTCAACTTCGCGCCAGCTTGACCCGCTGGTGGTTGGCGAAGAGCACTACAACACCGCACGTGACGTGCAGCAAACCCTGCAGCGCTACAAGGAATTGCGCGATATTATCGCGATTCTGGGGATGGATGAACTCTCCCCAGAGGACAAGCTGGCAGTGGCAAGAGCGCGTAAGATTCAGCGTTTCCTGTCGCAACCGTTTAACGTGGCGGAAGTATTCACCGGCTCCCCTGGGAAATACGTATCGCTGAAAGAAACCATCAAAGGTTTCAAAGGTATCGTCAATGGTGATTACGATCACTTGCCGGAACAGGCGTTCTACATGGTGGGTGGAATAGACGAAGCGGTCGAGAAAGCCAAGACTCTGCAGTAGCAGAGGCTTTTTTATAAACTCGACTGACCATCATATAACTGGAAACTTAAATGAGCACCGTATTTCACGTTGATATCGTCAGCGCCGAGGAATCGATCTACTCAGGCCCTGCCGAGTTTCTGGTAGCGCCGGCGGAAGCGGGTGAAGTGGGCATTTATCCGCGCCATACGCCCATGCTGACCAGGATCAAGCCCGGCTCGGTGCGGATCAAAGCGCCGCTGCAAGAAGAAGAGCTGATTTACGTTTCCGGCGGCATGCTGGAGATACAGCCAGACGTGGTGACCATCCTCGCTGATACTGCTGTGCGTGGCGCCAATCTGGACGAAGCCAAGGCGATAGAGGCCAAGAAGCATGCAGAGGAAGCCCTGAGGGATCGTTCCTCCAGCATGGATTATGCCCGCGCCCAGGCGGAACTGGCCGAGTCGATAGCACAATTGGCGGCGATTCAGAAGCTGAGGAAACGCGGCCATTGAG
Source organism: Nitrosospira sp. (assembly GCA_043721435.1). GTDB lineage: Bacteria > Pseudomonadota > Gammaproteobacteria > Burkholderiales > Nitrosomonadaceae > VFJL01. Next base: position 9,897 of record JAYSQR010000014.1, on the reverse strand, counting down.
TTGTTTTGTTTCATCCCCGAAAAAGGCGGCCTTGGCCGCCTTTTTATTTCTCTGGAATTATGGAACCGCTGAACAAACCCTCCGTGGGTTGCCGTTATCACGCTAAAGCTCTAGAATCCAGCCATGTATATCCAAATACGCGACCCATCTATGCCGATTCTGCAGCGCGCCGTACGCCATGTCTGAAAGCGCTGTGGGGGGAAATAGCCTCTTGTCTCCCGCTGTAACACTTTTCACGAATGCTTGATTACCGCCTACTGTCGTGCCTAAACTAAACATAGTCATTCTCGCCGCCGGACTCGGCAAACGCATGCACTCGACGCTGCCCAAGGTGCTGCACCCGCTGGCTGGCAGGCCGCTACTTTCCCATGTGCTCGATACAGCGCATGCGCTGGTGCCGGAAAAAATCTGTGTGGTGTACGGTCACGGCGGCGAAATCGTACCGCAGACGATAGATGACAAGAAACTCATCTGGGTAAAACAGGAGCCGCAGTTGGGTACAGGCCACGCGCTGATGCAAACGCTGCCTCATTTGGACAAGAAAGGCGTGACGCTGGTGCTGTATGGCGATGTGCCGCTGACCCGGGTTGAAACCTTGAAGAAATTGATAGCAGCGGCAGCAGCAAAATATCTTGCGCTACTCACGCTGGAACTGGACGAGCCCTCCGGCTACGGCAGAATCGTGCGTAGCAGTAGGGTGGGCAAGATCACCGCCATTGTCGAAGAGAAGGATGCCAGCAAAGCCCAGCGGCAAATCCGCGAAATTAATACCGGCATCATGGCGATTCCCAACCAATATCTGCATGACTGGTTACCTAAGCTGGAAAACAAGAATGCGCAGAAGGAGTATTACCTCACCGACATCGTGGCGATGGCAGTCAAAGATGGGGTCAGGGTGGAAGCTGCCCAGCCGGGTCATGCCTGGGAAACACTGGGCATCAACAGCAAAGCGCAGCTGGCAGCGCTTGAACGTATTTATCAACACGAATCCGCCAACAGATTATTGGAACTGGGCGTGACCCTGGCCGATCCATCCCGTGTCGACGTTCGCGGCCAGCTTGCCTGCGGCAGTGACGTGGCGATAGACGTCAACTGTATTTTCGAAGGTTCGGTGCAGCTAGGCGATAATGTGAGAGTGGGCGCTCACAGTATCCTGAAGAATGTGAAGGTTGCAGCAGGAACGCTGATCGCTCCATTCAGCCTGATCGAAGACGCCGAAATCGGGAAAAACTGCCGTATTGGGCCTTACGCCCGCATTCGTCCCGGAACCCGGCTTGCGAGCGAAGTCCATATCGGCAATTTTGTCGAAGTCAAAAATAGCAGCATAGCAGCCGGCAGCAAGGCGAATCATTTGAGTTACGTCGGCGATGCCATCGTCGGCAAAAATGTCAACATCGGTGCTGGGACCATTACCTGCAACTACGATGGCGCCAATAAACACCAGACCATCATCGAAGACGACGTATTTATCGGCTCCGATACCCAGCTGATCGCGCCGGTGACAGTGGCGAAAGGCGCGACCATCGGTGCGGGTTCGACCATCACCAAGGACACTCCGCCGGAGAGCCTGACTCTGTCACGTGCGAGGCAGATGAGCATCGCCGGGTGGAAGCGGCCAATAAAAAAAGCGAAAAGTGGAAAATGAAAGAATATTCTCAGTTCTGTCATCCCGGGGAAGGTAGCGACGAGAGAATTTGCCTATGTGCGGTATAGTCGGCGCGGTTGCCAGACATAATGTTGTCCCTATTCTGCTGGAAGGTTTGCGCCGCCTCGAATACCGCGGCTACGACTCTGCCGGAATTGCGCTGGTGAATGGCGGATTGCGTAGATTACGCACTACCGGGCGGGTTGCAGAACTCAGCAAGCTCGCGGATGAACAGCAATTTCAGGGTGAAGTCGGCATCGCCCACACCCGCTGGGCTACACACGGTGCACCTTCCGAGCGCAACGCTCACCCTCATTTTTCCGCTGGGGTAGCAAAGGTCGCAGTGGTGCATAACGGCATCATCGAAAATCATGAAGCGCTACGCCAACGCCTGCAGACTGCCGGATTCGAGTTTTTGTCCGACACCGACACCGAAGTCATCGCCCATCTCATCACGCTCAACCTTAAGCAAACCCCTGACTTGTTTGAAGCAGTGTGCCGCTCCATTGCCGAATTGCAAGGTGCTTACGCCATCGCCGTCATGGAAGAAATGCGGCCCGAGCGCATTGTCGTTGCCCGCAATGGCGCGCCGTTGTTGCTGGGGCTGAGCGAGCACGGCAATTACGCTGCTTCCGATGCCTCTGCGCTGCTGCAGGTAACCAAGCACATGATTTACCTGGAAGAAGGCGATGTGGCCGAACTGCGTTATGACGGCTATCGCATCGTCAATTGTCTTGCTGGCGGCTCGGGCCGGGAAGTGGTGCGCGCTGTGCACGAAAGTGAGTTGACTGATGCGGCAGTGGAACTGGGACCTTATGCCCACTTCATGCAGAAAGAAATATTCGAGCAGCCGGGTGTGGTGGCGAATACGCTGGAAATGGTGCTCAATGCCCATTCCATTTCTCCGCAACTGTTTGGCAGCGAAGCGGAAAATATTTTCCGGCATACCGACAGCGTGCTGATACTCGCCTGCGGCACCAGCTACCACGCCGGACTGGTCGCCCGCTATTGGCTGGAATCCATGGCAGGATTGGCCTGCAACGTCGAGATCGCGAGCGAATACCGCTACCGCGACCCGGTAGCCAGCCCCAACGCACTGGTAGTGGCGATTTCCCAATCAGGAGAAACTGCCGACACGCTGGCCGCACTCGGCTATGCCAAGTCGCTGGGACACCGTCACAGTCTGGCCATCTGCAACGTGCCGGAAAGCGCACTGGTGCGGCAAACTGATCTACGCTTCCTTACCCGCGCCGGGCCGGAAATCGGCGTGGCCTCGACCAAGGCATTCACCACCCAACTGGCAGCACTGATGCTGCTTGCCATGACGCTGGCGAAACTACGTGGAAAATTATCGAGCGAGCGAGAACGCGAAGTGATCACTGCGCTGCGCCACCTGCCAGTCGCGCTACAGCACGCGCTGCAAGTGGAACCCCAGGTCAAGGTCTGGGCTGAAAGATTTGCGCAGAAGCGCCACGCCTTGTTTCTCGGGCGCGGCATGCACTATCCCATCGCCATGGAAGGCGCGCTCAAGCTCAAGGAGATTTCCTATATCCATGCTGAAGCTTACGCCGCAGGCGAATTGAAGCACGGTCCGCTCGCACTGGTAGACGAGGACATGCCAGTAGTCGCGATTGCTCCCAATAACGCGTTACTGGAAAAACTCAAATCCAACTTGCAGGAAGTGCGCGCGCGCGGCGGTGAACTCTATGTTTTCGTTGATGCCGACTCGACCATTCAGCAAAGCGAAGGCATGCACGTCATCAGCCTGCCAGAACATGCGGGATTACTCAGCCCCATCCTCCACACCATCCCGCTGCAACTGCTTGCCTACCACGTCGCCCTGCAAAAAAATACCGACGTGGACAAGCCGCGCAATCTGGCGAAATCAGTGACAGTCGAGTAGTTCCGGGGATTCCAACTGAAGCAAGAATAGTAGGCGGTCAAAGCCCTAGGTCCCGCCAGATTTCATCCACACGCGCTTTCACCGCTGCATCCATCGCAATCGGCGTGCCCCATGCGCGGGTGGTTTCTCCCGGCCATTTGTTAGTGGCGTCCAGACCCATTTTCCCGCCCAGACCCGATACCGGACTGGCGAAATCGAGATAATCTATCGGCGTGTTTTCCACGATCAGCGTGTCGCGTGCGGGATCGACGCGCGTGGTGACGGCCCAGATCACTTCCTTCCAGTCGCGGATATTCACATCATCATCGGTGACGATGATGAATTTGGTGTACATGAACTGGCGCAGAAAACTCCACACGCCGAACATCACGCGCTTGGCATGTCCGGCATACTGCTTTTTCATGCTCACCACCGCCATGCGATAAGAGCAGCCTTCCGGCGGCAAGTAAAAATCGGCGATTTCAGGAAACTGCTTTTGCAGCAGCGGTACGAACACTTCGTTCAGCGCCACGCCCAGTATCGCCGGCTCGTCCGGCGGCTTGCCGGTGTAAGTGGAATGGAAAATTGGATTGCGCCGCATAGTGATGCGCTCAATCGTAAATACCGGAAAGGTCTCCTGTTCGTTGTAATAACCGGTGTGATCGCCGAACGGGCCTTCGAGCGCCGTTTCGCCCGGATGAATATATCCTTCCAGTACGATTTCCGCGCTCGCCGGAACCTGCAGGTCATGGCTCAGACACTTGATGATTTCGGTTTTGGCGCCGCGCAGCAAACCGGCAAACTGGTATTCGCTGAGGCTGTCCGGCACCGGGGTGACCGCACCGAGTATGGTCGCCGGGTCTGCTCCCAGCGCTACTGCCAGCGGATAAGGCTGCCCCGGATGGGTGAGACAGAAATCACGGAAATCCAGCGCACCGCCGCGGTGGGCCAGCCAGCGCATGATGATTTTGTTGGGCGCGATTACCTGCTGCCGGTATATGCCTAGATTCTGCCGGGTCTTGTGCGGCCCGCGGGTGACGGTCAATCCCCAGGTAATCAGCGGGCCGGCATCTCCCGGCCAGCAGGTCTGGATCGGCAGCCTGCCGAGATCCACGTCCTTGCCTTCCCACACGATCTCCTGGCACGGCGCGCTCGAAACCACTTTGGGCGCCATGTTGAGCACTTGCTTCAGCACCGGAAATTTATCCCACGCATCTTTCAGACCCTTGGGCGGCTCGGGCTCTTTCAGGGCAGCGAGCAGTTCACCCACTCCCCGCAACGCTGCCACCGATTCCTGTCCCATACCCATCGCCACCCGCCGCGGGGTGCCGAACAAATTTCCGAGCACGGGTATGGTGTGTCCCTTGGGATGCTCGAACAGAATGGCAGGACCGCCAGCCTTCAGCACCCGGTCGCAGATTTCGGTCATCTCCAGACGCGGGTCTATTTCGGCCGTGATGCGCTTCAGTTCGCCCTGGCTTTCCAGTTGCGCGATAAAATCCCGCAGGTCTTTATATTTCATGGTAGTGGGGCATTTTTGAGTGTCTCTATCAGATAATCGAGCGCAATGCCGGCAAACACCACCGCACCCACCCAGTTGTTGTGTAAAAAAGCTTTGAAACAGCATGCCGGATCGCGCTCATGAATCAGCCGATACTGATAAGCAATCAAACCCGCTGCAGTAACCAGACCGGCATAATACGCGACGCCCAGTTTCTGCATCAGCCCTATGCCGACCATGATACCTAGAAAAAGCGCATGGCACAGCATGATCCCGGCCACATCGAAACGCCCGAACGTGATAGCGGAGGTCTTGATACCTATCTTGAGATCGTCGGCCCTATCCACCATCGCATACTCGGTGTCGTAAGCAATCACCCACAGCAGGTTCGCTGCCATCAGCAGCCAGACGATCGATGGTAGCTCGCCAGTCTGCGCGGCGAACGCCATCGGGATGCCGAAACTGAAAGCAACACCAAGATAGGCTTGTGGCATGGCGAAGAAGCGCTTGGTAAACGGATAGCTGGCGGCAAGGAACAGTGCAAACACCGCCAGCACGAGCGTGAGCCGATTCAGCGGCAGTATCAGCAGAAACGCGCACAGACTCAGACCCGCTGCCAGCAACAGTGCCTCCTTGCCGCTCACCACCCCGGTCGCCAGCGGGCGGTTCTTGGTGCGCGCGACATGCGGGTCAATATTACGGTCGGCGTAGTCGTTGATCACGCAACCGGCGGAACGCATCAGCACCGTACCCAGCACGAATATCACCAGAATGGTTATATCGGGCACACCCCCAGCCGCCAGCCACAGGCCCCATAACGTCGGCCACAGCAGCAGCAGGATGCCGATGGGCTTGTCCAGCCGCATCAGTTTGCGGTAATGGTCGAGGCGTTGCGTGAAAGTCACTAGCTTAAACCCAAATAATTCATTAGGCGGCTCTCCGAGCCTACGCAAGCGCTGGCGGTCAGTTTGTGGCCATTTTCGCCGCTTGCTCGGCGTCCATAGATCAAGCTATGGCCTTCTCTCAACCGACAAAACTGTCTCGCAACCTGCCTCACCATCATCTCGCGTCCTAACGGATTATCTGGGTTAAATCCAGAATGGCGGGAAGAAACACTTCGGTAACCAGTATGGACTGTCCGTGCAGAGTGAACAGGGAGCGTCGCGCCCATAGGCTGGACGGCACTGCTGTCGTCGCCGGCAATCCTCTGCAGGCGCGGCGGAAAAGTGGGTGGCCCGCATTCAGTTTCTTGAATCGCAGCGGCGTGCGTTTGACCACCGGATTGGTAAACAGTACCGTACCCAGCGACCGGTTGCCGAGGCCGCTCAATCCGCGCCATGCACCGCGCAGATTTTTCCTGGCCACAACCGAATGTGCAAAGACCACCGGCGTGTTGCCGCAATACAGATACACCTCCCGCACCAGCGCCAGCTCGCTGCGGCGTAGACCCATGACGGCAAGCTCGTCCCCGCATATCGTCGCCAATGACTGAGATACCGGCTGGACGCGAAAATTGCTGCACCGCTGCTGAATCAGGCGGGTAAGGGAACCGCGGTTCTGCAGCCAGTCACGGGCACGCGGTGAAATGGAGGACGGTGCAGGGTACCAGGCCAGCCGGGCAGCATTCATCGCGTCGAAATGAAAAAGGAAGAATTATGCCGCATAACTTGGCGCGGCTGAATCTCTTTTCAGAACAGACAGGCGCTTTTCTCGTTCTCCCTGCTACCCGGCCGGAATGGGCGATCAAGCCCGGTGAACTTCTTATCCTTAATCACAACGCATCCAGCGGACTGACTACTCCACGCCCACCCTTGTTCAGCACATGGGTGTAGATCATCGTCGTCGCCACATCGCTATGCCCCAGTAACTCCTGCACCGTGCGGATATCGTAACCGGCTTGTAAAACATGGGTGGCAAAGCTGTGACGCAAGGTATGCGGCGAGGCCGGTTTGGCGATACCCGCCGCCAGCGCCGCTTTTTTAACATAGCGTTGCACCTGTTTTTCTTCGACATGATGGCGGCGCTCTGCCTTGCTACGCGGATCAATGGAATAATTTTTGGCGGCAAACACATATTGCCAGCCCCACTCTTTCGCCGCATGCGGATACTTAACCGCCAGCGCATCCGGCAACCAGACATTCGCCTTGCCGAGCGCGGCATCCTGCTCATGCCATTCGCGGCGTAATGCAAGCTGCAAACGCATCGCTTCCGCCAGGCTATCCGGCAACATGGTTACCCGGTCTTTGCCACCCTTGCCATCGCGCACGATAATTTCCCTGCGCGCCAGCTCCACATCCTTGACCCGCAAACGTACCGCTTCCATCAAACGCATGCCGGTGCCGTACAATAGCTTAATGATTAACCCGACCGGCTCCGGCGCCGCTGCCGCCTCTCGCAGCAAGGCCTGCACCTCGAGCGGCGTCAACACCACCGGCAAACGACGTGGCTTTTTAGAACGTTCAAAACCATCCAGCCACGGCAAATCCAGCGCCAGCACCTCACGATACAGAAACAGGATCGCCGACAGCGCCTGATTCTGGGTAGAACTGGACACATGACGCCCGGTAGCCAGATAAGTTAAAAATGCCTCCACCTCAGCCGCGCCCATTTCTGCCGGATAACGCTTGCCGTTAAACAAAATGTACTGTTTGATCCAGGATACATAGGTATTTTCCGTGCTTAAGCTATAGTGTTTGAAACGTATCTTGTCGCGCACCTGATCCAGTAATTTCCTGCCTGGCGCTGATGTCGCATTTGTTTGCATGACCCGTCCTTTTGCTTTACCCTTTGATCAGTCTAGGCAATAAGATAGTCTATTTCAATTGAGATTATGCGACACATGCGGTGGATTATTGGATAATTGATGTCGTATATATTACGTTAGGTCCCATAGGTGACATCACCACGCACCGAGGCTCGATTCGCAATCGGAAGCAGGGCGGGCCCACGATCGACTATCTGGAAAGCATGGGTATCGGGCGATGAAACGTACATCACAAGCCGGATGTTTGGGAGCGACCTCAAGGTTTCCATCCACTCCTCTGGCGTGTGCCAATGGTCGTGCACTGATTCTTACGTACGCCGAAAAGCACTACGAAGTAACTCCGAACGGCATATCGTCCGCTGGCAAGTCGATGTGCCTCCGGCAGGTCAAGCGCTCCTTGCCTTCCGAGTACAAGTTCCAGTGTCCGAGCTTCGGGCGCAGCCAGAGCCAAACGACAAGAAGAAGGTCTTCTGGCTTTCAGAAGCTCCTCCGGAGTCAACCGTCCAGTTCCTGTTCTACCTCACTCACTGGTATGCAACCGACCCAGCAGAACACAGTCCATTGCCCTACCGCCATCTGTTTTCGCTGCGCCTCAGAAGTGGGCGTTGGTTGATTGTGCTGGTTGATCTCATCTCTCTTTCCGACCACGACCTCGACTGCGCGCGGGTCGCTGTTCGCGAGCAGTTGGCATCTGCGGGGCTCAAAGCGGAAAGTAGTCATCGATCTTGCCTCTTCATTCAGGCAGGCGAAGGAACTCCTTGTGGATTGCTCGAACTTTGTCCCGCTGAGACCTAACCCCTCCATCGAGCGGACGTTCCAAAGGCTGCTTCGCACCCTTTGGCCCGCCGCTCATGTCGAACGTTAGGCATTCAACACTCGTCATGACTAAATACTATCCACCGACAGACAAAGAACAGCAGTTTCACTGCATCCATTGCGGCGTTTATGCCAAACAAACATGGAACGTTCTTTGTTTTGGCTATCACAGCGCCAATGTCTCCCCCATTACATTCTGTGTTTGTGAGCACTGCCAAGAAATCTCATATTGGCACGACGGCAGAATGATTATTCCTGCGGAAGCACCTGTGGCACCTCCACACCCAGATATGCCAAAGAGTATTGTTGAAGAGTATCAAGAGGCCAGATCCATTTTCAGTCGCTCGCCAAGGGCAGCGGTAGCGCTGCTTAGGCTTGCCATTCAAAAGCTAATGGTTGAACTTGGAGAAAAAGGCGAGAACATCAACGCCGATATCAAGGCGCTAGTATCGAAGGGGTTGCCCGTTCAGGTGCAGCAAGCCTTCGACTACTGCCGAGTAATTGGCAATAACGCGGTGCACCCAGGTGAGATAAACCTAAACGACACACCCGAAATGGGGCAGCATCTATTCAGCATGTTAAATTTTATTGTGGAAGACCGAATCACGAGACCCAAACATATTGCATCTCTCTATTCTCAACTGCCCGAGGCTGCGCGGTCAGCGATCGAGAAACGCGATGCCTAACCCGGCGCTCAACCTCGCTCCTTTCAGTCGCTGGACGCTGCGCGATAAAGCCGCGCAGCGCCGGTTAGCTCTACGTTAGGGTTTTTCAATGAGCGCAGAAAGCGATATACGCACCGAGATTGCAAACAAAGTATACGACGGCGTGACGCATCGAGAGCTTGACGCTCTCGATGAAAAGGCCGTCCGCTACTCACTCGCAAAGGGCGAGTACGGCGTACCGGGCAGCAAAAGTCATGATATTGTTTTGTCATGGCTGGACTCCAAAGATTCCGATCTTCGCCGCGAGAGCATTTCTATTGCCCGCAAGGCCTTATTTAATTCGCGCATCGCTATCGCATTAAGCACAATCACCGCTATTGCCATCGCGTCTATTAACCATATTGCCAAATGAGCGTCCATCACCCTAACCCTGCATTCGAGCGGGACAGGCCAGAAGCGGCCTGCCCCTCAATTTGAACGTTGAGGCTGTAGAAAAACCAAAATTCGCTTAAAAATTCACCTCTTGATCTGCCATAATTCCATTACGAAATAAAACTAAAGTGGATGCGATATGGCGCGATTCAAACCGATACACAAAGGCTTAAAACTTCTGCCGGTCGACTT
>JAYSQR010000013.1:0-11856 GCA_043721435.1 Nitrosospira sp. | reverse complement strand
GGAGCAACGTGGCATTGAGTGGGCGTTCACTCGGCAGGATGCAGATACAAAAATGGCTAGGCATTATGTTTCGTAATTAATGGGTTGTTATACTAGTTACAGTGCCATCGTTCACCTGTCTATTTTTTTGTTTCCGTACCGGAATTGGATTCACCATCGAGCTTGCCTTCGAGGAACACGCGGCTGGCTAGAATATCTTCCGCTTCAAGCGTCATGAGATCAATTTTGGCTAATGATTTCTTCGCTCCCTCGAACAAGCGATTGGCTTGGCGCAGCCGCGCCCGGTCAAGGGCGTTGCGAACCGAGCGGGCATTGGCGAAATGCTCCAGCTTCATGCGTAGCCGGATATAATCACTGAAAGCTTTTTCGCCCTCGGGACTGAAGCGGTAATTCTGCGCCGCCAGCATCAGTTTGGCGATTGCAAGCAATTCATCGGCACTATAGTCGGGAAAGTCGATGTGGTGCGCGATACGTGAACGCATGCCGGGATTGCTATGGAAGAACTTTTCCATCCTGTCTTTATAGCCAGCCAGGATCACGACTAGGTCATCGCGGTTATTCTCCATCGTTTGCAGCAGGATTTCTATGGATTCAGCGCCATAATCGCGTTCGTTCTCGGGTTTATAGAGGTAATAGGCCTCATCGATAAACAGCACTCCCCCCATCGCTTTCTTCAGTACTTCTTTGGTCTTGGGGGCGGTATGGCCGATATATTGACCCACCAGATCGTCGCGGGTGACGGAAACAAGGTGTCCTTCACGAACATAACCCAGGCGGTGTAAGATTTCGGCCATGCGTAGCGCTACAGTAGTCTTGCCGGTACCAGGGTTGCCGGTAAAACACATGTGTAGACTAGGTGCCCCGGCGGTCAGGCCCAATTTCTTGCGCACGCGGTCGACGAGCAATAGCGCCGCCGTCTCGCGGATGCGGGTTTTCACGGGTTTCAAGCCGATCAATTCACGATCAAGCTTATCCAGCACTTCCTTGATGTTGGAAGCGCGGAATTCTGCATCCAGATCAACCGGACTGCTATCGGAAGGGGTAAGTTCTTTCGTATGTTTTTTCACGTTTGATCCATACAATAAAGCCATGCAAACTTCATTCGGGAAATCTATCAACCAAAATGACAGTTGTCTTGTGCTGGAAATCGGTTTTATGCAACAACAATACGGCAAATTCTTCGCCAGCAACAAAGAGCAGAAGGGGAGACGATAGAAGTCAATTTCTGTAACTCGTCAGCCTTACTCCCACCCCAATCATTTCCCTTCCCCTTCAAGAAAAGGGGAAGGGAATCCTTCGTTAATACCGCTCACCCTCCGGCTTGTCGGTCGCATAGGAGTGGATAGTGTAGCTAATACTCCGGCCTGCCCCTTCTTGCCGCACCACACCAAAGCCCGGCTCTGTCTTCGGCCGATTGACAATATATGACATAGTTGGGCTCTCCACCCCGCGCGTTGAGTTAAACGCGGTTACGCGGATATAGTGGTTCGGGAACGTCTTGCGGCAGCTGTTGATTTCCATCAGAATCCCAGCAGGGTCCTTCAGGTCAAACATCGGGTTGCCAAACATTTCCCAATAAGTATTGCGTGGATGTGGGTCATCGGTGTACTCGATACCTATCGCCCAGCCGTTCTTCAACGCATATTTTAATTGCGCCGAAATTTGCTTATCTGTCAGCGGGGGCAGGAAAGAGAACTGACCTTGCGTGATACGATTTCCTACATTGGTCATCATAATTATTTTCTCCTAGGTATGATTAGACGCTGGCCGTGGTGGACGGCACGAAATCGGCGGTGTCGGTAGATTCGTAATTGAAACTGATATCCTTCCACGTCTCTAGCGCTTGTTTGAGCGGTGTGCACCACTTGGCGGCAGCTTCGAGAATCTGCGGACCTTCCTTCACGTAGTCGCGACCTTCGTTGCGTGCTAGTACCATTGCTTCCAGCGCAACGCGATTGGCAACCGCGCCGGCTTGTATGCCTTGCGGGTGACCAATGGTGCCGCCGCCAAACTGCAGTATCACGTCTTCGCCGAGATAATCCAGCAACTGGTGCATCTGGCCGGCATGAATGCCACCCGAAGCAACCGGCATGACTTTTTTGAGCGATGCCCAATCCTGATCGAAGAACAGGCCGTGTTCGAGACTTCGCTGAGTATGCGTTTCGCGCAGAGTATCGTAAAAGCCCTTGATCATGAGCGGATCGCCTTCAAGCTTGCCAACGACCGTGCCGGCGTGAATGTGATCCACACCCGCCATCCGCATCCACTTGCAGATCACACGGAAATTCATGCCGTGATTTTTCTGCCGCGAATAGGTCGAGTTGCCGGCACGATGCAAATGCAGGATCATGTCGTTCCTGCGCGCCCATTTGGCCATTGACTGAATCGCGGTGTAGCCGATCACCAGGTCGATCATGATAATGGTTGAGCCTAGGGATTTCGCGAATTCCGCGCGTTCATACATGTCTTCCATAGTGCCGGCGGTGACGTTCAGGTAATGGCCCTTGACTTCGCCGGTGGCGGCAGAAGCCTTGTTCACCGCCTCCATGCAGAACAGAAAGCGGTCACGCCAATGCATGAAAGGCTGGGAGTTGATGTTCTCGTCGTCTTTCATGAAATCAAGGCCACCTTTGAGTCCTTCGTACACCACGCGCCCGTAGTTGCGGCCAGAAAGACCCAGCTTCGGTTTGGTAGTGGCACCCAGCAATGGTCTGCCGAACTTGTCGAGGCGCTCGCGTTCCACCACAATACCTGTTGCGGGGCCCTGGAAGGTTTTGAGGTAAGCAACCGGAATGCGCATGTCTTCCAGGCGCAGCGCTTTGACCGCCTTGAAGCCGAACACATTGCCGATAATGGAAGCGGTCAGGTTGGCGATCGACCCCTCCTCGAACAGATCTATGTCATAGGCGATGTAGGCGAAGTACTGCGCCTCGTTCTTGGTGCCAGGGCCGGTGTTGGGCACCAATTCAGAGCGATAAGCCTTGGCGCGATAGAGTTCACACGCGGTCAGGCGGTCAGTCCATACCACGGTCCAGGTAGCGGTGGAGGATTCGCCGGCGACTGCGGCGGCTGCCTCCTCATGTTCCACCCCAGGTTGTGGGGTGATGCGGAACAGGGCGATAACATCCGTGTCTTTGGGCACGTAATCGGGTTCCCAGTAACCCATTTTCTTGTACGGAATGACACCAGACTTGTAGCGATCTTTACCTTCTTTGATTGTTTCGGAAGCCATAATTATCTCCAAATAGTTGAAAAAACCGCACCATATCTACTTTTAAAGAAATATGAACAGCAGGCAATACCAGTTCAATAAAAAAGTATTTTCCGGCGCGTTGTATGCATCATGTAATATTATTATCATAAATAACAATCAAACTTATCGATAAGACTGATAGACTAATATCTATGGATAACAGGAGTGATTCATGCGTCATAGCACCTTGCGTCAACTTGAAGTTTTTGAAACTATTGCCCGTCTGGGAAGTTTTACACGCGCCGCAGAAGAGCTGTTCTTGACTCAACCCACGGTGTCGATGCAAATCAAGAAATTAACCGATGCAGTCGGTTTGCCGCTGTTCGAGCAGGTTGGCAAGAAAATGTATCTCACCGATGCCGGACGCGAGTTGCATCAAACCTGCCGCGGCATTTTCGAACACCTCACGCAGTTCGAGATGGTTGCGGCAGATATGAAAGGGCTGAAGGCTGGCAAACTGCGGCTTGCGGTGGTGACTACCGCAAAATATTTCGCGCCGCGCTTGCTGGGGATGTTTTGCCAGCAATATCCGGGCGTCGAGGTTTCGCTCAAAGTGTCCAACCGTGAGCGTGTATTGGAACGCTTGGCAGACAATCAGGACGATCTCTATATCTTGGGTCAGCCGCCGGAGGAAGTGGGTGCGGTGGCACAGGCGTTCTTGGAGAATCCGCTGGTCGTGCTTGCACCGGTCAATCATCCGCTTGCCAATAAGAAAAGAATCACGCTCAGGCGTATAGCCGAGGAACCATTTTTATCGCGGGAGCCCGGTTCCGGTACGCGCATTGCGACGGAACGTATTTTTTCTGAACAGGGTTTGAAATTAAAAATACGAATGGAATTAGGAAGTAATGAGGCGATCAAGCAGGCGATTATTGGCGGCCTGGGCATTTCAGTCTTGTCACGCCACACCTTGGCACTGGATGCGCCCATGGGACAACTCGCTGTGCTCGATGTGCAGGGCTTTCCGATTGCTCGGCAGTGGTACTACGCCTACCCATCAGGAAAACAGTTGTCTATTGTGGCGCAGGCATTTTTGGGTTATTTACAGCAAGCACCGCAGTTTTTGGTTGAAGTATCTTGCCACCACGCGAATACCGGACACTGCCCGCTTCTACCCAATGGCAAGGATGGGACGACGTTAACGGGTTAGTCCCGCATAAAGTAACGGCAATTTCTCCGGCAGCCGTTCCACATGATCCACTACCATATAGTTTTTTGCTCCGAAAATACGAGACACGTATTGATCGGCGCGCGGGTCGAGGCTCATGCAATAAGTGACGACACCGGAACGGCCCGCTTCTTCCACAGCTTTCTTGGTGTCATAACGCAGGTACTGCGGGTCACGTACATCCACATCCGCCGGTTCACCGTCGGTGATCACCAGCAGCAGTTTTTTGGATGAGCGCTGCAGTTCGAGGTAATGGCTAGCGTGGCGGATGGCCGCGCCCATCCGGGTGGAGAGTTGTCCGGTCATACCCGCCAGCCGGGCTTTGGGCACTTCATTGTAAGGCTGATCGAAATCCTTGTAGCGATAATACTCTACATCGTGGCGGCCATCGGAACAGAAACCATGGATGGCGAAAGGATCACCGATTTTGTTGATTGCGTTGGCCAGCAGCACGGTAGCCTGGCGGGTGAGATCCAGCACCGAGAAGTCCTGTCCCGCTACTTTCTCATTGGTAGATTCGGACAGATCGAGTAGCACCAGTACCGAGATGTCGCGAATTTTCCTGACCGAGCGCATCATGAAGCGCGGATCGGGTTGCATCCCCATGCGCATGTCGATCATGGAGGAGATGGCAGCGTTGAGGTCGATCTCATCACCGTCTTCCAGTTTGCGGATGCGCTGCACACCTTGTGGCTGCATCGCATCGAGCAGGAATTTCATGCGTGAAATCTCGCGCTTGTACTGCATGGCAATGTCGTCGATGAGTTGCATATCGCCCGATTTGGCGCGTTTCTCCTGCACCGTTACCCAAGCGGGGCGCTCGAGCTGAATCTGGTAATCCCATTCGGAATAATGATAAGGCTGCGATACTGGTTCCTTGCCTTCTGACTCATTGTAGGAAACGCCTGCGTCTTCATAGGGAAAGAATTCCGTTCCCATCACCCAGATTTCCTGTGCATCGTCGCCGGCACCTTCTACTTCGACCTCGTTGGCGAACTCCATCACATTGACATACTTGCGCACCTGTTTGGGTTCGTTATAGCCAGCGGACAGTGATTTCTCAAAGTCGAATTCCTCAAACTCCCAGAAATAGCGGTTGTCATCCAGATAGGGTGCCGTCAATTGATCGGTGCGCGGGTTGAAAGGGATTTTCTTGTCTTTAATCTTGTGGGCAAGTTGCACACCAATTTCCCAGGATATGTGGTGGCTATCGAGTTTGTCCTGTGCCTGGGCGAAGAGCAGGCGGCCTTCGGCTACCCATGCATCATTATCCTGATAGGATGGATCAAGCAGCGCTCGCGCCAAACGGTTAAGGTAATCGCCGATACTCGCGTTCATTTCCGGTGTAGCGCTGTGTAATGCTGCCCAGATCTGGCGCAGGCCGGGAAAGCGGCGGATCGAGAGCGCTTCGACGCGCGCGTCCTCAATCACCACAATCACCGCCATCTGCAGGGGATTGAGCGCCTCGGCAGAAATGGGGTTTTTGGTTTCCACCAGGTGCGCGGCAGCGTGGGCTGCTGCCGCGCGATACACCTCGCTGGCAGCGACATCGCCATGCGCGTCATAGGCATCCGGCAGGTGGATGAAATAGTCCTCGATAAAGGGCCGGTAGCCTTCGCGCGTTTCGAAGTCGCCGGAGGTTGGTTTCATGAAAAAATCCCGTGCCCACAATGCGCGCAGATACATGTTGATACGGCGCTGCACATCCACGAACAGGGTGCCCTTGCGTTCTTTTTGTAACACTGCCAGCGATTCTTTGGAATTCAGGCTGAAATACTTGATTTGTTCTTCATAGTTTGTGCGGTGCGCATGCGCGCCCCACATTGCCCAGCGGCGCAGGCCACCCAGGGTCAGTTGTCCGAACAGCACATCCAGTTTGTCCAGCATGGGACGCACACCGCGTGGCGCTTGGGCGATCAGGGTGTTGAGGAATTGCAGGTATTGCTGGAACAGCTGTGCATCGCCCAGGCGTTTGGCTGCTGTGGGTGCAGTGGCGAGCACGAGTTCGATTACTGCGCCGGAGGTTCTTGAAGCCAGCATCAAAGCTGCCGTTGCCAGCTCACCCACGACATCCTCGCCCACCTCTTTGGCCACCTCGGGGGCTTCGTCGATCCAGGTATCCACCAGGCCGCGTTCGCGTCCCAAGCCGCGCAGCGCAGAGGCGCCTTTCAGGTAGTTGTCCAGGCCGCGCGGGGAGAAGACCTTGGTGGCTTCCGGCCAAGTGCTACGCAACAAGGCGATGGACTCGGGTTCCAGGTCCTCCAGTAATTCCTTGTAATCTTCAAGATTAACACTCATGCTGCGCCCACCTTTTTACTCGTTAGCGGTTTTCTGCCGCGAAGCGACTGCCGGAATCTGTTTTCAGAAGAAAGTTGTCACGGTCGCATCCAGCGCATCACGCATGTCAGGGTCGTCAGTGATCGGACGTACCAACGCGACGCGGCAGGCAGCGTGCGCATCCACCCCCTTGGCGATCAGGCTGCCGGCATAAATCAGCATACGCGTGGAAATACCTTCATCCAGGCCGTGTCCTTTGAGGTTGCGCGCACGCTCTGCGATCGAAACCAGTTTGTCGGCCACCGCTTCGCTTACTCCGGTTTCGTGCATGACGATTTCTGTTTCAGTGGCATGATCGGGATAATTGAAATCCATCGCGCCGAAGCGCTGTTTGGTCGATTGTTTCAGGTCCTTCATCAGACTCTGGTAGCCGGGGTTATACGAGATCACCAGCTGAAAGTCGGCATGGGCGTGAATCAACTCGCCTTTCTTTTCCAGCGGCAATACGCGCCGGTTGTCGGTTAGCGGGTGAATCACCACGGTCGTATCCTGGCGCGCTTCAACCACCTCGTCCAGATAGCAGATTGCGCCATAACGCGCAGCGATGGCGAGGGGGCCATCCTGCCAGCGTGTACCCTGGGCATCGAGCAGGAAACGGCCGACCAGATCGGAGGCGGTCATGTCTTCGTTACACGCCACGGTGATCAACGGTTTTTTCAGCTTCCATGCCATGTATTCGACGAAGCGGGTTTTGCCGCAACCGGTCGGGCCTTTGAGCATCATGGGCATGCGCACAGAATAGGCGGCTTCGTACAATTCCACTTCGTCGGCAACGGCACGGTAGTAGGGTTCTGTGGTAACTCGGTACTGGTCGATGATCTCGCTCATGTTGGATTCCTCAATGTCACTGGTTGTTTGTAGATAAACAAAAGCCCCCGACCCTTGCGGGCAGCGGGGGCTTTTGGGCAACCTGGCCGCTGCTTAAACGGTTTTACCGCGGTAGATCACCATGGCTGTGCCCTGGGATTGGTTAAAGTTATTGTAACCAATTAGACGCACGTGGTTTTCTGGATTAGCCTTGTGACAAGCTTCAGCTTCGGCCAGCACGTGATCCACGTCGGTTTCTCCAAACATGGGCAGTTTCCACATGTACCAGTAGGAATCCATCAGGTACTGTGGCTCAGTGTGCTCAATCGCAGGATTCCAACCTTTCTTCACCAGATACTCTACCTGTTTCTTGATGTTTTCAGTCGTCATCGCGGGCAGGTAAGAGAAGGTCTCGAACTTGCGGCTGGCTGGATCGCTTACGCGTGATTTGTAATCTATCACTTCACTCATGATTCACTCCTTGAATTTAGTTGTAGGGTGGGCTGGGCCTTAGACCATTACCCACCCTGTATTGTTTACTTGTGGGCTACGTCCAGTTTGTCGACGGTGTCAAACTCGAACTTGATCTCTTTCCAGGTTTCCATGGCGATCTTCAGTTCAGGACTATGAGCAGCGGCCTTGGTCAGAATATCCTTACCCGCCTTCTCTATCTCTACGCCCTGGTTACGCGCTTCCACACAGGCTTCCAGTGCGACACGATTGGCGGCAGCGCCGGCGGCGTTACCCCATGGATGACCCAGCGTACCGCCACCGAATTGCAGACACGCATCATCGCCGAAGATGGCAACCAGTGCGGGCATGTGCCACACGTGAATGCCGCCGGAAGCGACAGGGAACACCCCAGGCATAGAACCCCAGTCCTGGTCGAAGAACAGACCACGGCTGCGGTCTTCCTTGATGAATTTGTCGCGCATGGTGTCAATCCAGCCCAGCGTCGCTTCACGATCGCCTTCCAGTTTGCCGACCACGGTACCCGAGTGCAGGTGATCGCCCCCCGACAAACGCAGCACTTTGGTCAAGACGCGGAAATGAATGCCGTGGTGCGGATTGCGATCCAGCACGGCGTGCATGGCGCGGTGGATGTGCAACAGCATGCCATTGTTACGGCACCAGTTGGCCAGACCCGTGTTGGCGGTTAAGCCACCGGTCAAGTAGTCGTGCATGATGATCGGCGCGCCCAATTCCTTGGCAAACTCGGCACGCTTGTACATTTCTTCCGGGGTCGGTGCGGTGACGTTCAGGTAGTGGCCTTTGCGCTCGCCGGTTTCACGTTCGGCCTTTTGGCAAGCTTCCACCACGAATTCGAAACGATCACGCCAACGCATGAACGGCTGGCTATTGACGTTTTCGTCGTCCTTGGTTAAATCCAGACCGCCGCGCAGGCATTCATACACGGCGCGGCCGTAATTCTTGGCAGACAGGCCCAGCTTGGGTTTGATGGTACAACCCAGCAGCGCGCGGCCATATTTGTTGAGGCGATCACGTTCCACCTGAATCCCGGCGGGAGGGCCGCCACAAGTCTTCACGTAAGCGATGGGGAAGCGCACATCTTCCAGACGCAAGGCGCGCAGGGCTTTGAAGCCGAACACATTACCCACCAGTGAAGTCAGCACGTTGACCACGGAACCCTCTTCGAACAGGTCGATCGGGTAAGCCACGAAAGCATAGAAGCAGGTGTCATCGCCAGGTACGTCTTCGATGCGGTAAGCGCGGCCTTTGTAGTAGTCCAGATCGGTCAGCAGATCGGTCCACACCGTGGTCCAGGTACCGGTGGAAGATTCGGCAGCTACTGCAGCAGCCACTTCTTCACGAGGTACGCCCGCCTGCGGGGTAATTTTGAAACAAGCCAGGAGATCGGTATCCAGCGGAGTGTAATCCGGCGTCCAATAGGTATGCCGGTATTCTTTTACACCGGCGTTATATGTTTTCACTGCCATAGCGTTTCCTCCAGTTAAATCCCGCTCATTTCCCCCAGAAGGAGAAAGCGGGAGATCGTGTTATGAACATGACCATTTGCAAATTCCAGTCATAACTATATAGGCGAAGAACCATAAGAACAAATTAATAATTATGATAATCATGATAAGATTAACCTTATCATTCTCTGTGGCGTATCCAACCCATGCTGCATGTCACTTTAAGACAATTAAAAGTATTCGAATCGGTTGCCCGTAACCTGAGCTTCTCGCGTGCTGCCGAGGAACTCTATCTGACCCAGCCGGCGGTTTCGATGCAAATCAAACAGTTGGAAGACAACATTGGCCTGCCGCTGTTCGAGCAAATGGGCAAGAAAATCTATCTGACCGACGCTGGGCGCGAACTTTATCATTATAGCCGAGCTATTTCCCAGCAACTGGCTGATATGGAACTGGCGCTGGACGAACTGAAAGGCCTTGAACGCGGCAAGCTCAATATTTCAGTAGTGAGCACCGCCAATTATTTTGCCCCGAACCTGCTCGCCAAATTTTGTCAGCGCTACAGTGGCGTTACCGTGAGTCTACACGTTTCCAACCGCGAAACCGTACTCAAGCAACTGGCCGACAATGTGACTGATCTCGCCATCATGGGTCAGCCGCCGGACGGCTTGGACATCGCCACGGAATCATTCATGGAAAACCCGCTGGTAGTCATTGCTCCACCGAGTCATCCACTGTGCAAGCTGCGCAAGATTCCGGTAAAAAGACTGGAGCAGGAAACTTTCCTGGTGCGTGAACCTGGTTCTGGTACCCGTGGCGCGATGGAGCGTTTTTTCGCAGCGCACCATATCAGCATTAACCGCGGCATGGAAACGGACACTAATGAGGCGATCAAGCAGGCGGTGCAGGCAGGCATGGGGCTGGGCATTATGTCGTTGCATACGGCCGAACTGGAATTGGAAACGAAACGGCTCAAGGTGCTGGACGTGCAGGATTTTCCCATCATACGCCACTGGCATGTGGTGCATCGAAAAAACAAGCGCCTCTCCAGCGTGGCGCAAGCGTTCAGGGAATTCTTGCTAAAAGAGGCACCCGGGTTGATGCCGGGGGCGAAGAAGTGAGGGGCTGAAGAAATATTCAGCCCCTCCTGGCGTTACTTGCCGGAGCCTCTGACGGCCTCGATTGCGGCCGCATTAGCCGCCTCGCAGGCTATTCTCGCAAATGGACCCAACCCGCTGCAGTCCGCTGCGGTGACAGCCCGCGGCAGCGGCACCTGCTTGAGCGCTTCCTGCGCGCTTGCGTTACCCGCCTCGCAGGCTATCTTCGCATAGGGATCCAATCCGCTGCAATCCACCGTCGTGACTGGCCGGGACTGAGATCCCTGCTGATATCCCTGAGATTTTTGGGATGTCCCGGAACTGCTTGCGGGAATACTGCTGCTTTCTGTGCCGGTGCTGTCTCGATTGCGCACAAACTGCTGCTTCGCTCCAGAAGAAACAAACAGGGGTGGGCCGTAGACATCGCCGTCATCCGGGTCAAACCTAACCCATGGGGTCAGCACTTCACGGCTGCCGTGCTTCTCATACTTGAAAACTCGGTCAGCCTGTCCTTCATATATGTACCGCACTCTCCACGATGTGCGGGTTGCAGCACTGGCGTAATTCATGCAACGGCTGTGGACAGAGGTGTCTTTTGTCGCGCCGCCATTTTCGTCACAACGAAAACTTGTTCCCCCTGCGACTTTTACATCCGCCGGCAGATAGGGAACGACATGCTTGTTGTCGGTCAGTAGAGCACCCAATTCATCAGCAAATACATCGTGCACCTGTGCAATGGCGAGCGAGGATACCAACAACATACCGGTTACCAAAGAATTTTTCATTTAAGGAATCTCTCCTCGTTGTGTTAGTGCTTGCCCTGTTTGCCGTGATCACCGTGTTTGCCATGACCGCGGGCGTTGTCGCGCCCATGCTTGCCATGCTCACCGGCTGCTTCGTCGGCCCGCTCCAGTCCGCGTTTTCTCTCTCCCCGCTCATCTCCTCTGTGCTCTCCGCGAGGGCCATCCCTATGATCCGCTCTATGTTCTCCCTTATGCTCGTCTCTGCGATCCCCTCTATCCTTTCTTTCCCGTTCCATCTTCGTTGCAGGAGCAGGGGTCGTCGCCTGCGGGGCTGGTGCCGGAGCTTGGGCCAAGGCATAGTTGGAGGACAGGAATACGATTCCTGTCACAAACGCTGAAATTGTTCTGTTCATCATTACGCGGGTTCAAGTTTGAAGTGCAACGCCTAAAGACTTGAAGAATACCTGATTGGGTGTTTGGTATCCAAGCCGTTTTCTGGGTCGGTTGTTCAATC
>JAYSQR010000012.1:0-37563 GCA_043721435.1 Nitrosospira sp. | reverse complement strand
TTATCACAAGCCTTTTCAGGCAGCGGGCAGTTTTCAGAACAGGCCTATTTCGCTAATCAACTAAATCTGTTCGATTTTTAACCGGACACTACTGACTTCATACATTCTTTAAATTATTACTTTTTTCGATGCATACCCCCATTCTGCGAAGGCATACTATCTATATAGAGTACATAAACTCCCTAATCAAGTTGACAGTTCGGTCACGCAGCAGCATCACCCATTTCTGGCTGATGTCCTGGATCACCAGGCAGAATAACGGTTACGTTCCTAATTTAAATGTTCGATGTCCGATTTGTGTCGGGAACCGACTATCGCGACCGGCAGAACTGTGCTGATTGAAATCTCGCTATGGAGCTTCTGAGCCGTTTGATTTGTGCGCACCATGTCTTGACGCGGCAAGACTTCACGAACTGCATGATAGCGCCGAACATCCCGGCTTGTTACGCGCCCATTCGGGACGCCGGTCCGCAAGCTCATCATGCCCGGGTTGTTCGTCGTAGGGGTGTTTCAATACTTGCATTAGCCGCATCATGACGGATGCATCGCCCTGCTGCAGCGCTTCGATCGCCTGCTGCGCCAGATAATTGCGCAGGATGTACTTGGGATTGGCGCGTCTCATCCGCTGCAAACGTACGTTCACAAACTCCGGCAAATCCGTAGCCTCTGCATCCAGACGCACTCGCGCAATATAGCGGCGCAGCCAACCGCTCAGTTGGCTCAGTTGCGCGTGCGCACATGCCTCTTCCGTATAGAACGCGCGACGCAGCAGCCCGGCCAGTGCGGTATCCTCCAGCATGTCGGCTGTGCCATCCACTGGAATGGTCATGAGACCGCGAAAGAAGAGCGTCATGTCGGTCTCAACCTGCTGCAACAGGTCAAACAGGTCGCTCAGCAGCATGTCATCGCCTTCATGTCCCAGCGTAACCAGTCCGAGCTTGTCGGCCAGTATTTCACGCCATGCGTTGTGGAAGGTGTCGCTAAAGACAGCCAATCCCTGCTCCAGCGCCGCGCGGTCCCCGACCAGCGGGGCGAGCGCGGTGGCGAGCCGGGTCAAATTCCAATGCGCGATTTCTGGCTGGTTGCCATAGCAATAACGCCGTCCCTGCGCATCCGTAGTATTGGGCGTCCATTGCAAATCGAAACCCTCCAGCCAGCCGTAGGGGCCATAGTCGATCGTCAGCCCCAGTATCGACATATTGTCGGTGTTCATCACGCCGTGGACGAAACCAACCCGCATCCAATGGGCTATCAGCGTTCCAGTGCGGCGGCAGATTTCTTCGAACCAGCGCGCGTAGGTTGAAGGTGAAGGCGCCCCCAGTTCGGGGAAATGCTGATCTATGACGTAGTCAGCCAGGCGTTTGAGCGCATCCAGTTCACCGTGCGCGGCAAGTATCTCAAAGTTGCCAAAGCGTACGAATGAGGGCGCTACGCGGCAGACGATGGCGCCCATCTCGGCCTGCGGGTTGCCATCATAAAACATGTCGCGTACCACAGATTCACCGGTCGCCACCAGGCTCAACGCGCGGGTAGTCGGCACGCCCAGATAATGCATGGCTTCGCTGCACAGAAACTCGCGCACCGACGAGCGCAGCACTGCGCGCCCATCCGCAGTGCGCGAATAGGGCGTTTTGCCGGCACCCTTGAGCTGCAACTCCCAGCGCTTGCCATCCGGACTGAGTATCTCGCCCAGGGTGATGGCGCGGCCATCGCCGAGCTGCCCCGCCCAATGGCCGAACTGGTGCCCGCCGTAGCGCGCCGCGTAGGGCTGCATGCCGGGGAGGATGCGGTTGCCGCCGAGCACTTCTGCCGCCGGACCGACAGGCGACTCCGGGCGCGAGATGCCGAGTAATTCTCCTACCGGTTGTGCCCAGGCCAGCAGTCGCGGCGCCCGTACCGGGGTTGGATCGACGCGCGTATAGCAGGCGTTGCGCACCGCACGGGGCGCATTGTGGGTTTCCGGATCCCCGGGCAGCTCGCGCACGAAACTATTATCGAATTGCGCATCACGCAGATTGCGAAGATCGGAAAGAGCAGGGGTAGCGGGAATATCCGGAGTTGCAGTGCTGCGCTCGAGGTTGTTCTGTCTCATGAAATATTTGGCTGATACTGGTGCAGGGTACTGACTGGAACAGGAGGTCTGGCCTGAGGCATCGATTCACAGTGTTGCGGTTTAAGCTGTTGAGGTTAGCATCTCTTTTAGTGCGTTGCTCTAGTCATAACCCTATCTTGTAGTCAGTGGTTAACATTTCCAGAAGATGGCTGTTAGCATCGCGAAAATAGACTCCACGCCCATCGTTATCATGATTGATTTTCATGTTTTCCGATTCATAGGGGCCGCTGCCATACTTGATGTTCTCTGCTTCCAGACGGCTGAATATTTCGTCGAATTCCTGCTCAGTCACTTTGAATGCATAGTGATGAGATTCGAATTTTTCTTTATTATCAAAATCCAGACATAAAGTATCGTTCACTCTTACCACAATAAAATGCGAAAACTCGCCGATATATTCGAAACCAAATATTCTCGAATAGAATTTGGCGGATGCAACCTTATCATGTGAGGGTACGATGGTGTGGTTTAGTGTTATTGCCAAAATAACTCCTTGCTTGTGGTTTCAACGAGACTGTAGAAAAACCATTGCAAACGCATATTGCCTGACCACCAAGTTGAATCAACATCCCTGTGCAAATTTGCGAGGCCACTGCTCATTATATGGTGGCGACAACCCAACTTCATTTGATCGACTTTATCACCAGCCGATTTTTAACCTCTTTTACTCCAGCCACCGCACCCGCCAGTACTTTGGCCATATCGCTATTTGACGGCGAGTCGACTGATCCGCTTAGTATCACCACGCCTTTTACGGTATTAACACTGATTTGCAGTGTCTTGAGACCGGGCTCGGCAAAAATGGCTGCTTTGACCTTGGCCGTAATCTCGGCATCATCGATGACCACGACGGCTTTCTCGCCTTGCTCGCCCAGTTTTTCAACGACTTTATCGGCCGCTTCGCCTATTTTCTTGCTGGCTTCACCAACTGTCTGGTCTATCTTTTTACCTGCGGTCTCTGCCGGTCCCGGTTTGTCGCATGCGGTAAGCCCAGTGGCGAAGAGCAGCGAAATGCCGATTAATTTGATGAAATTCTTTGAGGAATTCATTTTGACTCCTTGAGGGTCTCAGTCATGTCGGGATGAATTATGCACTACGGCTCAGCGCTTGCTCAACAGAGTGAAATCTTTTGCATAGCCATGCAGCTTCTGGGTTAAATGCAGACGTTGTTTTGGCGTCAGCATCGCATCAAGCTCCAGCATCAGTTGCCGCAACTGCTTCACCCACTGTGCCCAAACCCGTTCGTGTTCGGCACTGCGGCCGTTTCCCCAATCGGTCAGCCATTGCCTGAGACCTTCTTCCAGCTTGTCCTTTGGTAGTTTTGCTTCGAGCAATTCGCGCAGCATTTTTTGCCGGGTGGCGCGGTGCGCGTAGCGATGCTCGGCGCTCTGCGGAAACGCTTGCACCATTTCAGTGACTCGCTCTTTCTGGCCCGGTTCGAGCGTCCCG
Organism: Nitrosospira sp.; assembly: GCA_043721435.1. GTDB lineage: Bacteria > Pseudomonadota > Gammaproteobacteria > Burkholderiales > Nitrosomonadaceae > VFJL01. Next base: position 34,001 of record JAYSQR010000012.1, on the reverse strand, counting down.
ATCCAGTCTTCGATACGTTCCAGAGATCGCTTCACGCGCTTCTTTTCCAGCGCCCCGGGGGTGCCGTCAAGGTGTTCCTTGCGAAACTTTGCATTTTCTTTGGCGAACTTCGTGTCCATGGCGCTGAACTGGGCTGGCTCCATGGTTCCCAGCACACCGGCCAAATCACCCGTGACATAATGCATCAGTGCTTCTCTGCGCGCTTCCATCGCGTTATCCATCCAGTCCAGATCCGCCGGTTTGAGTCCGGCCTCGACACGCTTGGCTGTCTCGGTGCACAGCATAGCGTATTTTGGCAGCTCTTCCCTGCGGTGCCAGGCATGCACACGCTGTAAATCCCGATCGAATTGCGCCTGCTGGTGGGTGCTGAAATCGAAGTAATCGGTGACGACCCAGCGTATCGCCATGTCGACATTATTGTAGGCGACGGTGACGACGCTGCACCCGCTCAGCAGCAGGAGCAGTAGCGGTAGCAGCAGTTGACGCAGTGATGTCCTGGACAAACGCATTATGGCAATTGAAGGCGCAGTCTAAAATCAGTCATCACTTCTCATCCACTGCACAAGCAGGATCACCCCCAGAATGAATCCCAGACCCAGGATAGCCTTTACAAATTCCTTGGCGAACCAGAACACCATGGACTCATATAAATCCAATTAGTCATCTCCTTTGCAGAAAGTTTGCGGGCGCTCACTTCCGTGACCACCACCATAGCAGTAGCGACAAGAGTGCCGACACCAGCAGACCCGTCGTCAACGGAAAGTAAAAGCTGAAGTTTTCCCGCTCGATGGTGATATCCCCCGGCAGCCGTCCCAAGGGTAGCTTCGACAGCCAGGGCCATGCCAGTCCCACCAGTAACAACAGCAGACCGAGCAGAATAAGCAGACGTTGCATAAGGGCTATCTGGCTCCACTACCGGGATTGTACCTTTTCTTCCTATCTGGGATTTTTCAGTAATTTCTCAGGCAGAAGGCGCGCATCTTCAGATCCGACTATCGGGAAAATCCCGCGGTTCTCATCATCGATGGAGAACTGTATCTGCCAGATGCGGCCGCTGTCCTGATCCACCATCAGGAAGGTCCACATATTATCGGTCGGGTACAAGGTAAAACGCCCGTTCTTGCCATCGGCCGCCAGAGCCTCTGTGTTGATCGGTGTGCGTGTCCGATTATCATCGTTATCCACGCTGAACTGCACCTGCCAGAGGCGGCCGGTCTGGGTATCGAGTTCTAGGAAATTCCACATGTTCCCCGTTTTGAACAGGCGGTAGCGCACCTCCAGTCGTTGTGGCGGATCAGTTTCAAATTTCATTTTATCGGCAGCATGCACGCTCAAGGTGCCGCCATATCCGAGCCATACGGCCAGAATAATAATGAGGTGAAGGTGGGGAAATCTCATGGGTTGTTCGATAGAAGATAATTCAATACGAAATGGATCGCTTGCAGTAATGGGGCGGCGTTCAGGGGCTGATACTCGCACTGACAGCATCGTATACCTGTGCGCTGAATTCGCTGGCCTGCTGGATAACTATCCCCTCTGCATCGCTTTCAATTTTCCCCGTTTTGGAGTGATGTACTCCAAACGCATGAGCATTCTTCCACACTGCGATACATATCGGATTAGTGAGAATCTTTTTCTTTGACGCGAGATGCGCGGCCAGGCCGCTTAGGAACTTGTCATCTGCCCCGGAGAAATAGCCGCCGATGGTGCAGATTTTGTAATCGTCATTCTCGGCGCCATTGGCGCTGGAAAATACGAATAATAATACCAGCCACAAATATTTCCATTTCATGATTAGCCCTTGGCTATAACGATGGGGAGTTTCCTGGGATCAGTTTAATCTACTTGGCGCCGATCAAAAAGAGCCCTTATTCTGCCCCCGGTTTCACATGCTCAATTGAGATTGAGCGCAAGACGGCGCGCGCGCCTGCTGGGTGGGATAGCCTGGCGTAGAGAGCCTTGACGCCAGCAGCAGATGCTGGGAGGGTGCACAGGCAGCACTCGTCTAGCCGTCCAAATTGCTAAAAGCGGTATCGAACGAAGGCCGCGCAGACAATGCTTATAAAATAAAATGGAATTTTATGCCCAGACGACCGGAGTTACTGCTTACTCCGGCTGTTTGGGTGCATCACTCGAGGGATACGAGCAAATGCGGTTAGTATTCACTTGCTGGAGAAACTAGCTCCCTTCCTCACTTCTTCGGTTCATGGCACTTTACTCTTTTCCTGGCATCGGTTGGATCCATGATTTCTTCGCCCGGTTTCTTGTCTTTGCAGCCCATTTCGATTAGGGCAGTCCGGGCGGAGGTGTGCTCCGGCTTAGAAGGAGGATGCTCTGCCAGGGTGGCAGTCGAACCGAATACGAACATTGCGGCAACGCTAGCGGCAAGCAGTTTGTTCATTTTGATTCCTCTTTTAAAGTTGGCTGAAGGTTGATTTATCAAGACCTGGCTACTTTTGCAGCCACGGTTACATGTCCTAACCCAACACTAACTACCATCGTTGCGAAGGCGAGAATGAATGGGCTTATGTAGGCACTTAGATTATTAGCAGTATTTCTTCCCTAGTCAAGCTCAGATTTTCTGTACTGGCACAAAGCAGTAGGGGAGAGAAAAGAAGGAAAAAAGGAAATACCTATTTCCCCCAGATGCATTAAATGTGATTCACTACAGTCAGTCCCGAAATTCTCTGCCGGTTGTTGGCACTCACAGCCGGCATGAATCGAGCACGATGCGTCTGAGAATATGCAGCCGGCCGTGAAAGAAATGTTCTGCACCAGGAATCACCACTACCGGCAGTTCCTGTGGCGCAGCCCAGTCCAGTACGGATTTCAGCGGAACCACATCGTCCCGGTCACCGTGGATAATCAGCGTGCTGGCAGCGTGACCGGCGACGGGTGGTGCCTTCAACCGTTCCACCGAGGGCGCCACCATGACCAGTTTATGCGGGTTGAGCCGTTGCGCCACGTGTGCCTGGATGGCGCCGCCGAAAGAAAACCCTGCCAGCAGCAACGGCAGATTATCAAACCGGCCAGCGAACCGCCTGCGGATGGCCTCGATCACTGCCAGCACATCCTCGATCTCGCCCACACCATTATCGTAGGCGCCGTCACTCTTGCCGACGCTGCGAAAATTGAATTTTACGGTGGCAAATCCTAGTTCAGGAAAAACCTTGAACAGGGTATGCACTATCTTGTTGTCCATGGTGCCGCCGTATAGCGGATGGGGATGGGCGATCACGGCTATGCCAGCAATGCCACCGGGGCGAGCAGAATCAGGCTCGATCAGTACTGTTTCCAGCTTGCCAGCCGGGCCGTCAATGAAGAGTTTCTGGGGGATGTTCACCGCTGCAATTGGAAAAAATAAAGTTTCAGATCCTAAGCCGCTCGACCACGCGTCCGTTTTTCAGATGTTCCTCGATGATCTCGTCGATGTCTTCCTTATCCACATAGGTGTACCAGACTTCTTCCGGATAGACCACGATCACCGGGCCTTCGTTGCATCGGTCCAGACACCCTGCCGTGTTGATCCGCACCCGCTTGCTTTTGCTGTCGAGTTTGAGCGCCTTGATGCGTTCCTTGGCGTAATTGCGCATTGCCTGGGCGCCATGGTTGTTGCAGCACAATGCACCGGCTTCGCGCTGGTTGGTGCAGAAGAATACATGGTAGCGGTAGTAGCTCATGAGGATGTTCGGGGAAATAGTGGAATGAAGATTATACCCAGGTAAAGTCTGATTAATTCCACTTATGGTTCGACATGTTCACCACGAACGGACTTAATCAGACCTTCCCCAGATTAGAATGAGACATTATCCGCCGAGTGTCTGATCCTGATTCTTGAACCAGGCGAGTGCGTGCTCAAAATGTTGCGGATCAAAATCAGGCCAATATTCGTCCCTGACATAGAAATCCGCATAAACCGATTGCACCGGGAGAAAGCCGCTCAATCGGCGCCCTCCTCCCCAGCGTACAACCAGATCCAGACGTGAAACTTCATCTGAACGCAGGCCGCCGTTTTTAAGACCGGCCAGATCCCATTCCCAGCCATAGTTGACGAGTAGATTCACTTTCATTCCGGTGCCCTGGCGCTGGCGAAATTCTGTTAGCACCTTGGGGAATTGCGCCGAGGTCTCATCACCGACCACAAGCAGCGCAGCTCCACGGCGTGCGACCTCGAAAGCGAATGCAACACAGGCCTCGCTGAATGCCTGTTTCTGAATGGAAGGCCGCCTGGTATTGTCCTGGGTAAAGCAGTAGATGGAAGCTTCCTTGATGCCGCATGCTTTACATTGCTCGTACAGCAGCAACCCTGGATCGATACCATGAGTATATCCGGCTTCTTTCGGCAGGCCATGATCCATGGCCCAGCGGCGATTTCCATCGGGAATGAAACCAACGTGACGCGGGATATTATTTTTTGCCATTGCAGCCTTTATGCCGACATGATGTGGGGCCATACGGTACGAAGATTAGCATTAAATGTGCAGACGGCGCCTGTTATTGAAGCGGCTTTCCGTCGCCTTTTCCCCATTTAAAGCCTCCAGTAAAGTGCCAGCAGATACGGCAGTGCCAGGATCGCCCATAGCTCGGCCAGCAGCCGGGTGAGGCCGTTGAAATTCAGCAAGTGGCCATGACGCCAGCCGAACAACTGCAACACTGTCTCGGGCAGCCCATTACCCGTATTCAACATGGTTAGCACAGTCCCCGCAATCAGACAGATCGCTGCCAGCCAGATCCGGTCGCGTAGCTGCATGCGCAACGCCAGTGTCAGCAAGACCGCAGCGTAGCCGATTCTAGCCAGAGATTCTGCGGACAGCCATTGGGACAGGGCCTCCGGTTTCAGCAGAGCTTGTGCGGCCAGCCACTTGATGACAGCACAGACGATGAGGAAGAGCAACGCTGCGATCCATAGCGATCGGGCTGGCTGCAGAATTGTCGACAGCAGTATGCCAAGCGCAAGAGTATTGAGCAGGATCGCGACCGTTAACAGCATATCGAAATGCGCTGGACCGGTAGAAAGGGTTTGCCCCGACCAGACACTCATCAACGGTAGCGAAGGGTTGGCCTGGATGAACAGCCACAGCCCCAGCAGAACCAGTCCCCAATCGGCGATTGGGCCTGACAGGAACCAGCGGTTTCTCCATAGCACAAGTTTCTGCATGAGGTGGGAACGGCTGCCTAGAGAGTGTGCCAATGCAGCACCTGCCAAACTACCTGCGGTGTTGGTGAGCAGGTCGGGGATCGAGGCGATGCGCCCAGGGACAAACACTTGCAAGGTTTCCATGCCAAGACTGACAGCGGCACCCACACCAGTAGCGGCCAGTATCAGCGTTCCGCCGCGCAAGCGGCGCAGGGAGAGCGCTGCCAGAAAGCCGAGCGGAAGATAGGCAAGGATGTTGATCAGGACATCGAAACGCGTGATGTAACGCGGCCATACGGTAAGAAAATGAAATACATCGCTTTCCGGTACGCGCCAACCGGTGAAAGGCGACAGGCTAGCGTAGGCGATAAGCAGCACATAGACCGGGAAAATATAGGTGTTGAGCCCGTAGCGATCTGGCTGGGTGTATTTCATGTTGGCCTCATTGCGCAGCGGTGCGACAGTGTCATTCTATGACATATTTGCTGCTGGCACGGAGCGAAGGGGATCGATCATTCGCGTCCTCGCCTTTCGTGCATTCCATCCCGCAAAGCCGCCGTCGCACCCGCGGGGGACTTGTTCAGAGGTTCCTGAGTTTTATTTCAGTCCACAACCGGCTTAACAGCCGTCGCTGCTTGCGGTCGAGGTCTTGCAGCATTTCCAGCCGGGCGAGCAATTCCCGGTCGGGAAAGACCGCTTTGTTGTCGGCGATTTCCGGCTGGATGAACTGGATTGCATCCATGTTGGGATTGCCGGAGCCGGTCAGGTTGGTGAGTTCCGCAGAGTTCTTTCCGTTCAGCATGAAATTGATGAATTGATGGGCAAGGTCGGGACGTGTTCCGCTTTGATGCAGCACCATGCTATCCAGCGCCAGCACGGCACCTTCTTTCGGCGTCGAGTAGTCGATGCTGAATTTGCGTCCGGTCTTTCTGGCATCGAGCGCTGCTTGAAACATGTCGTTGGAGTAGCCGTGCGCCACCCACAGATTTCCCACCGCCAGTTCCTTGACATAACTGGTGTTGCTGAAAGCCGCCCAGTAGGGTTTGGCACGCAGGATCAAATCCCTGGCCTGTTGCCAGTGCTGCTCGTCAGCATCATTGACCGAGTAGCCCAGATACTTGAGCGCAGCCGCCATCAGTTCACGCTGGCTGTCCAGTACAGTCACGCGCCCTTTGATTTTTTCCAGATATTTCGGCTCGAAAATGATTGCCCAAGTATCGGTGGGCAGCCCCAGTTCTTTTACTTTCTCCTGATTGAAGCCGAGCAACGTAAGGGTATAAGCATAGGGGACGGAATATTTGTTGCCCGGATCGAACGCGCTGTTGAGATACGCCGGGTTGATATTCTTGAGGTTGGGCAGCAGAGATTTATCCAGCGGCTTCAGCACGCCCTGGCGGATCAGGGTGTCCATGGCGTTGCCGGTGGGCACGATCAGATCGTAGCCGCTTGCGCCTGCAGCCAGCTTCGCCAGCATTTCTTCATTGTCGGCATAATAATCCTGCGAAAGCCTGCAGTTGCAGGATTGTTCGAAGCGCTTGACCATTGCCGGCGCGATGTAGTTATTCCAGTTGAATAGATGCAAGACGTTTTCGCCGCTGGCGGCGGCGTTCTGTTCCTGGCTGCTGCAGCCTGCGAGCAGCAGCACTGCCGCCGCCAGCAGCGCGAGCAGTGCCGTGGAGCGGCCGGGCGGATTCATTATTTTGCTTCCCGGCGCAGCACACCTGAATCCAGTTTGGCGGCAATGATGATCATGGTCAATGTGAGCAGCATCAACAGAGTGGAGATGGCATTTACTTCCGGCGTCACCGCGACCTTGATCATGGTGTAAATCTGGATCGGCAATATCGGTTCGCCCACGCCTTTGGTGAAGAAGGTGATGACGAAGTCATCGATCGACAAGGTGAACGACATCAGTGCGCCCGCAACCACTGCCGGCATGATCAGCGGCAGTGTGATCAGACGGAAAGTCTGCCAGGGGGATGCGCCCAGATCGCGTGCTGCTTCAAAGATGCTTTCATCCATGCCTTGCAGCCGCGCCCGCACAATGATGGCGACAAAGCCGATACAGAAGGTGGTATGCGCGATGATGATGGAGATCATGCCGAGCGTGAGGTTGAGTACTTGCAGGAAAAATAACAGCAATGCTACTCCCAGCAGAATTTCGGGCATCGCTACTGGCGTGAATACCAGTACCGGCAGAAATTTAAGTTTATACCGGTGTATCGCCAGGCCAGCCATGGTGCCGAGTATGGTGGCAAAGAAACTCGCGCTGACAGCGATGATCAGTGAGTTGCGCGCGGCAGTGAGCATTTCCTGGTTGTTGAATAGCGCCACATACCAGGATAGGGTGAAGCCCACCCACTCGGCGTTCAGCTTGGAGTCGTTGAAGGAATACACCACCACGATGATCAGCGGGATGTAGAGAAACGCGTAAGCCAGCGCCGCTGCGGGCCATAACCAGATATTGCTGCGTCGCATGCTTTATCTCTCCGGAATGGCAGCGGGCCGTGCGAGCCATGCGGCCAGTCCGGTGATGGCCAGTACCGCCAGTGTCAGCATGATCGATAGCGTCGAACCGAAAGGCCAGTCGCGGGTGCCGAGGAATTGATCCTTGATCAGGTTGCCGATGAGGATGTCGCCGGTGCCGCCGAGTATGTCCGGCACTGCGAACATGCCCAGCACCGGGATGAATACCAGCGCCGCGCCTGAGAACACGCCCGGCAGCGACAGTGGCCAGGTGACGCGCCAGAAGCGCTGCCAGGCGTTGGCGCCCAGATCCTGCGCTGCATCCAGCAGCGCAGGATCATGTTTCTCCAGATTGGTGTAGAGCGGCAGCACCATGAACGGCAGGTGCACATAAACCATGCCTACCAGCACCGCGAATGGCGAGAACAGCAGTGTCACCGGAGCGATGCCGAATGCGCCTAGAAGCGCATTGATAAAATGGCTGAATACCGATTCGGGACCGAGGATGATCATCCAGGCATAAATGCGGATGAGGAAGTTGCTGGCGAATGGCAGCACCACCAGCAGTACCATCAGATTGCGGAAACGTTTTTCACTGCGTGCGATCAATAGCGCCAGCGGATAGGCCATGATGAGACAGATCAGTGTGCTGGCTGCGGCAACAGCAAAGGATTTGAGAAAGATTTCGGCGTACAGAATATCGCTGAAAAAGAACTGGTAGGTTTCCAGTGTCAGGCCGTATTCGCCGTGGACTGCCCCCGCAGGCGCTGCGATGGGGGCCAGGCCACCGAACTCGCCGGGGAAGCGCAGCGAGGTGAACAGCATGATCAGGCTGGGGGCGACAAAAAACACCAGCAGGAACAGCAGCGGCGGCCCGCTTACCAGCCATTTGGTGGTGCGGTTTGCTTTGGTGTCGCCTTTAATCATTTAGAAAAGTGCCGGCATCATGTCGCCAGGAGACCGCCACTGGATCACCCGCCTCGAAAAACTTGGCTCGTCCCGGTGCGGAATTTGGCAGCAGGGCTTCAATGCGGGCACCGTTGGGGAGTTCCACGATATAAGTGGTGACATCGCCCACGTAGAGAAAACCCCGCACCTTGCCGATGAAGTGGTTTTTCAGTTCCACTTCCTCCGCGTGATGCGAAATCCGCACCTGTTCCGGGCGTATCGCCAACACCCCTGTATCCCCCGCTTTGACACCTTCCTTGCTGGGGGCGGTCACTTCACCGAGTTCTGCCACGCTGAGCGTTAAATGCGATGGGGCGGCCTCCAGCACTTGCGTGCTCATGATGCTGATCTTGCCGATGAAGTCGGCAACAAAACGGTTTCTGGGGAAACCGTAGATTCTGGAGGGTTCGTCAAGCTGCTCGACCTTGCCCTGGTTCATCACCGCAATGCGGTGCGACAGTGCCAGCGCCTCATTCTGGGCATGGGTGATGAACACGAATGTGACCCCCCTTTCTTTCTGCAGATTGATCAGCTCGATCTGCATTTCCTCCCGCAACTTCGCATCCAGTGCTCCCAGCGGTTCATCCAGCAGCAGCAGGCGCGGGCGATTGACCAGTCCCCTAGCAAATGCCACGCGTTGCTTCTGTCCGCCTGATAACTCCTGGGGGAAACGGTTGCCGAAATTTGACAGGCGCACGTCATCCAGGGCTTCCCTGACCCTGGAGCTGATTTCATCAGGTGTATTGCCAGCCATCTTGAGAGGAAAAGCGATATTGTCTGCGACGGTCATGTGCGGGAACAGCGCATAACTCTGGAATACGGTATGAATGGGGCGTTTTTCCGGCGGGGTGCCGACCATATCCTTGCCGTCCAGCAGGATCTGACCGGCGTCAGGCAGATCGAATCCGGCAATCATGCGCAGCAGGGTGGTTTTGCCGCAACCGGAAGGTCCCAGCAGAGTAAAGAATTCACCTGCTTCGATACTGATGCTGACGTTGTCTACTGCGGTGAAATCGCCAAAGCGCCGTGTCACGTTGCGGATTTCGAGTAGCGCCATGATGGATTGACCTAGCCTATCCCTGTCACCACATATGCCAGAATAATAATGTCGCCAACAGCAGCGCGAGCACAGACAGCAAACGGCTCTGGCGTTTTTCTTCGATGAGCAATTCGGTCATTTTCTCTTCCAGCATCTGCGTGCGGTTGTCGCTCAAGGCATGGTGCAGCAGGCGGGGGAACTGTGGCAACAGCACTGCCCAGTTGGGTATTTCCTTGCCCAGACGGCGAACCAGCCCGCGCCAGCCGATTTGCTCCGACATCCAGTTCTCCAGGTACGGTTTGGCGGTTGTCCACAGATCGAGATCAGGGTCGAGATCACGTCCCAGTCCTTCGATATTCAGCAGTGTTTTTTGCAGCAGCACCAGTTGCGGCTGGATCTCCACGTTGAAGCGGCGCGAAGTCTGGAACAACTGCAACAACACGTGGCCGAAGGAAATCTCCTTCAGCGGTTTGTCAAAGATCGGCTCGCACACGGCACGGATCGCCGTTTCAAAGTCATCTACCCGCGTATTCTTCGGCGCCCAGCCCGCTTCAACGTGTGCCTGCGCCACGCGCTTGTAGTCGCGGCGGAAGAACGCCAGGAAATTCTGTGCCAGGTAATTCTTGTCCTCGTCAGTGAGCGTCCCCATGATGCCGAAATCGACCGCAATATAGCAGCCATCGCTGCCGACAAAAATGTTGCCGGGGTGCATGTCGGCATGGAAATAGCCATCGCGGAATACTTGGGTGAAAAAGATTTCTACCCCGACACGGGCAAGTTTGGGGATGTCTATACCTTGTTCGCGCAGTTTCGCCACGTGGCTGATGGGGGTGCCCTTCACGCGCTGCATCACCATCACGTTGGAATGACAATAATCCCAATAGACTTCCGGTACCAATAGCAGCGGCGAGTCAAGAAAATTGCGCCGCAACTGGCTGCAGTTGGACGCTTCGCGCATGAGATCAAGCTCGTCATTCAGGTGTCGCGCGAATTCCACCACCACTTCGCGTGGTTTCAGACGCTTGCCATCCGGCCACAAGGCTTCGACCAGCCAGGCACCGGTTTCCATTAAAGCAACATCGTGCGCGATGATCGGGGCGATGCCGGGACGCAGTATTTTTACTGCCACTTCCGTGCCATCGTGCAGCTCTGCCAGATGTACCTGGGCAACGGATGCGCTGGCTATCGGCTCTGCCTCGAACTGGTGGAATACTTCGCTGGCAGGTTTGCCGTAGACCTGTTCCAGCATGGCGAGGGCGATACTGGAAGGAAACGGCGGAACCTGATCCTGCAGTTTGGCCAATTCATCGGCAATGTCTTCCGGTAGCAGGTCGCGGCGGGTGGAAAGTACCTGACCGAACTTGACGAACAGGGGGCCGAGTGCTTCCAGTGCCAGCCGCAGGCGTTCGCCACGCGGCTTCTCCAGCCGCCGCCAGAATGTAGCGAGCTTGACCAGCGGCTGCAATGCATGCAGGCGTCCCTGGCCGAGAAAAAAATCATCAAGGCCGAAGCGGAATGCTACAGCGAGTATTTTGAGAAGACGAAAGAAGCGCATTTATTCCAGATACAACAATTCATTCGGGGAACAATATTTACATGGGGGCCTTGTGGCTCAGCTTCTCCACCCGTTTCTCCAGCTTCTCCACATCATCATGTAACACATTTACATCGACAATGAATTTGCGTACATAAGCGGGTTTGGCAAGCAGCGGCTGTTCCTCCATCCAGTATTCCGCCAGCGTTTGTGACAGGTTGCGCAGGGTCTCAGTGTGCCACTGCACCAGACTGTCTCCAGCCTGCACCACGCGGTGGGCGAGAATGTCACCCATGATGCGGCTTAAATCCTGTTCCACATCCCAGTGCAGGTTTTTGCCGATATGAAGAAGTTCTTCAGCAAACGCGCTGTCTCCGGAAATCAGGATGTTACGATAGGCGTCTGCGTCATGCGCAAGCAGACGTGGCAGTAGACCCGGAACAAAGGTCAGGGTGGCGTCGGTCGCGGCAGCGTCCGCCGCAGCCGCGACTTCGCCATTGGGCTGCACGATCAGGGCGAAATCAACGAAAGGTGGAATGCAAAAACGCGCGGTCTTGCCGACGCAAGGTTGCAGTCGTTTACGCGCCCAGCTTTCTCCACGCAGCAGGTGGTTGAGCGGGGCTATCGCGACAGACGCCAGCATGGCAACTTGGGAAACCTAGGAGACTTGTTGAATTCCGGCCAGCAACCAAACGGATTTGGAGTCTTTGAGATTTTTCTGCACATGCCAGATTTCATCAATTGCTTCCGGTGAGGCGCCGGTGGCTTCGCGTAATTGGCCGTTGAAGCGTACGCTGGCAGTGGCTTGATCATCTGTGGTAACCACTTCCAGCAGTTCCGCATTGATAGTGAGCACTTCCGTTTTTTGTGGTTCGTCACCGCGCTCACTGATTTGCATGCTGATCTCGGCGTACATCTCTAGCGTGGTGTACTCGCGAATATCATTCAAGTCACGCGCGTCGTTGGCCGCTTGCAGACGGATGAATGAGGTTTTGGCATTGCGCAGAAACGGTTCCACCTGGAAATCTGCAGGGATATTCGTGGCGCGGGGAGCAGGTGCCACCGCTGCGGCCGTCCCCGTCCCCATTGCAACCGGTGTCACACCGCTGTTACCGGTGTTTGTGCCCATCCCGGAATACTGCAGCGGACGCGTTACCTGTTCCTGCCTAGGCTTGCGCATCATGCGCACGACAAAGAAAACCGCAGCCATCAGTGCAGCCAGCATCAGCACGTCCATCATATTGATGCCCTCGAATGCGCCGCCCATGAACAGCGCTGCCAGCAAGCCGCCGGCGGCCAGACCAGCCAGTGGCCCCGCCCATTTGCTGCCACCTGCTGCCGCAGCGGTTGCTGGCGCCTGTGCCGGCTTGGGAGCAGCTTGCGGGCTGATAGATTGACGTTGCTGGCCGATACTCTTGCCACCACCAAAACGTTTTGCTTCTACATCAAAGGCGACCAGTCCGAAGCTGAGAACGGCCAGAGTCAGCAAGGTCAGTATTTTGTTCATGAAGATCTCCAGTGGTACGGTCAAAGCGGTGAGTATAGCACTATCGATTCATCTGGATGACTCGTAAATTGCATCTGGATTCAGCCGCTAAAGGGGATGGAACGGGTGGTTTGCGCGGGTGCAGGATAAGGCGCAACGACCCGGAATAGGTGTTGTTCTATTCCAGGGAATGGCAATGCGCTCTACGGATTGATTTGTTCAGAGTTTCCCTTGGTAGAGCCATCCCCGCCGCACCAACCATTTCTCGATTTCAACGGCGATCAGCACGACACTTGCTGCGCCGACACACAGGGCAAGTTCAGTCATATCAAGCGGCTCGGTTTTGAAAATCGGATTGAGTGCGGGAAGGTAGATCGTCGCCATTTGCAGCAGAAAAGTGGTGACGATGGCCAGCGTCATTGGCCGATTGGAAAACAGCCCGATGGAAAACAGCGACTCCTTTTCCGAGCGGATTGCCAGCACATTGGCAAGCTGAGCCAATGTCAGCACGGTGAACACCATGGTCTGCCAGTGCGCCGAACCGGAGTGATAGGCCCAGGATTGGATCAGCAAAGTGAGTGCGGTCATCAGCAGTCCCACCCAGATCATGTGTTGCCACATGCCATGCGCGAAAATACTTTCCTGCGGTGGGCGCGGCGGACGGCGCATTACGCCGCGTTCCTCCAGTTCGGCAGTGAGCGCCAGCGCGGGCAAGCCATCGGTGACCAGATTGATCCAGAGGATATGGATCGGCAGCAGCGGAATGGGCAGTCCCAGGAAAGGCGCCAATAAAATGATCAGGATTTCAGCGGAGTTGGTGGTCACCGCGTAGCGGATGAATTTACGAATGTTGTCGTAGAGGCGGCGACCCTGGCGTATGGCGTGGACGATGGTGGCGAAGTTGTCATCCAGCAGCACCATGTGGGCGGCTTCACGCGCCACATCGGTGCCGCCTTTGCCCATCGCGATGCCGATGTTTGCTGCCTTGAGCGCGGGGGCATCATTCACGCCATCGCCGGTCATGGCGACGATTTCACCTTTGTCTTGTAGTGCTTTGACGATTCTTATTTTCTGTGCCGGATCAACGCGGGCGTAAACCCGGATCTGCTCCACTTCCGTTTCGAATGCCGCTTGATTGAGTTGTGCCAATTCGGCGCCAGTCATCACGCCCCCGCCGCCATCGACCAGTATGCCGAGTTCGCGCGCAATCGCACGCGCCGTGGCAGGGTGGTCGCCGGTGATCATTACCGGTGTGATGCCGGCCGATTTGCACAACGCGATCGCCTCCTTCACTTCGCTGCGCGGCGGGTCGATCAAGCCGACGAAGCCGAGAAAAACCAGTTCGCTTTCCAATTCTGCCGGATGGAAACTTACGGGCAGCGCCGGCCAACTGCGGCAGGCCAGCGCCAGTACGCGCAGGCCGTCAGCCGCCATGGTTTCGGCTGTGCGCAGCAATGCCGCCCGGTCGATGGTTTGCTCGCCGTTTGCGCTGAGCATGCGCTGGCATTGCGGCACGACCGCTTCCGGTGAGCCTTTGGTGAAAGCCAGCACCGTCTCGCCTGTGCGATGGAAAGTGGTCATGCGCTTACGTTCGGAATCAAAAGGCAGCTCCTTGAGCCGCGGCATTTCCTGTTCCAGTACCGCCTTGTCAAACCCTGCTACTTGCGCGGCGTGCAACAAGGCCGCCTCGGTCGGTTCGCCATGCGCTTTGCCGTGACGATCCAGGTGAGCATCGTTGCTCAAGGCCAGCGCACGGAACAGGGTAGGCCAGGGCTCGGCAGGTTGAGATGGTTGCAGATTAATTTCCAGATGGCCGTCGGCGTAGATGGCAGTCGCCTGCATCTTGTTCTGGGTGAGCGTGCCGGTTTTGTCGGAGCAGATAAAAGTCACCGAACCCAGCGTTTCCACTGCAGGCAGACGGCGGATCAAGGCATGTTGCCTGACCATTTTGCGCGCGCCGAGCGCGAGCGAAATGGTCACCACTGCGGGCAGGGCTTCGGGAATGGCAGCAACCGCCAGACTTATGGCGGTCATGAACATGAGCAGCAGCGGCTCGCCGCGGATGATGCCGAGCACGAACACCACTACGCAAATCGCCAGTACCGCCAGCGCCAGCCGTTTGCCGAAGCGGGCCAGACGGTTTTGCAGCGGTGTTCTGGTTCCTCCGGCCCCGCTGAGCAGTGCAGCGATCTTGCCAAGTTCGCTTTGCATGCCAGTTGCCACCACCAGGCCGCGCCCGCGCCCGTGGACGATGGTAGTGCCTTTATATGCCATGCAATGGCGGTCGCCCAGGGGTAGATCGGCTGCTTCCACGGCGGTCGTCTGCTTATCTACCGCAACCGACTCGCCGGTAAGCGCCGATTCATCTATTTTGATTCGCGCTGTTTCGACGATGCGCAGGTCGGCCGGCACCAGATTGCCTGCTTCCAGCAGCACGATGTCTCCGGGCACCAACTCCGCCGCACTGATGCTTTCCACCCGACCGTCGCGCAATACGCTGGCGCCGGCTTCGGCCATGCGTTTGAGCGCAGCCATCGCGCGTTCCGCACGGTACTCCTGCACGTAGCCAATGACGGCGTTCAATATCACTATGACGACGATGGCGACGGTATCTTCCAGATCGCCGACCATGCCGGAAATAATCGCCGCCGCAATCAGCACCAGGATCATAAAATCGGTGAACTGGTCAAGAAACATGCGCCATGGCGGGCGGCTGCGTTTTTCGTGCAGTGCATTCGGACCAAAGTGCGCTAGTCGCCGGGCTGCTTCAGCGGCGCTTAGACCGGCTTGGGTGTTGACTTCCAGTTGGCGCACGACTTCATCCGCTGACAGCGTATGCCAGGAATGTTGGTTAATATTCATGCTCAAACAGAATCCAGGTATTGAGGATATACAGCAGGAACAGGTCCAGGCTGACCCAGGTGAGCCCCAACACGGCGCGCCCTTGTGGACGGAAAACAAGACCGACGATCACCAGGGCATTCATCGTGACGGCGGTGAATACGGTGAAGGCGTGGTTGGAGTTAACATGAGCGAGCATCGGACCCTTGGTGTAAAACAGATCATCTACTGCCGGGATAGCAATGTAGAGCAAATTGCTGCCCAGCAGGTTGGCGATCGTCATGTCTATCGCGCCGATGCGCAGCGTTGAAAGTGTTACCGCGATTTCCGGTGCGTCAGCGGCTGTAATGGCGGTAATTCCGGTCACCAGTTCTGGCAAAGAAGTAACAGTAGCCAGCAACATCAAGCCGATCAAGGACATGGACAATCCGGTTTTTTCGCCAATGATATCGCCGTAGCGGGAAAGGAAATAGCCACCGTAGCCAACGACAACAACAACAAGGCAAAGCTGAAGTTGCAGCCAAAGTATCATGTCAGGCGGCCCCCTGCTGTTGCGGTTGCATTCCCAGCCTGTTACGGCCGACTTCGGGCAACAGCATGGTTGGTGACGCTACCGGGGAGTAAATCGATGATCTCGGAACTGCCATGATGCATAAGCGGCTTCTCGGCGGTTTGGCATAATTCACTGTTTCAGGTTAGCACTATTCGCCACAGTTGTTCCAGAACCCTGCCGTTCACCACGTGCAAGCGTATGAGGCGGGCATCACACTTGGTGCACCGCGCAATATTACCAGCATAGCCCATGTTTCACTCCAGATTTCCTTCATCACATGCGGAGCGGAGTTGTGCTGCTGGTAAGCGGGTTCCTGTGCATATTCTTGCGGGAACAAGATAATTGCTGGTACGTTCTGAGCGCGATTGGGTGCTCATTGAAGTCCGGGTATTGTTTACCTATGCTTCGATGATGCCGAATCTGTTCGGCACGAATATCTTTGATATTATGGTGCAGATGCAGATTGCTGCATTTAGCGCGTTGTTGTTTGCTGCTAATCCCAATATTGCTCCGGGCGATTGTAAAAGAACTACAACAGGAGATCGATCATGCTCACAATGAAGCGGATAGCAGTAGGCACCGACCTGTCCTGGTATGCGAGCCGGGCCGAAACTCGGGCTGCCATGCTGGCGCGTGAAATGGGCGGCGCGGAACTGGATCTGGTGCATGTCATCGGCAGCCTGGCACTGGAATCGCTACACCTGCTTACCCAGCCCCCCGAGCAGACCGAGCGGCGGCTGATTGATTCGGCCAAGGAGCAGATCGCTAAACTGGCGCACGAGCTTGCCGAAAAGCACCACATTCCGGTTACGCCTGTCATCGAAGTTGGCCGCGCCCACAGCGAGATCGTGCGTCATGCCGAGGCCATCGATGCCGGTCTGGTGGTGCTGGGGGCTCACGGTGGCAGTTTTGTGCGCGAATTATTTCTTGGTTCTGCTGCCGAGAAAGTGCTGCGAAAACTGTCTCGTCCGGTTCTGATAGTCAAGCGTGAACCGCAGGCGCCGTACCAACGGATACTGGTGCCGGTCGATTTCTCTGAACCTTCCCGGCGGGCGATGGAGCTTGCCCTGCGCATCGCCCCGCGCGCGCATATCACTGTGCTGCACGCGTTCGAGGTGCCGTACGAGGCCAAGCTGCGCTTTTCCGGCGCGAGCGATGAAACGATTCAGGCCTGTCGCGCCGAGGTGCAGGCACAGGCAGATCAGGCAATGCAGCAATTCATCTCTACTTTGGGGGCCACTGCCAGCCCATTGTTCTGCATTGTAGAATTCGGCCCTGCGTCTGCTGTAATCCGGGGAAAAGCGGAAGTGCTTGAACCCGATTTGATTGTCATGGGTAAACACGGACAGTCCGGGTGGGAAGATATGCTGCTCGGCAGTGTAACTAAACAAGTGATTCTGGATGCCAGTTGTGACGTACTGGTGGTCAGCGAGGACGACTTGAAAGTGGTCTGATCATGCGGCCTGAAAGCAGCTTGCAACCGGACATCATTCAGTGCAAAGCGGCGGGCACGCTGCCTGGACTGTTTGCTATGCGCATCATCCGGACTCCAGACTCTCCAGCCTACAGACAGTTCGATACCGCTAGTGGAGTCTGGCGGAGTTATACATGGCAGGAAATGGGTATGCTGGCGGTGCGCTGGAAGCTTGCCTTGGCACGTGAGAACTTCGCACCAGGCGATCGAGTGGCGATCCTGCTGCACAATTCCGTGGAATGGGTATGCTTCGATCAGGCCGCGCTGTCCTTAGGGCTGGTCGTGGTGCCCCTTTACCCCTCCGACACCCCCGGCAACATCGCATATATCCTGGCGGACTCAGGTGCCCGCTTGCTGCTGGTGGGAACACGGGGGCGTTGGGAAACCTTGTCCCCGCTGTGTGCCAGCCTGACCGGACTGAGCAAGGTACTGTGCTTGCGCCGCCCTGTGGGGGATGCGGATAAGGTGGTAGTGCTGGAAGGCGTGGAAGATTGGCTGGCACGGGCCGATCAGTCCGCCGGACCCAGCGTGAACCAGGCCAGTGCTGACGAAAACCATTGTGTTGACCCCGGGGCGCTAGCTACCCTGGTCTACACTTCCGGTACTACCGGACGGCCCAAAGGGGTGATGCTCAGCCACCACAATATCCTGTGGAATGCGGAGGCAGTACTTAAGGCAATACCCGGCTACCGCGAAGATGTTTATCTTTCCTTTCTGCCGCTTTCGCACGCCTTCGAGCGCACTGTCGGCTACTATGTGCCAATCATGGCGGGCAGCAGCGTGGCCTATGCGCGTTCGCTCAAGGACTTGGCAGAGGATTTGACCATCGTCCGCCCCAGCGTGCTGATCGCAGTACCGCAGATTTTTGAAAGCGTCCAAACCAGAGTGCGCCAGCAGTTACAGGAAAAAAGCCCGCTCGCCAGGCTGCTGTTCGACTGGACGGTAGCTATTGGCTGGCAGCGCTTTGCCGCCATGCAGGGCCGGTATTCACAGCCTTCTTGGTGGCAGCGCCTGGCTTGGCCGGTACTGCGCCGCCTGGTGGCGGACAGGGTTCTGGCGCGTCTCGGTGGTCGGCTGCGGCTCGCGGTGAGCGGCGGGAGTCCGCTCTACGGCGAGATTTCTCGCTGTTTCATTGGCTTGGGGTTGCCGCTGGTGCAAGGCTACGGACTGACTGAAGCTGCCCCGGTGCTGACCGCCAACCACCTGGAGGACAACATTCCGGATTCGGTCGGTACGGCGTTGCCGGGGGTGGAAATCCGCATCGGCGACGCTGACGAACTGCTGGCGCGCAGCCCCGGCACCATGCTCGGTTACTGGAACAGGCCGGAAGCCACCCGTGCGGCGATTGACCCCGACGGCTGGCTGCACACCGGCGATCAGGCGCGCATCACGGACGGCCATGTGTTCATCTGCGGCCGCCTCAAGGAAATTCTGGTGACGTCCAGCGGGGAAAAAGTCCCACCCGCCGATCTGGAGATGGCTATCGTCCAGGAACCGCTGTTCGACCAGGCGATGGTGGTGGGTGAAGGCAGACCTTGCTTGGCCACGCTCCTAGTGCTGAACCGGTGTGAATGGGAGAAACTCGCAAGCAGCATTGGTCTTGAGGTAGCCGCAGCCGAATCCCTGACGCACCCGGCCGCGCAGACTGCCGCCTTAGCCAGGATCAAGACTGCCCTGCGCGGCTTTCCCAGGTATGCACGGGTGCGCGCCGTGTATCTGACGCTGGAACCGTGGAGCGTCGAAAATGGCCTTATTACACCCACCATGAAACTGAAACGTTCAGCTATAGAACAGCGTTTCGCAGAGGAAATTATCCAGCTATACGTGGGATTGAGATCACCTGACCTTTGCCTCTGAAGGAACTTCCTCATGCAATGAGCAGGACCGCTCAATGCTACTATCCTTGGTGAAGTCACAGTGTTGAGAAAATAGACCAGCTTGATGCAACATACCTTGGAAAAACTTGGTTTTCTAAATAGCGTCTTGTTATGAGGAAACATATATTATGGAAAAAATCCAACGCATTCTAGCCACCACGGATTTTTCGTCACGTGCCAATCGAGCGGTGCAACGTGCCGTACGCCTGGCGGTGGAGCATGGCGCGGAATTGCATTTATTGCATGTGCTGCCAATTCTTCCGCTCGAAGTCTTCAGGCACTTGGTGGTCGATACCCCTCTGGAAACAGAGCAGATGCTATACAACCGGATTAATGCAACGTTGCAAAGATTGGCGGAAGCGCTGGCCAAGAGTGGCATGGCCGTCAGGCATCACGTTGCGATTGGCAGGGCCCACGTTGAAATCAATCGCTATGCAGAATTTCATCACGCCGACCTGATCGTGCTCGGCGATCAGGGTGAAAACTTTGTTCAGGAGTTTTTTCTCGGCACAACCGTGTTCAAAACACTGCATAAGGGGCAATGTCCGCTGCTGATCGTGAAACAGGAACCGATGGATCAATATCGGCATGTGCTGGTGCCGGTGGATTTTTCAGCACCCTCCAGACTGGCGCTACATATGGCATTGAAAGTTGCGCCGCAAGCGCCGATTCAGGTGCTGCACGTAGCCGAAATGCCGTTTGGGGATAAAATGTGGTGGCAGGCCGATTTAAGTGAGGAAACGGTTGAGCGCTGCCGTACCAGGGTGCTTGGTGATGCCCATCAGGCCATGGAGGAACTTATCGCCGATTGTGCGCCTGGCGATGCTCGCGTGACTTCCAGCATCGAACAGGGCTACCCGCCCGCCGTGATTCGGGACAAAGCACGATTCCTCAACACTGACCTGATCGTCATCGGTAAACGCGGAGAAACGGAACTGGACGAGGCGCTGTTTGGTTCTGTTACCAAGCATGTTCTCTACGAAACTGCATGCGACGTGCTGGTGGTCAGTCCAGAAAAACAGCCAGAGAAGCCAATACCGTAGTTTGTACGGTGTTGCGTGACCGACATGATGCTACCCTGGATAAAATCCATCAAAGCATCGTCAACGTCCAGATAACCGGACTTTCCGGGCTCCCATCCGGAAATGCCGATTTGATGATAACAATACTCTTGACCACCAGGATCGGCAGGATGTAATGTTCGCCCTCGGTGGGTTACAGAGTAACTTTCGAAGTCATATTCTTGAGAAATGAACTGGAGCGTAAAAATGAAACAAGTAACTTTATTATTGGCAGCTATTGCAGTGGTAGGCTTGGTTGGTTGCACCAAGACTGATAATTTCACGCCGGCGGCAACTGCCAGTGGTGAGGAAATATTCAACCTGAACTGCACCAAATGCCACAAGCCCAATACCGATGGTAGCGTGATGCTGGTGAGCGCTGCGATGGCAAATAAAGCCGCCATCATCAAGAAAGTGCAGACCGGCAGCATGTCCATGGCTGCCTTCCCTAATATTACGGGCGAGCCGGCGGATCGTCTGGCGGAATACGTACTGGCAAACAGCAAGACCAAGTAATTCATTGGTCAAGTAGAGGTGCCCGTAGTGCGGAGATTGTCACTACGGGTGTTTCGGCATCGCCCATGTTGCAACTGGCATGAGCGAACAGCCTGTTACCGGCTTGTCGCTACGCTTTCGGTTTTCTGCCGGGGGATAGTGGTGGAATATATCCCGCCACCCGATAGAGCATACCCTCGCTTTTCTTGCCTTTCTCAA
This sequence comes from Nitrosospira sp., assembly GCA_043721435.1. GTDB lineage: Bacteria > Pseudomonadota > Gammaproteobacteria > Burkholderiales > Nitrosomonadaceae > VFJL01. Next base: position 12,871 of record JAYSQR010000012.1, on the reverse strand, counting down.
ACCGGATCGAGTGACACATAATCAGCTCACCGCTGGCGGTCAGGCTTGATACATCAAGGCGCACTTTCGCAAGCGGGATGCCTGTGTCATTAGCGATCTCCGAGTCGAGCCGTTCGCCGTGTTGTTTCAGGTATTGCAGAATTTCATGCAAAGCATGTACTCCTCATAAAGCGCTGTTGAATATAAAAAAAGAAGTTCATCGGGCTGGGCCGACGCGCCATGGCACCATTTTACCAGAAGCAGCGGCTAAATTACGCCTGCAGTGAATTCAGCCTATCTTATTCAGCGGCGCCCAAGAAACAGGGCGCTCCCACCGCGTGTTACCTGGCGCCCGCCTGCTTGAGCAGTTGCACCACCTCTTCGTGACCATTCTGCGTCGCCGCAATCAGCGGTGTGTCGCCATTGCGGGTCTTGATGTTTACATTGGCCTTGGCTGCAAGCAGCGCTTGCACTATCTCGCGGTGACCATTTTGCGACGCCACCAGCAGCGCGGTGATGCCACGGCCTGCATCGTCGTTCACATCGACCCTAGCTGCGAGCAGCGCCCTGACCTGGGAGAGATCGCCCCGCCCGGCCGCGTTGATGAGAGGGTGATCTCCTCCTGAGTGAGCCCACGCGCTTGCTGGAATACAGCATAAAGCCAGCAGCACACCCAGAGCACGCAAATGTTTCTGTAAGCCAGTCACTTCAATTCTCCTTTGCATGAATCCGTGCCTCTCGTCCTCTAGCAAAAAGAAAGGCAAAAAATCAACCATATGGCCTGAAGTATCCTCGGCGCTGGCGTTCCAGTCAAACGTAAATTCTTTGGAACCGGCTTGCCAGGAATGGTTCAATCGGGAATTTCGGCGTCTGTTCCAGCACACTCGCTGCCACTACTTCGCCGGTGAGCGGCGCTGCCACAATCCCGGTGCGGAAGCCGCCGGTGGCGTGGAAGAAATTTTCCAGTTCCGCAGCAGGTCCGAGGATAGGCAGTTCATCGGGCGTGCCGGGACGCAGACCCGCCCACGCGCGCTTGAGTGTCACATTGCGCAAAGCGGGTATGGCACGGATCGCACCCGCTGCCAGACTGCACATGTCCTCGTAGCGGACTCCGGTGTTGAAATCACAGTATTCCGTGGTGCTGCCGATGATGACCTCGCCGTGTGCTTTCTGCAGGATATAGCAGTCACGCGTGCTCAGGTTCGAGCGCAGCGTCCCCGGCCGCAGCGCCTCAGTGCAGATAATTTGTCCGCGCACTGGCTGGATCGGGATTTCGATACCGGCGAGCCGGGCAATCTGGGCGCCCCAGGCACCAGCCGCATTGACCACTGCGCCGCAGGCAATGCTACCCTTGTTCGATTCAACCGCGACAACGCGTCCGTTGCTGCAGCGCAATGCGCGCACGCGCGCCTCGGCAATGAAACGTGCGCCCTTGGCGCAGGCTCCGCGCTTGAGGGCTTCAGTCAGCAGCATCGGATTCACCTGATTATCGCCGGGGAAATGAATTGCACTGCGCAGGTCGTGAGTGATCAACGGATCTCTGTCGCGGATGTGTTGCGGCGTCCATTTCTCTACCGATCCATGATCGCTGCCCGCCCATTCGATGATGTGGCTGGCATGGCGCTCTTGTTCCTCGTCATAGACCAGATACAACAGCCCGGTTGCTGATTCGGCTTCGATATCGATTCCGCAAAGTGTCCGCAGTTCGGCCGCGAGCGACGGGAAGCGCAGATTGCTTGCCCACAGAAAATCCATGAACGTGCGTGGCAACGGTGCCGGTCCGTCGCCTGCACCCTTTTGCGTAGTATGCAGGATCACGCCGCAGCCGAGGCCCAGCGATTCGCCCAGCGACCAGAGTCCGCCAGCTGAGGCGGAGGTCGCGCGACCGGGAGTTGAGGCATCGAGCAGTGTGACCGAGGCGCCGCGCCGGGCCAGCGCAAAGGCAACGCTCGAACCGATCACACCGCCGCCAATGACAACCACATCCGTAGTGTTGGTCATCGCCGTTACTTCTCCCGTGGTTCCGGGGCAAGCGCCCCAAGTGTGATCGGCCCCAGTGGCGGGCGTGCGCTTGGCGGGCCGATATTCGCCAGCGAACATTTTGCTTCGGCCGCGATCAGGCGTGACAGAAATGGCCAGCAGAAACGTCCCTGGCAGGCGCCCATGCCGGCGCGTGAAGTCATCTTGAGACTGCGGTAGGTGGTTGACCCGGCGCATACGGCCTCGCGTGCCTCGCGCCAGGTTACTTCTTCGCAGCGGCAAACCAGGGTGTCGTCGCGCACCAGCGACATGAGGCCCGGCTGCAGCGCCGAGATTTTATTCAGTGCGTGACGCAGAGGCTTCAGACGGGCGAGTTCTTGCTCGATCGAGTCGCGTGCGGCAGTAAACGTTGCCTCGTCGATTGCGCCGAGAAAGCGGGCAGCAGTCATTCCCGCAAGCTGTCCTTCGAGCGCTGCGACCAGGGAGCCGGCAACACCGGCACCGTCGCCCGCAGCGAAAATACCGGCAACGCTGGTCGCGAGATTGCGGTCGCGTACCGGAATCCAGCCGCCGACGTCAGGACGCAATTCGAGACTGCATCCGGTCATTTGTGCCAACTGGACGCGCGGCACAAAACCGTAGCCCACCAGCAGCGTATCCACTTGTTCGGTTTCGATGCGGCTGTTGTCGGGAAACCATTCCGCATCGACGGGGGCGTGCTCGACCGCATTGAGTTCAGTCCCGCCTTGGGCAGCGACGACGATACGGCCATAGCGCACCGGGACGTGGGCGCGGTCAAGCTTGCTGAGATAAGCGAGTCCTTCGGCGAGGATTTCCAGGGTGCGGAATCCATGCAGCGGCAGGCTGAGCCAGGCTGGACGCGATGATGCTTCCAGTACCGCGACCACGTGCACCCCCGCATCGACCAGTTGACACGCTACCGCGAGCAGGAACGGGCCGGTGCCGGCGAGCAGCACCCGCTTGCCGGGAGCGACCCCCATGGTCTTTACGAGTGTCTGCGCTGCTCCCGGTGTCATTACGCCGGGTAATGTCCAGCCTGGGAAAGGTGGAACCAGTTCGTGTGCGCCGGGGGCGAGGATGAGTGCCTGTGGCTGGAGCAGTTCGGTGTGTTCGTCAGGGGAGGTGACAGCAACGCGCAGCTCATCGAAGATGCCCCAGACGTTGTCACCGCTGCGTACTTGGATATGCTGTGCGAGCTTCGCCACCTCGGCGCGCAGATGCTCCCCGCGCGGATGCGGTGCCGGAGCGCGTTCCGGGTTGGTCGGCTTGCGGTAGATCTGGCCGCCCAGAGCGAAACCCTCATCGACGATCGTGCAGCTGAGGCCTTGCGTTGCAGCGGCAACAGCGGCACTCATGCCGGCGGGGCCACCGCCGATGATCACAATGGCAGGGTGACTCATGCCTGGTTTGCGACAACTGCCGCAGCTCCTTGCCCGGAAACGACGCGCATGCCAGGCTGCACCAGCGTCATGCAGGCGCGGACACTTGCGCGGTCGTCAATCTGCATCAGGCAATCGCAGCAAACGCCGATGCCGCAGAACAGCGAGCGCGGGGCAGCAGTGCGCGCTGTCACTCGTACATTCCGCCGGCCGAGATGGAACAGGGCGCCAGTAACAGTGAACCCTTCCGGGCAGCGTACCGTCTGACCATCCAGTGTGAATTCTATTTCCATGATTATTATGCGTGGAGGGTACGGGCGCGATCGGCGCGGCTTGTGGCGATTTATGGGAGACATATTCTACCAGACGGCAGCAGGCCCAGCGATCCGACAATTCTTGACCAGCAAGAGCGGCAGGATGTAATGTTCGCCCGTCCCGATTGAAAAGCGGCTGTGGAATTTCTCATTCTTGAATACTGATCCTGCCACACACGAACTTCTTCACGGCATCCTCAAGCAGGTCTCCCGTTCATTTTATCTCACGCTCAACGTGCTGCCGGCAGGCGTGCGCGACCAGATGGGATTGTCATATCTGTTTGCGCGCGCGGCCGACACCATCGCCGATACCGATCTGATCAGCCGTTCCCGGCGGCTGGAGTATCTGAACCAGTTCCGGGCGCAGTTCAAGGGCGGCGAGATTCAATGGGATGCCATCCGGGACATTCAGGCCGCGCTTCTTCCTCACCAGAAGGATTCTGCCGAGCACGTGCTGCTGCAGCGGCTGGGGGATTGCCTGAAATTGTACGAGCAGTATTCTCCCGGCGATCGGGAACGCATCCAGTGGTTGATGGAAGTGCTGCCCAGGGGGATGGAAATGGACCTGACCCGCTTTCCCGGCGAATCGGCCGCAGATCTCACGGCATTGGCCACGCTGGAGGAGCTGGATCAGTACACTTACTATGTCGCGGGTTGCGTTGGAGAATTCTGGACCCGGATGGTATGTGCGCACCGGCCGGCGATGGCACAGTGGGATATTGCGCGGATGTCGGCCATCGGTGTGCGTTTCGGCAAGGGTTTGCAGCTGACCAACATCGTCAAGGATATCGCACGCGACCTTCATCACGGCCGCTGCTATGTGCCGCAATCACTGCTGCGGGAAGCCGGGCTGCAGCCTGCCGATCTGCTGCATGCGGACAGTCTGGCAAAATTCAGACCGGTATTGCATCGGCTCATTGCACTGGCGCTGGAACATCTTGATCAGGGATGGAGTTACACCATGGCGATTCCGTCTTCTGAAATCCGCCAGCGGCTGGCATGCATGTGGCCGATCCTGCTGGCCGGCGAAACACTGCAGCGTGTTGCGGTTGCTCCGGGGCTGCTTGATCCTGCCGTCAATGTGAAGGCTCCGCGCAGTGTGGTTTACCGCGTGATGGCGCTGACCATACTCACGGGCGCCAGCGGGCAGGTGGCGACTGCTTCATGGAATCGCCTCCGAGATAACTTAAAATTTGTAACCGCGGTGTAGTGCAACCACGCCGGCAGCCAGATTGAAATATTCCACCCGCTCGAAACCGGCTTGCTGCATCAGCTGTTTTAATTCTTCCTGGGACGGATGCACGCGGATGGATTCGGCCAGATAGCGGTAGCTGTTCTCGTCCTTGGCAATGAGCTTGCCCATCGCCGGCAGCACCTTGAATGAGTAGGTGTCATAAACGGGTTGTAGCGGTTTCCATACCTTGGAAAATTCCAGCACAAGGACGCAGCCACCGGGGCGCAGCACCCGCAGCATTTCCTTCAGCGCCGCATCCTTGTGGGTCATGTTTCTGAGACCGAAAGCCACGCTAACGCAATCGAAATAATCAGCGGGGAAAGGCAGTTTTTCCGCATCACATTGCGCCACCGATGCGGCCCTGCCTTCATCCAGCAGCCGGTCGCGGCCGATCGTGAGCATGGAATTGTTGATGTCGGTGAGCCAGACCTCGCCACTCTCGCCGATCTGCTCGATGAACAGCGCGCTCAAATCAGCGGTGCCACCGGCAATGTCGAGCACCCGGCCACCCGCTCTGACTCCGCTGGCTTCCACGGCAAACCGCTTCCACCAGCGGTGCATGCCCGCTGACATGAGATCGTTCATCAGGTTGTAGCGCTCTGCTACTGAATCGAACACGCCCGCCACCTTGCGGGCTTTTTCTGCTTCAGGAACGGTATTGAAGCCGAAATGAGTAGTCTTGGTCATAAATGTTCAGTTTGCCATGTAGGCTTCACGGCTCGCGCCAGCCTGTTCCATCCGTTGCAGGTAGTGTTGCCACATTTTATCCTGATGCAGTCCGTAGTCGTAGAGCAGATCCCACGAATACAGGCCGGTGTTGTGGCCGTCGGAAAAATTCAGTTGAATCGCATAATTGCCCACCGGCTCGATGTGATCGATAGTCACGTCTTTCTTGCCGGTTTGCAGCACTTCCTGTCCGGGACTGTGTCCGCGCACTTCCGCCGAAGGCGAATAGACCCGCAGAAATTCACAGGGAATCTGAAAGGTTTTGCCATCCGCAAAAGAGATTTGCAATAACCTGGATTGCCGGTGCAGTTTTATTTCAGTGGCTTTGGGAGTGTCTTTGCTCAGTCCTGCCATGGAGACATTCCTTCAACGTATAACCGCGCATGATAAACCAGCGCAGGCAAAACTAAAACCTTATTGCAGCAGGGCGGCTTATTCCAAGTTCATGCCGCCTTGACGTTCGCGCCTGATTCGACTACAGTTTTAGCAAACGTGCATTGGTGGAAACATGATCATACCCCGATCCTTCAAGCAATTGGTTTGTCGTTTGTTGACTGGTACGCTGCTGTTCTCGCAGCTGGCCGTCGCCGCCTATGCATGTCCTGGAATATCCGCAGCCGCATTTCTCGACTGGAATCAGATTCAGACCCTTTCTGCTGCGGCAACCGCTGCCAAGGATGTTGGCGAGTTTGTCGCGGTTTCTGAATCGCCCCTGATTTACTAGACAATTCCCACGGTCTGGTCTTGCCTAGGTGCTGCGCGTGGTCTGCCTTCTGTCCGCTCATTGGCTTTTTCAATGACAAATTAATGGACTTTTTGCCGGTTTGATCTATGATAAACCCTGTTCCAGGCCATGCCACCGCTCCGGCTGGGGCCGTGAATGTGAATTACCAGCACAAATCGCTGCTTTCTTTTGCTCACTTGACGTTCACCCGACGTTTACTTCTAAATAAGGAGACTCATCATGCAGACAAAAACATTCGTCGCAGTCCTGGCCATTCTCGGTTTACTGGCTTCCTGCGCACAACTTCCCCACCCGATGGACATGAGCCAGGCTGTCCGGAGCGCTAAAACCAGCGCCGATCACGAGGCGTTAGCCAAGCACTATGAAGACGAGGCCAAAAGAATGCAGGCAAAATTGCAAGAGCACAAAAAAATGTTCGAACAATATGAGGGAGAAAGGCAGTATTACGGTAGACAAGGCCTAGATATGGAGACGCATTGTCGCGGCTTGATACACTTGTATGAGCAAGCCGTGGAGACAAACATGAATATGGCCGCCGCTCATCGGAAAATGGCCAGAGAAGCCAAGTAGCTCATGCTTTATAAATTTTCCTTTCCGGTCAGTCCGGATAATTGATTGATTTTATGAATGGCTTGTCCTTGTGACCGTTTGGTCGATGGTTTCGTTAACAAGGCAAGTGCGCTTGGACGATAAAAAATACCGCTCACTCCGTGCTCTGCTTTTTTGCCGCCGGTGATTTGCAAGGTTAATTTCATAGCGAGTGGCTTGAATTCAAGGATATGCTCGCCAAGCTGGAAGAACCGGGTGCCAGGCATCCAGCGTAACGGCGACTCTGTAACGTATGCATACGCGGTGCAAATGAACACAAATGAGCATCTCTATAAAGCCATATCTGCGGGCAGCCGCATACTGCCGGGTGGTGAATGTTGTGCAAGGGATGGAATCAAATAATGGAAAAACCAATCGTACCGATGGCTTGCACCAAACTGAAAAAACTGTTTATACTAAAACAATGATGCTGTCGGGACGCAAACTTATACTGGTTTTAATCATGCTGTGGCTGCCGCTACAGGGGGTGATCGCTGCCGTCATGCCGCTGTGTGTGCAGGTGAAAGATTTCGGCGTCAATCTTGATGCTCCTCCAGTCACCACCATTGCCGGTGATCACCAGCATGACGTCTGCCACAAGCAATCAATGCAATCAATGGACAGCACTATAGATAATGTGACGTCCAACCTGCCGTGCGACGGTACCCCTTGCAATACATGCAGCGCCACGATTTTATCCGCATCCTCCACAGCAATTCCCACTGGTGGCTCTTCCTACGCCATATCATTTAACTCCCATTTCACCTCGTTTGTTCTTGAACAACTGCAACGCCCGCCTCTCGCCTAATCTCCAGACACTAGAAATCCGCCTGTAGCATCGGCAAACACTCACCTGATTCGTATTTAATTCCGCGCTTTAAGGAAACGCCTTTGCGTAAAGCGGGTCGGGTCGTAGATCGTAACCTGTTATTCGGCATACTGCTGAACCAATGTTTCTGCCGTTACATGATTTATTTAAGGAGGTCAGGATGACTATCCCACTCTCTTTTGCATTGCAACTGGCTGACAGTCAGAAACCTGACACGCCGCCGAAGGAAACACGCAAAGCTGCCATCGAGTCTTGGGACGATGCACATGCCCGGGGGAGCTTACTCGAGATGAATTCCTGCAGAAACACGATGATATCCAGAAACGCCAAATCAACAGGCTCCAGCAAAATGTCCGCAATGATCAGAAGCAGAATCATCGCGGCATTGCTTGCCGGTGTCATGGTTCCGGCAACTGCACAGGCGGAAGTTTCAGGTAGCGCACGCACGGTAGCGAGTACCCAGGCAGTACCCCCGGAAGCCTCTGCAACAGCAAATGTTAAGGGCTCCTCTCCCCTGACTGCCCTGATTGCGGAAGCTCTGGAGAACAATCCCGAAATTCAGGCCGCTCTACAGGAACGTGAAGCCGCCCGCCACAGAATATTGCCTGCGGGAGCGCTCGATGATCCGTTACTCGAAGCGGGGGTGATCAACGCGCCCTTGGCATCGTCGCCCTTCAACCGCGAGGACATGACGATGAAAATGATTGGTCTGTCCCAGAACCTGCCATACCCGGGCAAACGTGGTCTGCGCCGGGATGTCGCCGCCAAGGATGCAGAAGCCGTTGGTTACGGTTACCAGGAAACCGTGAACCGCATCGCGCGCGGCATCAAAACCGCCTATTTCGATCTGGGCCTTACGCTCGAAATGACCAAGCTGGTCGAGAAAAACAAGCTGATCCTCGAGCGGTTTCTGCGGATTGCCGAGGGACGCTACGAGGTAGGACAAGGAAGCCAGGCCGACGTACTGAAGGCGCAGACGCAGGTATCCAGAATGGTGGACGAATTGCTCAGGCTCGCGCGCGAGCGGCCGACGATCGAGGCCGAGCTCATTCGCGCGCTTGGCCGCAGCGCAGATGTTGCAGCGCTAGTGCCGGAACCGCCGCAATTGCGGGAAGAAACCATGAATCTGGAATCGTTGCGCGAAACCGCCCTGACACAGCGCCCGCAATTGCTGGCACTGCAAAGTCTCGTGGCACGCAACGAAAAAGTGGTGGATCTGGCACGTAGAAATTATTACCCAGACTTTAACCCACGCTTGTCGTACGGCCAGCGCAACAACATGCTGGACGGCACCGGGCGTACCGACATGGTCAGCCTGACTGTGGCGATCAACCTGCCGGTATGGCGGGAAAATAAGCTCGCGCCGCGCGAAGCAGAGTCACTGGCGTTGCGCGATCAGGCTCTGAGCTTGTACCAGGCGCAGCGCAATGAGATAACCGCCAATTTACGCCAACAGGTGGCGATGGCCGAGCAAAACCTGAAATCGGCACGGCTGTACCAAACCACTATCCTGCCGCAGGCCCGGCTTACGGTTGAATCGGCACTAGCGGCCTATAGGGTCAATCGGGTCGATTTCTTGACGCTGCTCGACAGCCAGATGACAGTGTTCAACTACGAAATCAGCCTGGTGACAGCCATGGCCAGCTACAACAAGGCGCTGGCGGAAATCGATCTGCTCACCGGCAAATCACCCAACTAACTCGATGCCCACATCAATGGAGCCTCATGTGAAATCTATCGCCAAATTGATAGTTGTTGCCGCCCTGGTCGCGGCCGCTCTTGCCGCAGGATATTGGTGGGGTAATGCCAAATCCGTAACTCCTGCGGCTGATTCGCCCGGGGCGGTCACGTCCGAGGGCAAGATTCTCTACTACCGTAACCCGATGGGACACCCTGACACTTCGCCGGTACCGAAGAAAGACTCGATGGGCATGGACTACCTCCCGGTTTATGACGGCGAAGAACCCGCGTCCAGCGATTTGGTAGTAAAGATCAGTGTTGAAAAAATACAAAAACTGGGAGTGAGAACCGAAGCCGCCGCGCTACGTGAACTTATTCGCACCGTGAGGGCAGTGGCGACGGTACAGGCGGACGAGCGCAGGCTATATACAGTTACGCCCAAGTTCGAGGGTTGGATCCAGCAACTTTACGTTAACACCACCGGCCAGGCGGTAAGAGTAGGCGAGGCGCTGATGGACGTGTACAGCCCCGAGCTGATCACGGCGCAGCAGGAATATCTCATCGCCACAAGAGGGGTGCAGACGGTCGCGGACGGCGGCCCGGATGTCCGGGCCGAAATGCAGCGGCTGGTCGAAAGCGCTTTGCAGAGGCTGCGCAACTGGGACATATCGGAGATCGAGCTACAGCGTCTGCAGCGGGAAGGTAAGGTCAGGCAGTACATCACCTTCCGTTCCAAGGCGAACGGCGTGGTGTTGGAAAAACCTTCAATTGAGGGAAAGCGTTTCATGCCCGGAGAGGTGTTGTACCAGATCGCCGACTTATCCAGCGTGTGGATACTGGCAGATGTGTTCGAACAGGATCTCGGCATGGTGCATCAGGGCCAGACGGCCACGATCAGGGTGGACGCATATCCGGACAAGGTATTCAACGGCGAGGTAGCATTTATTTATCCCAAGGTGACCCCGGAGACCCGCACTGCCATCGTGCGCATTAAGCTGCCCAATCCCGAGGGGCTGCTCAAACCTGCCATGTATGCGCGAGTGGAGTTCGCTTCGTTCCACAGCAAAGACAAAGTGCTCGCTGTGCCCGATTCGGCGGTGCTCGATAGCGGCACGCGGCGGCTGGTACTGGTTGATCTCGGCGAGGGCCAATTCGAGCCGCGGACGGTAAAACTCGGCATGCACGCCGATGGCTACGCTGAAGTGTTGGGGGGGCTGAAGGCTGGTGAAGCAGTCGTGGTCAAAGCGAATTTTCTGATCGATGCGGAGAGCAATTTCAAGGCGGCACTGAGCGGCTTCGGCCACAGCGTTTACGGTTCAACGCCTAGTAACCAGCAAATCGCATCCGGCATGTCTGCCGCAGCACCCGCGCTCGCGGGTCATCGCGGCGAGGGCAGCATTGAAGCCATTGATTTTGCTCATGCGACGGTAACGCTTGCCCATGGCCCGATCGCCAGCCTCCAGTGGCCCGCGATGATCATGGATTTCCGGGTTCTTGACCCGACATTGCTGCGGACGTTGAAACCCGGTCAGAGAATCGCTTTCGACATAATCGAGGAGTCGGCCGGCGAGTACGTCATTGTGCGCATCCAACCAGTTAGCGCCAGCCCTGCTGCCAGCGATCACGGAGGACACTGACATGCTCAATAACATCATTGAATGGTCGGTGCGGCACGTCTTCCTGGTGCTGCTTGGAACATTTTTCGTCGTGGCCTGGGGCGTGTATGCGATGTGGAAGACGCCGATCGACGCGATTCCGGATCTGTCCGACGTCCAAGTCATTATCTATACGGAATATCCCGGGCAGGCGCCGCAGGTGGTCGAGGACCAGGTCACTTATCCGCTCACCACCGCCATGCTGAGTGTGCCGAAATCCAAGGTAGTGCGCGGCATCTCCAATTTTGGCGTATCGTTTGTATACGTCATCTTCGAGGATGGCACCGACATCTACTGGGCGCGCTCGCGGGTGCTGGAATACCTCAGCTTCGCGGCAAACCGGCTGCCGAGGAATGTCAGGCCTTCGCTCGGCCCGGACGCAACTGGCGTAGGATGGGTTTACCAATATGTTGTAGCCGCCAAGAATCGCACACTCGACGAATTGCGTGCCATCCAGGACTGGTTCTTGCGTTATCAGTTAATCGCGGCGCATGGCGTGTCGGAAGTGGCCAGCGTGGGCGGATTTGTGAAGACCTACCAGGTCACTGTGGATCCGCGACGCCTCCAGGCCTACGGCATACCGCTCAAAACGGTGTCCGAGGTTATCGCCGCCAGCAACCGCGACGTCGGCGGACGCGTCATCGAGATGGCGGAAACCGAATACGTGGTGCGCGGCAGGGGCTATCTGCGCGGCATTGACGACCTGGAGAATCTCGTCGTCAAAGCGCACGTCGGCATGCCGGTATTGCTGCGCGACATCGCCCGCGTCGAGCTGATTCCCGACGAACGCCGCGGCATCGCCGAACTTGACGGCGAAGGCGAGGTGGTTTCGGGCATTGTGGTGGCGCGGCATGGCCAGAACGCCCTCGACGCCATCCACAACATCGAAACAAAAATCGGCGAGATCGCATCCGGTTTGCCGGAAGGCGTTACGATTCAGCCGGTCTATAATCGCGCCGAACTAATCCACCGTGCCATCGCGACACTGAGCGAAACATTCATGGAGCAGGGCATCATCATCGCACTGGTGTGCATGATTTTCCTCATGCATGTGCGCAGTGCGCTGGTGGCGATCATCATGCTTCCGATTGGCGTGCTGATCGCCTTCATCGCAATGCGATTCCTCGGCATCAATTCCAATATCATGAGTCTCTGTGGCATCGCGCTCGCGATCGCCGAGATGACCGATGCGGCGATCGTCATGACCGAGAACGCGCACAAGCATCTCGAGCGTCTCGCTCCCGGCGAGTCACGCACGGACGCTGTCATCGCAGCGTGCAAGGAAATCGGCCCGTCGTTGTTCTTCAGCCTGCTGATCATCACGGTGTCGTTCCTGCCGGTATTCGTCCTCGAAGCGCAGGAAGGACGCATGTTCCATCCGCTCGCCTATACCAAGACTTTCGCCATGGCCGGCGCTACGTTGCTTTCGATTACGCTGGTCCCGGTGCTGATACTGCTTCTGATTCGTGGCCGCATTCCGCGTGAACAGGACAGTCCGCTTAGCCGTATCATGATCTGGAGCTACCGGCCGGTGATCGCCTGGGTGATGCAGTGGAAAAAGCTCGTCATCGCGGCGGCGCTCGTAGTGATGGGGGTTACTCTCTATCCGGCGCTCAAGCTGGGAACGGAATTCATGCCGACGTTGAACGAAGGCACGCTGCTTTACATGCCGATAACGCTGCCGGCTGTTTCCGTCACCAAGGCCGCGGAAATCCTGCAAACCCAGGACAAGATCATCAAG
>JAYSQR010000011.1:0-12251 GCA_043721435.1 Nitrosospira sp. | reverse complement strand
TACCCGCTGATTTCGCTAACCAGTTTTATGCCAACAGACAACAATCTGCGGCATAATCTAGATGACTTGCCCGTCCACTAAATCGGACTCCGCTCATGCTGTCAATGTCGAAGATGTGGTGACTTTCCGTGTCTTCTATTTGAACACTGATTGTCCCTACTGCTTTTTGCAGTAGTCCCTTAAAACGCTTCCCCGGTAATAAGTGTTCAAAAATGAGGGAGAACTCTTTCTCGAGCTGTTCTTGTCCGCTCGTTATCAACCGATTGACAATGACCTGTTTAAGGCGGGGATATTTATTCCCGGCGCTTGCGAAATGCGAATCGACATGAGCCTTCATATCGCCAGAATGTAACTGCACGGTCACTTCTCCAGCAGGAAGCGAGCGATCTGCTGGGAAATAGGTAAAGATGGCTTTTGAAGGTTCGACAAGGCCTTCAAGTGTTGCTCCGAGGACTTGGTCGTGTCAAACAGCGTCCAATACTTTCCACTAGTCAGCGTCCAATTTTTTCCACTTTTTCGACTTTTTGAGTCCGACTTTTACGATGCTTGAACCGGTAAGAGTCGTTACCCGTTTCCAGGATGTCACAGTGATGAGTAATGCGATCCAGCAAAGCCGTGGTCATCTTGGCATCGCCAAACACCTGCCCCCACTCGCCAAACGATAGATTCGTCGTGATGATCAACGAGGTCTTCTCGTAAAGATGGCTGATGAGGTGGAACAGCAATGCACCGCCCGATGCCGGAAACGGCAAATACCCCAGCTCATCCAGAATCACCGCATCCACGAGGCAAAGCTGCTTGGCCAGATTGCCTGCACGGCTTTGGCTTTTCTCGCGCTCCAACTGATTGACCAAATCGACCGCATTGAAGAAACGAACACGTTTGCCCTGGTGGATGGCCGCCACCCCGAAGGCTGTGGCCAGATGAGATTTTCCCGTTCCCGTACCGCCTACCAGAATCAGGTTGTGCGCGGTTTCCATAAAGGCCGCACTCGCCAATTGCTCAACAATCGCCTGCGACAGCGGTGTTTCGGCCCAGTCTATCCCCATCAAATCTCGATGGATCGGGAAACGCGCGGCCTTGAGCTGATAGCGCAGGCTCTTGAGTTGCCGTTCCGTCTGTTCTGCCGCAATCAGGCGATCCATCCAGGTTTCCGGACGATGAACCTGCTTCGGCTTTTCCGCTTGCAGCTCACCCCATGCCGTTGCCATGCCATAGAGCTGCAGCTCCTTCAAACTCGTGGCGTGATCAGTGGACATTGGCCGCTCCCAGCAGATGGTCATAACGCTGGCAATTGGCGATGGGCTCAATCATCAGGGTAATTCCATCCGGCACATTAATCGCCACTGCGGGTAAATGTGGTGAGACCAGCCTGCGCAATTCGTTCATTACAATGGGCGCACTGACGATGCCGCCTGCCAGTGCCAACTCACAGGCGACCGTAAGCGCATCGAGCCCCGCCTCGCCTGCCAGCATGAGCAATTCGACAAAGGCGCGATCCCCCTTGGGTTGTTTCAGAATACGGTCACGCACTGTCTGAATGGGGTTGGGTAAGTCCCACGCCACAAATGGTGCTCCATCCCGCAGTGCGCCGGGCTTCTTCTCCAATACCGGCAGGTAGTGCCACGGGTCGCAAACCAGCTGGTCTCGCCCAAACACTCTGGGGTGCGCGGCAATGACTTCGCCGTGTGCCACGACACGAATCTGATCTGCTGTGGTGCGGACCGAAACCGCCTGACCGGCAGCGCTGGCTGGAACGCTATAGCGGTTACGGTCCACTCTGACCAGACAGGTGGAAGAGACACGCATCATTTGCTCCACGTAACCGTCAAAGTGCGCGGTGATCGGGCGCAGCAATGGCTGTTCGTCGGCGAAACATGCCGCGATGGTGTGTTGCTTTTGCATCGGATGACTGCGCTGCGCCAGTTCCTTGCAGCGGGTGGCGAGCCGGTTACAGTCTCCCCCTCTCGACTGACGAAAAATAAAATGCCGAAGAAAACATTATTGAGCTGGAGCAGCGGCAAGGACAGCGCGTGGGCGCTACACCTCCTCCGGCAGGACCCTGCAATTGACCTTGTCGGCCTGTTCACTGTCATGAACCAGAAGTACAACCGCGTGTCCATGCACGCCACGCGGCTGGAAATGCTGCAACGTCAGGCCGGGAGCGTGGGCTTGCCGCTGCAGACGATCAGTCTGCCGGACCCCTGCACCAACGAGCAGTACGCTGCCGTCATGCGCGACTTCGTCGCGGAGACCCTCGCCAACGGAGTTCAATGCATGGCCTTCGGCGACCTGTATCTTGAGGACGTTCGGAAGTATCGGGAGAATCAATTGCAAGGGAGCGGGATCGAACCGCTCTTCCCGTTATGGGGAATGCCCGTCGAACAAGTTGTGGAGCAGATGCTCGCGGCCGGCCTGGAAACCTATATCTGCTGTGTCGATCTCAAGAAACTGCCTGCGCATTTTGCCGGGCGCAAATGGTCAAGAGAGTTGATTGCGGAGTTTCCGCCAGGCTGCGACCCTTGTGGCGAGAATGGCGAAATTCACACGGTGGTCGTGAACGGCCCCATGTTTCGCGAACCGATCCCGATCAGCGTTGCCGCGACTATTGAACGGGACGGGTTTGCATACGCAGACATCATCCCGCTGAGTTGAAATGGCTGCCGCACATGACGAATTAGCCCTCAATTTGCCAAGGCGAACCGGCTGATTGATTTGTGACTAGCGGAGAGTCTGTCAGGTCTTTATTTGTAGGCTATTGCTGCGCTGCATGGGCCCACCAGATGCATTACTTCATATCGTTTGAATCCAGCTTCCTGGCACCACTCCCAGAAATCGGCCCCGGTAAAATCAAAGGCGTCACCAAACTCGATCAGCATATGCAGGGACATCATGAGTCCGAAGGCATTGGTGCGTCGCTCGTCATCGATAATATTTTCGATCACGACAAATACTCCGTTTTCCGGCAGCGCTTCGTACGCCAGGCGTATGAGGTGCTTCTTCTTCTCCAGATTCCAGTCGTGCAGAATATTTCCCATGGTAATGATGTCCGCCTTTGGCAGGGCGTCCTTGAGAAAGTCTCCCGATACGACATTGATGCGATCAGACAGGCCCGCTTTTGCGATCCATCTTCTGACTATTGTCTCGACGACCGGCAAATCGAAGGTCGTGCATTGTATGTGCGCGTGCTGCCCGGCCACAATGCTTGAAAGCAGCCCGGTGGCGCCGCCCACGTCACACAGCGATTTGTGCTTTGAAAAATCGAATTTTTGTGCAAATGCCTGGAAATTGCCAACGGAGATCCCCCGCATGGCACCCATAAACTGTTCAAGCCGTGGCAAGTCTTCGTAGAGCACCTCGAACATGGGTTTCTGGCTGTGCTTGATCTCATTCTGGGGTTTGCCTGTTTTGAGTGCTGGCCCAAGGTCATTCCAGAATCCGGTACAAGCGGTCATTGGCCATTTCAAGAATGCCGCCGATATAAGAAGGTTTGCTTTTGTCGAGAAACAGACCGGTTTCCTCGGTATTGGAATAGAGCGCCGTCGGGCCCGCCCCGTCACGGTTCAGAAAGCCCAATGCCACCAGCGTATCAAAAAAATCCCAGATTCCGCGCGGGTGGAGTTCGAGTATCTTGCCAAGGGTTTCGCCGGTCATGAACTGGTCCCCGAGCTTGGTGAAAAACTCCAGCTCAACCGCTGTAAGAAGAACCTTGGACTCCCAGAAACCAAAGCCTGTCTCAAAAATACGGGATGGATTCACTGCGTTGGTCATGATTCTTCCTTATTCATCGTTGCGATAAACGGTCTTGCACCAGACACAATGTAACAGCGGCTGCGAGATAAAATCAACCGGGGTGCGGGCGAGCTTCTGCCGGGACGCCTAGCGCGGTTTGCGCGGCGCGTTGGCGAACAGGCGGTCGTAGAGAAAATCAGGGAGCAATCTCAGCACCCGCGCGACGATGGCCATTTGCCACGGAATCACGGCGTACAGTTTTTTGCGCTCGATGATGCGGACGATTTTTTCGGCCATGGCTTCCGCCGACAGGATGAAAGGCATGTAGAAAGGATTGTTTGCTGTCATCGGCGTGGTGATGTAGCCGGGGCAAATGGTGATGACGGATACGCCGCTGCCGTGCATTTCCACCCGCAGACTTTCCAGATAGGCGATGGCGGCTGCCTTGGAAGCGGAGTAAGCGCCTCCACCGGGGAGGCCGCGATAACCTGCGACGCTGGCGATCCCGACCAGGCTGCCGCGCCCGGCGGTGCGCATGGCGTTGATGAACGGCTGGAAGATGTTGAGCATGCCGTTGACGTTGGTGGCGAGAATGTCCGCGAAAACCTCGCTGTCTTCGGCGTATTCGGTGAGCGTGCCGCGACTGATGCCGGCGTTGGCGATGACGATATCCGGGTGGCCGTGATGCTGGATGAAATCCTGCGCAACAGCCTGCATGGCAACAGCATCACGCACGTCGGCGACGTAAACGGCTGCATCAGGAATTTCTTGCGCGAGTTCCTGCAGCAGTTCCCTGCGCCGTGCGATCAATCCCAGGATCGCGCCCTGTTTTGCATAATGCAGTGCCAAGGCTCTGCCCAGACCGCTGGAGGCGCCGCTGATCAAGACTGTTAGCGGCATTTTGGCAGCATCAGGCGATTGGCAGGCATGGCGGGATCAACGCCATGCTATTTCTTCGCCCTCTCCTTGCGCACTTTCACGATCAGTTCTTCCAGTGTCCGGATGGTGTCTTGCGGCGTGCCGCCCATCTTGCCGCTGGTCAGATACCTGCCATCCACCACCAATGCGGGGACGCCGGAGAGGTTGTAATCCTTGGACATCTGCGTAGAGCGGGTTGCCTGGTTCTGCACCGAGAAGGAGTTGTAGGCGTCGATGAATTTCTGCCGCTCCATCCCCTGTTTTGCCATCCAGTCGAACAATACGTCTTCCTTGCTCAGGTCGATCTTGTCGAGATGAATAGCATCGTAAACTTTGTCGTGCAGCTTGTCCCTGATGCCCAAGGCTTCCAGCGCGTAGAAAGTTTTGGTGCCGGGAATCCAGTTGGCGCGGAACACCGCCGGAACATAGCGGAAGCTCACGTCCTTAGGCATTCTTTTCTGCCAGGCCTTGATGAGCGGATGCAGATCGTAGCAGTGCGGGCAGCCATACCAGAAGAATTCGAGCACCTCGATGTTCTTGCCGCTTTCCGTCGGCCGGGGTTCGGGCAGGACTGTGTAGTCACGTCCTTCCACGATTTGGGCACGTGCGCCGGAAACACCAGCCAACCCTAGGCCGGCGGATAACAGCAGGATCGTAAGAAAACGCATCGGCTTCATTTTTTTCCTCGCGATAAGAGTTGAATGCGGATTACTGCGCCCCTTCGTGTACTTTGATCAGACTGGTCTGGATGCCGTTTTGTTGCAGGGAAGCGCGCACCCGGCTGATTTCGCCGGTATCTGTAACAGGCCCTACACGCACCCTGTGCCAGATGCCCTTATCCGCCAGATCGACAGCCTGGACAGACGCTTCCACCCCCATCATCGCGAGTTTCGCTTTCAGGTTTTCCGCATCCTCGGCGCTCTGGAATGATCCTGCCTGAATAAAATAGCTGTCTTTGGCCAAAGGCTGTGGTGGTGCCGCCTGCTGGAGCTGCTGCTCGGTGACAGGCTCCTCGGCACCGGGCAGGATTTTGTAAAATTCGAAGCGCGGCTTGCCATCCGCAGTCTGCACCGATTTGTCGTCTTTGCCGGCTGCCAGCCCGCCCTTCTGTCCCGGACCCAGGCCGCTCTTTATCGCGCTGTCGGCGGGCCTGTCCTGGGCAATGAACGGACTGGGTGTCTGGCTGATGTACATCCAGATGCCCATGGCGCTGATCAGCCCCAATGCATAACCGATAAACAACCCCAACATCAGAGAGCTGCCGCTTTTGCCGGAGGCTTTGGAATTGGACTGAGCTTTGTAATCTCTCATGAAAATCCTTGCTGGGTCTGTTTGCCTGCTTACATCTTGTCAGGCGCGCTCACGCCCAACAGCGTCAGTCCGTTCACCAACACTTGCCGTATCGCCGCGATCAGCGCCAGGCGGGCAAGCCGCAGCGGCAATTCCGGCACGAGGAATCGGGTTGCATTATAGTAACTGTGGAATTCGGCCGCCAGTTCCCGCAGATAGAACGCGATCAGGTGAGGGGAAAGTTCTTTCGCTGCCGCATCCAATGTCTCGGGATAATCGATCAACCGCTGCAGCAGCGCGAGTTCCGCCGGACTGGTGAGCAGACTGGTATCGGCCGTGGCCAGCGGCGCCGGATCTTCGCCCCACTGCTCCAGTACGCTGCAGACGCGCGCGTGGGCGTATTGCACGTAATACACCGGGTTTTCGTTGCTTTGCGATTTGGCCAGATCCAGGTCGAAATCCAGATGCTGGTCGCTCTTGCGCAACACATAAAAGAATCGCGCCGCATCGTTGCCTACTTCCTGGCGCAACTCCCGCAGTGTGACAAATGCACCCGAGCGTGTGGACATGGAGGCTTTTTTGCCATCGCGATAGAGCACCGCAAACTGCACCAGGGCAATTTCGAGTTTCGCCGGGTCCAGTTCCAGTGCCTGCAGCGCGCCTTTCACGCGCGGGATATAACCGTGGTGGTCAGCGCCCCACACGTCGATGACGCGCTCAAAGCCGCGCTCGAATTTGTTGAGGTGATAGGCGATGTCGGAAGCAAAATAAGTGAACTCGCCGTTCTCGCGCTGCACTACCCGGTCTTTTTCGTCGCCAAAATCAGACGAGCGGAACCACTTGGCACCATCTTGCTGATACAGATAATTTTTCTGTTCGAGCAGTTGCACCACGTGTGCCACCATGCCACTGTCGAACAGCGATTGCTCGGAAAACCAGGTATCGAATACCACGCCGAATTCCATCAAGTCATTGCGGCAATCACCCAGTTGCTCGGTGAGGACGAAATTGTGGATGTAGGCATAATCCTGCCCCAGCAGTTTTTTGGTCTTGGCGATCAAGCTGTCAAGCTGCGCCTCGCCAGCACCATCTGCCGCCGCTGGTGGCAGATCCGCAAACAGCAAATCGGGCTGGTGCAGGTAGCGGTTGCCGTGCGCCTTGTGGATCAGCCGCGCCATGTCGCGCACGTACTCGCCTTGATAAGCATTGCCGGGAAAAGCGATGGCGGCACCATTCAGCTCCAGATAGCGTAGCCAGGTGGAGAGCGCCAGAATATCCATCTGCCGTCCCGCGTCGTTGATATAGTATTCGCGCTCGACGGTAAAGCCGGCGGTGGCCAGCACATTGGCCAGGCTCGCGCCAAATGCTGCGCCGCGGCCGTGGCCGACATGCAGCGGCCCGGTGGGATTGGCCGAAACGAATTCCACCTGGATTTTTTTGCCCGCACCGCTGTCGCTGTGGCCGAATTTGCTGCCGCTCGTCAGCGCATGGCGCGGAAACTGCTGCTTGGCAGAGGTCTTGAGAAACAGATTGATGAAACCGGCGCCCGCGATCTCGATTTTTTCCAGATAGGGTGAATCAGGCATCGCTTTGATCAACAAGGCAGCGACATCGCGTGGGCTCTGGCGCAGCGGTTTGGCCAACTGCATTGCCAGATTGCAGGAATAGTCGCCGTGGCTGGCTTGCTTCGGCCGCGCGAATTCGATGCTCACACCCTGCTCTGCTGGTGCGATTTCACGCAAAGCATGCTGCAGGATTCCGCTTAAATGGGATTTGAAGTTGGGCTGGGCTGGCCGGGTCATGGCTATGTCATGGCAGCAGATTGTATATACAGCCGCTATTATAGCGGGGTTGGGATGAGTTACGCTCGCCAGTTTCGTCAGCGCGATCACCAGAACAAACTACAGCAAAGCGCAAAATGAAATTAAAAAAAGATGTGATCATGATCGGCGCCGGGGCCGCGGGCATGATGTGTGCGCTGGAGGCAGGCAAGCGCGGCCGTGCGGTGCTGCTGCTGGATCATGCGACTCGGCTTGCAGAAAAAATTCGCATTTCCGGCGGCGGACACTGCAATTTCACCAATCGCCATGCCGGGCCGGAAAATTTCCTGTCGCACAATCCGCATTTCTGCCGCTCTGCACTGGCACGCTTCACCCCGCAGGACTTTATCGCGCTGGTGGAAAAGCATGGCATCCGCTATCACGAAAAGAAATTGGGGCAACTGTTTTGCGACGACAGCTCGCAGCAGATCATCGATCTGCTGCGGCAAGAGTGCGCTGCGGCGGGCGTGGAATGGCAAATGCCGTGCCGGGTGCAGAGCATCAATCCTGCCAAGCCAGATGCTGATAGCAGCGGTGGATTTGTGCTGGAAACCGACCGCGGCAGCGTGGTGGCCGATTCATTGGTGATCGCAAGCGGCGGCCTGTCCATCCCGCAAATCGGCGCCAGTCCTTTCGGTTATCGTGTCGCCGAGCAATTCGGCATTGCCGTAACACCCTTGCGCCCGGCACTGGTGCCGCTGACGTTTGCGCCGGAGCAACTGGCCTGTTTTGCCGGACTGCCGGGAGTGGCGCTGGACGCCGCGGTCAGTTGCAAGGGTGCACACTTCCGCGAGAGTTTATTGATCACGCATCGCGGCTTGAGCGGCCCGGCGATATTGCAGATTTCCTCCTACTGGCAGCCCGGCGATGCCATCCACATCAACCTGTTGCCGGATCTCGACGCGACCGCGTTGCTGCTCGCTCACCGGCATAGCGCCAGTTTGCTGCCTAATCTGCTCGCGCAATATCTGCCCAGACGCTTCGCCCAGGCCTGGAGCGAGACCATCGCAGCGGTGCAGCCGCTCAGGCCGCTGCAGCAATACAGTGAGCGCGAACTGCAGCAGATTGCGGCGCAACTGCACGACTGGCAAGTTACGCCCAGCGGTACCGTGGGCTACAAAAAAGCGGAAGTGACGCTGGGCGGAGTGGATACGCGTGAACTGTCATCCAAGACCATGCAGGCGAAGAAAGTGCCCGGACTTTATTTCATCGGCGAGGTGGTCGATGTGACCGGACACCTGGGCGGATTCAATTTTCAGTGGGCGTGGGCGTCGGGTTATGCAGCCGGGCAGTTTGTGTGATGCCAATTCACGCTTGGGCAAGATTTGATCAAGCCTTCTGTTCGCCCTGATCCTTCGACCTTACCCAGGACTGAAGGCCTTGTCAAAGGGAGGTTGTCGGACTAGCTGGAATATGGGTGATTGCGTCCGCTCATGGTTCGACATAACCAGCGACTAGGCTGTCGTTTTTTGACAGCCTAGTCGAATGGCTAGTAGTTACATCAAGCTCACCACGAACGGATTTAATCAGATGTTCTCTAACGTCCGCGCCCGCCGGAGCGGTGCAGCGCAGGTCCGTTGCCGGTAGCTGAGCGTGAAAATCCCGTCGGCCGCTTGCTTGTCGGCTTGGTGCTCGTCCGCCCGCTGGGCTGGCTGCGTGAGGATGACGCGCCGCGCGGCCCGCCGCTGCGCCCGTTGATTATCGGCTCGGCCTTGATGCGCGGGTCGGGCTCGAAACCGGCGATAACTTTGCTGGGCAGGTCGCGCTTGATCAGCCTTTCGATGTCCGTCAGCAGTTTGCGTTCATCCACGCACACCAGCGACACCGCGTCGCCTTCCGCTCCGGCGCGGCCAGTACGGCCGATGCGATGGACATAATCCTCCGCCACATTGGGCAGCTCGAAATTGACGACATGCGGCAGCTCGCTGATGTCGATGCCGCGTGCGGCAATATCCGTTGCCACCAGCACTGGCAGGGTGCCGGTCTTGAATTCCGCCAGCGCCCGGGTGCGTGCTGCCTGACTTTTATTGCCGTGGATGGCGAGCGATGGAATACCGCTTGCGACCAGATACTCAGCCAGCTTGTTGGCGCCGTGCTTGGTGCGGGTGAACACCAGCACCTGTTGCCAGCAATGTTGTTTGATCAGATGCGCAAGCAGGTCGCGCTTGCGTTCACGATCCACCGGATGCACCACGTGCGTCACCTTGTCGGCGGTCGCGTTGCGGCGCGCCACCTCGATCATCACCGGCTTGTTGAGCAAATTGTCCGCCAGTATCTGAATCTCGTCAGACAGGGTGGCAGAGAACAGCAGGTTCTGCCGCTGCTTGGGCAGTAACGCGAGTATCTTCCTGATGTCGCGAATGAAGCCCATGTCGAGCATGCGGTCGGCTTCGTCCAGCACGAGAATTTCAACGTGCGACAAGTCGAGGGTTTTTTGCTGCACGTGATCCAGCAGTCGTCCCGGTGTGGCGACCAGAATATCCACTCGGCTTTTCAGGCGCGCAATTTGCGGATTGATGTTGACTCCGCCGATCATGATCATCGAGCTCAGCTTCAGGTATTTGCCGTAATCACGTACGCTCTCCTCCACCTGTGCCGCGAGTTCGCGGGTGGGAACGAGAATCAGCGCACGTATTGGCGGGCGTCCGCTGGATGGCCCCTTGACGCTCTTGTCGGAAAGGCGGTGCAGAATAGGCAGGGTAAAACCCGCAGTCTTGCCGGTACCGGTTTGCGCACCGGCCAGCAAGTCGCCGCCGGCCAGTACCGCAGGAATTGCCTGCAACTGGATCGGGGTGGGAACGGTGTAGCCACGTTCAGTGACAGCACGAATGATTTCATCGGACAAGCCGAAATTAGCAAAAGACATAAAACTCCAAGGGGGTGGCATCGGCCTGTCGTCCCGGTTACGGAACGCCAGTCTTAGGCAGATGAATGAAGGATGCCCCTATGAATCCAAATCTTGCTAAAACTTCGGATTGATTCAGGCACCCTAAAGAAAAACAGAATGGGCAGCGCGAAGACGTGGAGCTAACGCCGCAGGTGGGGATTATAACAGATCACGTGCGATTATGCCGTTTTGCTACGACTCGCCTAAAGCACGTAGCGCGCCAGATCCTCGCTCTGGGATAAATCCTTGAGCCGCATATCCACGTAGGAGGCGTCAATCGCAATGGTATCGCCCCGGTGTCTTGCCGCGTCGAACGAAACCTCTTCCAGCAGTTTCTCCATCACGGTATGAAGCCGCCTTGCGCCGATATTCTCGGTTTTTTCGTTGACCGCAAAAGCAATCTCCGCCAAGCGCTTGATCGCGTCGAACGTGAACTCCAGCTTGACCCCTTCGGTTTCAAGCAGCGCTTCGTATTGGCGCGTCAGACAGGCGTCAGTATTGGTGAGAATCTGGATAAAATCGTCGGCACTGAGGCTGGCCAGTTCGACACGAATCGGAAAGCGCCCCTGCAATTCCGGGATCAGGTCGGAAGGCTTAGCCAGATGGAATGCGCCACTGGCGATAAACAGGATGTGATCGGTTTTGATCATGCCGTACTTGGTGGAAACGGTGGTGCCTTCCACCAGCGGCAGCAAGTCGCGCTGCACGCCTTGGCGCGACACATCCGCACCGGAAGTTTCCGAGCGGCTGGTAATTTTGTCGATCTCATCCAGGAACACGATGCCGTTCTGTTCGACATTTTGCACCGCGCGCAGTTTCAGCTCTTCGTCATTGACGAGCTTGGCGGCCTCTTCATCGGTGAGGAGTTTCAGCGCCTCGCGGATTTTCAGCTTGCGGGTTTTCTTTCTTTCTGCGCCTATGTTCTGGAACATGCCCTGAATCTGGGTGGTGAGTTCCTCCATCCCTGGCGGGGCGAAGATCTCCATGTGGGCAGCATGCGCTGCCGCCAGCTCGATTTCTATTTCCTTGTCGTCGAGTTCGCCTTCGCGCAATTTCTTGCGAAATTTCTGCCGGGTGGCATTGTCGCGTTCCCCGGCTTCCGTCTGCAGACCCAGCTCCCGCGCAGGCGGCAGCAGCACATCGAGGATGCGCTCTTCCGCCTGATCCTCGGCACGGGTACGCATTTTGGCGGTTTCTTGCTCGCGCGATTGTTTGATGGCGGATTCCACCAGATCGCGAATGATCGAGTCCACATCGCGGCCGACATACCCCACCTCGGTGAACTTGGTCGCCTCCACCTTGATGAACGGCGCATCGGCGAGTTTTGCCAGACGGCGCGCGATTTCGGTCTTGCCCACGCCGGTAGGGCCGATCATCAGGATATTCTTCGGCGTGATCTCCTGCCGCAGCGGGTCCGCTACCTGCTGCCTGCGCCAGCGGTTCCTGAGCGCAATGGCCACGGCGCGCTTGGCGGCGTCCTGGCCGATGATGTGCTTGTCCAGTTCCTGGACGATTTCTTGTGGGGTCATTTGGGACATGGTGGGGGTGTGGATGGTGGCGCGTTACTCCAGAACCTCGATGATGTGATTCTGGTTGGTATAGAT
>JAYSQR010000010.1:0-38130 GCA_043721435.1 Nitrosospira sp. | reverse complement strand
GGGGGGGGCATACTTAATACTCACGGTAAATTTTCCGTGCCTGCAGTAACCCCGGCGCTGCTGAACCTGTCATTCATCGGCTGCGCCCTATGGCTTGCGCCGCTTCTGGATACCCCAGTGCTGGCGCTGGCCTGGGCGGTACTTATTGGCGGCGTGCTGCAACTTGCTTTCCAGGTGCCGTTTCTGATGCGCATCAAAATGATGCCGCGTCTGCGTCTGCGATCCGGCGAGGTCGGTGCATGGCGCGTACTCAGACAAATGGGGCCGGCGGTGTTCGGCGTGTCGGTCGGTCAGATCAGCCTGCTGATCAATACCATTTTCGCCTCGTTCCTTATCACCGGCAGTGTGTCGTGGCTTTACTATGCCGATCGATTGATGGAATTTCCCGCCGGTTTGCTGGGTGTGGCGCTGGGGACTGTATTGCTGCCATCGTTATCCCGGCATTATGTAGATAACAGTACCGAAGAGTATTCCCGGCTGCTGGACTGGGGCCTGCGCCTGACCGTACTATTGACGCTGCCTGCGGCGCTGGCACTGGCGTTACTTGCCACCCCGCTGATTGCCACCCTGTTTTATCACGGCGAGTTTTCTGCTAATGATGTGTGGATGACGCGTGATGCGTTAGTGGCCTACAGTGTGGGACTGGTGGGATTGATCCTGGTGAAAGTACTGGCCCCAGGGTTCTACGCGCGGCAAAATATCAGGACACCAGTGAAAATCGCGGTCATCACCCTCGTTGCTACCCAATTGATGAACCTCGCGTTTATCATACCGTTGCGCCATGTCGGCTTGGCGCTGGCCATCGGTCTGGGCGCGTGTCTCAACGCCGGGTTGCTTTACTACAAGCTGCGCAGCCATAAAATCTATCAGCCGCAGCCGGGCTGGATGATTTTCTTTCTTAAAGTGTTGTTGGCGCTGGCGGTGATGGGAGTGGTGCTGTGGTTTGCCACGGGCAGGGATGCATCGTGGCTGGCGAGTTCCGCGACAGAACGGGCCATATGGCTGACCTGGGCAGTGCTGCTGGGTGCGGCAACTTATTTCGCCACACTCTGGCTGCTCGGTTTCCGTCTCAGGGAGTTTGCCAAACGCGGGATGGAGTAAATCGGGGTAAAGCTTTGGCCAGTACGACCGATAACAAACCATACGCATGCAGAAGGTCGATATTATTATTTTGTACTGACAAATTGCATCTCCAGGTTGAATCCGCCGTGTATTTGTGGCAAGATTTTACCTTTTGACTATATCAACCAACTGGAACATCCTGAATATGAGCCGCCTCGCACCCTTCAAGCTTCTTGCCCTGCTACTGTTGGGATTCGTTCTCACCGGTTGCGCCACGACCCAGAACCAGAAAGACCCGCTGGAATTTGCTCAGCAAGATCCGTATGAATCGGGTAACCGTGCCGTATTCAAGTTTAATGAAATGGTCGATAATAATGTATTGGAGCCGGTGGCGCGGGGCTACAAGGCGGCGGTACCCGGTCCCATCCGGTCAATGGTCGGCAATATCCGTTCCAACTTCGACGACATAGGTGTGACGGTCAACAGTCTTCTGCAACTCAAGTTTGCAAATGCAGCGTCCAGCGGCGGACGGATGGTGGTTAACTCCACTTTTGGCCTGGGGGGCATAATTGACCTGGCCAGTGACATCGGCCTGGAAAAGCGCAATGAAGATTTTGGCCAGACTATGGGCTATTACGGCGTTCCCAGCGGACCTTACGTGATGCTGCCTTTTTTTGGTCCCAG
Organism: Nitrosospira sp.; assembly: GCA_043721435.1. Classification (GTDB taxonomy): domain Bacteria; phylum Pseudomonadota; class Gammaproteobacteria; order Burkholderiales; family Nitrosomonadaceae; genus VFJL01. The sequence goes on along the minus strand of JAYSQR010000010.1, from coordinate 36,384 downwards.
CACACTGCGTGATGTTGGCGGACTCGTACTCGACTCAGCTTTCGATCCTATTATTGTGGGTAGTTTCTTTGTTGCTCCTTTTATCGGTCCGGTGGTCGGGGCGACGAGAGTGGCCGATCAGCGTGCGGTTCTGCTGGATACCGATAAGACGCTGGAGGAAGCTGCGCTGGATAAATACGAATTTCTGCGTGATGCCTACCTGCAGCGCCGCCGCAGCCTGGTGTTTGACGGTAACCCGCCACGCCGCAAAGCCGACGAAGATCTTCTGAGCGAGTCAAAGGTTCAAGGGCCATCCACATCTAATGTGACTGTGGTGGAACGCCTGCCCGAGAGTTCCAGATAAACCGCAAAATCTGCTGTTGATACGGCGACCGGCTTGGGCGAAGCCTAGTCCGGTTATTGTGCCCGGAACGCCAAGACGAAAACACCTTCCCTCCCGGCACGTACCCGCTTGCCAGAGTCAAGCCCATCCCGCAAGGCCGCCGTCGCGCCCGCGTGGGACTTGTTCAGCGGCTCCTTAGACCTATCCTGCCGACACGAAATATTCCGCCTGCCCCCATGAAAAACGGCGGGGCACATGATGCGCTCCGCCGTGATATCGACCAGAACTGCAGGAAATAAGTCAGGCCGCTGCACGCAATGCGGCAATACGCATCTCGAGCGGCGGATGTGACATGAATAAGCTTCTGATACCGTCACTTTTGCCGGAAATGCCGAACGCCGCGATCTTGTCCGGTAACTGCGATGGCTCATGTTGCTGTTTCAGGCGCTCCAGCGCGGCGATCATTTTGTTGCGCCCCGCTAGTTGTGCGCCGCCCGCATCAGCGCGGAATTCACGCTGGCGGCTGAACCACATGACGATCATGCTGGCAAGAACGCCCAGCACCAGTTGCGCCACAATACTGGTAATCATGAAGGCCGGCCCGTGGCCGCGTTCGGTTTTGAATACGACCCGATCCACCGTATGGCCGATTATTCTCGACAGAAAAATAACGAAGGTATTGACCACGCCCTGAATCAGCGCCAGCGTCACCATGTCACCATTGGCTACATGGCTTATTTCGTGCGCCAGCACACCTTCGATTTCGTCCTTGCGCATGTTTTGCAGCAGACCGGTGCTTACTGCCACCAGCGCATCGTTGCGGTTCATGCCAGTGGCAAAGGCGTTCACGTCGGGCGCGTCATAGATCGCCACCTCCGGCATGCCGATGCCAGCGAGTTCAGCCTGACGCTGCACTGTTTCCAGCAGCCAGCGTTCAGTCGGATCGGATGGCCGCTCGATTACCACCGCGCCGACCATACGCTTCGCGCTCCACTTGGACATGGCAAGCGAAACCAGTGAACCGCCAAAACCAATCACCGCTGCCATAATCAGCAGGGAATTGAAATCCATCCCGCCGCCCTCGGCATCCAGGATGCGATCTACACCCAATAGCCGCAATGTAATGCTCAGCACGAGCAGGATCGCCAGATTGGTAACCATGAACAGGAAAATACGTTTCATTGATGTGACTCCGTTAAGCTCCGCAGAAAACAGTCCATTGGAGCAAATTATTGGGCTGCAAGTTCGGTTTTTCAAGTAGGGCGGCAGATCGCGTTAGTTTATTTCTTTCACGGCCGGGCCTTTGTTAGCGTCGATTGCGTCTGGCAAGGAGAGCATAGCCTGCCAGGCTGCCAAAGGTCACGAATAAAATGGCCGACCAGTCTGGAATAGTGAGGGACATGAATTCCCACGTCGAATCAGCGCAATCTCCATTTGCCTCGAACATGCTGGGCCACCATTGGGCGATCGGCAAGGCGTTGAGGAACTTTTCTTCCGGGCTGATGCCGCATTCAAATGCTTCGGGATAGCGTAGCAACCAGGCATGACGCAGCGCGACGACCGCCCCGACAAATGCAAACACCGCCATCAGGCCGCTGTATAGTCGGCGCCCTGTTGCACGCGGATTGTGGAGGAATGCCAGCAAGGCGATCAAACCCACCAGCCAGTAAGCGACGCGTTGCACGACACAGAGCGGGCAGGGCAGCAAATGCCTTACCAGTTGCAGATACAGGGCATAACCAAGCGCGCTGGCGCAGCCCAGAAAAATCAACAGGAAAATGAACCTTATTCCTGGCTTCATCGACTAGTTTTGACTGTCAGGGGAAGTCTGATCCGGCTGCTGCTTGGGGTCAATTGCCCGTATTTTTCGCATTCCGCCCGCCACCATTTTATATTCCAGCAAACGGCATTCGAGCGCGCCGTTGAACAAAGGAGTGCGGCGTGAGGCAGTCAAGCGGATTAATTTTGGTAGCAGCGGATCGGCGGTGAGAATATAGGCATTCCAGCCGCTGAATTTCTTCTTCAGCGCATCCCCCAGTTTCGGATAGAGTTCTGCAAGCTGTTGCTGCTCGCCTATACGCACTCCGTAGGGCGGGTTGGTGACAAGTATGCCGGTCGGCGCAGGTGCGGAAATCTCCAGCACATTCGCCTGTTTCAGCTCAACCATTTCGGAGAATCCCGCTGCAGCCAGATTGGCGCGGGCGTCAGCCAGAGCATCACCGTATAAATCGCTGCCGAAGATCGGTTGAGGCGTTTTCTGTTTTTGCTGCGCTACCGCCTCTTGCTTCAGTTTATGCCACAGTGTGCGATCGAATTGCTTGAGTTTCTCGAAAGTAAAGCTGCGTCCTGATCCGGGCGCAATATTCAGCGCCATTTGCGCTGCTTCCAGCAGGAATGTACCGCTGCCGCACATCGGATCGAGCAATGGAACACCCGGTTGCCAGCCTGCCAGACGCAAAATGCCAGCGGCAAGGTTTTCTCGTAGCGGTGCCTGCCCAGCAGCTTTCCTCAAGCCGCGCTTGAACAAGGCATCGCCGGAGGTATCCAGATACAAGGTAAATTTCCGCGCATCGAGAAAGCCATGGATGCGGATATCCGGTTGCGTCGTGTCTATGCTGGGACGGTTGCCGGTGATTTCGCGGAACTTGTCGCACACTGCATCCTTGATTTTGAGCGTGACAAAATCGAGACTGCGCAACGGGCATTTGATTGCCGCCACATTGACGCGGATAGTGAGTGCCGGGGCAAACCACTCGTTCCAGGGTAATGCGTGCGTGGTTTTGTAAATATCGGCCTCGCCCGTGTAGGGCTGGCTCGCAATCTGCCACAGAACGCGGCTGGCAATGCGGCTTTGCAGATTGGTACGATAGCAGATGCTCCAGTCCCCCTGAAATTGCACACCGCCGTCGCGTGCCTGCATGCCAGACGCGCCGAGTTGTTCCAATTCGGTGACGAGTACGGATTCCAGTCCACGCGGACAAGGAGCGAAAAAATAGTGGAGTGTCATGATAGCGATGTTACGACATTGCCAACTGCGCTGCCGGGAGGTTTATTTTGCAGTCCATGCGCCATAGGCAAGCAACGCCCACGCACTCAGAAAAGCCACGCCGCCAAATGGCGTGATCATGCCGAGTCCGCGGATTCCCGTCAGACTCAGCGCATAAAGACTGACGGAAAACAGTACGATCCCTGTGAGCATCAGCCAGCCTGACAGCACGACAGGCCGAGATTTTGGAAGGTGCAACAACACCAGGCCGACCACGATCAGGCCCAGCGCATGATAGAAATGATACTGTACGCCGGTCTGATATACCGCGAGCATGTCGACAGAGAGTCTTTGTTTCAGGCCATGCGCGCCAAAGGCACCGAAAGCGACGCACAGGAATGCGTTGATGGCGCCGAGCATGAGAAAGGTTTTGGGCATGGGGAAATATCCTTGATGAATAGAGGCGACACTTGTGGTGCCGTTGAAAAATGCTGCCGGGGCGCCGTGAATTGACGCGGACAGTCAGTCAGTACTGCTACCCCCGCAAGGTTTGCAGCGTCTGCGAGTTTATCAGGGTTGCTGTGTAATTCGGCATATCTATTTGCCTTTCTCCGAGATATTCGCCTTGCTCCAGCCTGTGGCGAATGTTACCTGGATGTTATCACCGATGCTGACCTGGTCGCTGTTGCGCAATATTGTACCGTCGGCGGCATAAGCGATGCTGTAACCGCGCTCCAGCACGGACTGGGGGTTAAGGTGGGCGAGATGTGCTTGCTGGCGCTGCAGTATCATTGCGAGAGTCTCGTTACGGTGGGCAACGGCGCGGCGCAAACGCACACCCAGTTCATGCTGTTGTTCGATCAGACGGGAAATGTCGGGGTGGGCAGCAGCAAAGCGCTGACTCAGTTCGCGCCAGCGCCAGCGTCTGCTTTCGGAATATCGCAGCCAGGCGCCGGCGAGCCGTTCGCGTAAATGCTGCAGATGGATGAGCTGATTACGGATTTGCTCACCAGGATGCACCAGACGGCGCGCGAGTATGTCGGTTTCCTGCATGCGGCTTTCGATTCCGCGCTGCATCATGCGCTGCATGCGGCCGCACAGGTTTGCCGTGCGCTGCAGCAACTCTTCCCGTTCCGGGCAGGCGAGTTGCGCCGCGCCGGTAGGTGTAGGCGCGCGCACATCAGCGACAAAATCAGCGATAGTGAAATCGGTTTCGTGACCCACCCCGCAGATGATGGGGATGGGGCAGGCAGCGATTGCCCGCGCCACAATTTCCTCATTGAATGCCCACAGGTCTTCGATGCTGCCGCCGCCGCGGCATAGTATTAGTACCGCGCACTCTGCACGGGTTGCAGCCATTTGTATGGCCTCGGCTATTTTTAGCGCGGCACCATCGCCCTGTACGGGGGTGGGGTAAATGACCACCGGCAGGGAGGGCATGCGGTGCTGCAAGGTGGACAGTACGTCGTGCAATGCGGCAGCGGCAGGAGAAGTGATGATGCCGATCTGTTGCGGAAAGGGTGGCAGCGGTTTTTTGCGGGCGGACTCAAACAACCCCTCTTTTTCCAGTTTGGCCTTAAGTTGCCCAAACGCCTCAAACAATGCGCCCAACCCGGCTCGGCGGATGGTTTCGACACTCAGTTGAAAATCCCCACGTGCTTCGTATAGCGTCACCAGTGCGCGCACTTCCACCTGCATGCCATCCTTGGGTTGCCAGTCCAGATACTGGTTCTTGTGACGGAACATGACGCAGCGTACCTGAGCATTTTCGTCCTTGAGGGAGAAATACCAATGGCCGGAGCCATAACATTTGAGATTGGAAATTTCGCCGCAAACCCACAGTAACTGGAAAACATGTTCCAGCAACTCCTTGGCGCTATGGTTTAATTCGCTCACGCTCAAAACTGCGCGGGAACTCTCTGTTTCGTGAAGAAAATTCATCTTGACATTCTACAGTAATCCACATTGGTAACGTAGATTGCATAATTGCAACGGGCAAACCCGCGCGCATCCTGAGTGTGCGTATAACTATATGTTTAATAAAGAAAAATTTTAAGTTTAAAAATTAAGCGCATCAGAAAATATTGTTATGGGAGGATGACTTAACCAGTCAATTCGCAGATTATCCACAAACTTATCCACAGTAACTGTGGAAAAGAAAAATATCTTGTTTCCAAATGAAAATTACTCCGCATCCTTGCTGAAAACACAGGGGCAAGATACATTACGGCTCTGATTTGGCATCAGAGCTACCGAGGAGATTATTGCATGTTTGCTTTGATTCAAGCTGCCGGCTGGCCAGTCTGGCCGATTATTCTAGCTTCCATCGTCGCTGTTGGTATTATCGGTGAACGTCTGTGGGCTTTGCGCCCAAGTATAGTGACACCCAGAGACTTGCTGCCCAGAGTGATACAGGAGTACCGGAAAAGTGGTGTGAGTGCAGAGATGCTTGTACGCCTGCACCAGCACTCCCCCCTCGGGCAGATTCTCGCGGCGGGCTTGAGGAACGACAAAAGTACGCGCGAAATCATGAAGGAATCGATCGAGGAGGCCGGTCGCGCTGTCGCCCATGACCTTGAGCGTTATCTCACTACCCTGGGCACGATCGCTTCTTTAAGCCCGCTGATGGGCCTGTTCGGCACCCTGGTCGGCATGATCGAAATTTTCGGCTCGAATTCTCCTACTGGCGGTAGCGGCAATCCCGCGCAGCTCGCTCATGGCATTTCAGTGGCGCTTTACAATGCCGCGTTCGGCATTCTGGTAGCGATTCCCAGCATGATCTTTTACCGCCATTTCCGTGCCAAAGTGGATTCGCTGGTGGTGGAAATGGAATTGCAGGCACTTAAACTGGTGGAGACTGTCCACGGCGAGCGGAAAAGTTGATTCGATAGTACAAGCTGTTCTCTGCTTATTGTTCACTTTCACTGTACGATTAAATCACTCCATGAATTTCCAGCGTGGCAGACCAAAAGAAGATCCGGAAATAAACCTGATTCCGATGATAGACGTATTGCTGGTGATTCTGATTTTCCTGATGATCACCACCACCTACTCGAAATTTTCCGAATTGGAAATCAATCTGCCGCAAGCGACCGCGGACAAACCCGCTGCACGCCCCAACACCATAGATGTTGCGGTCAGCGCCACCGGCAGCTATGTGATCAACCGTACGCCCATCAAGTACTCCAGCGCTGAAGGACTCAGTGAAGAGCTGCGTGCCGCTGCAGGCGACCAGAGCGATCCGATAATCGTCATCAATGCCGACGCCAGTGCCACACATCAGTCGGTCATCGCAGTCATGGAGGCCGCGCGTCTGGCGGGGTACAATCGCATCACCTTCACGACCGAAACCCGGGGTGGCAAGTAGCAAGCAAGTTTGTCGGCCAGGAAGTATTGTGAGTATACATAGCCAATGCAGGCCGGGGCTGCACTGGCCCGGATAATTCATAAATTGAGGAAATAATCCATGGATGCAAAACTGCTCGACATTCTGGTATGCCCGCTGTGCAAGGGCCCATTGCTGTACAAAAAAACTGAAAATGAGCTGATCTGCAAGGCTGACCGGCTGGCTTTTCTTATCAAGGATGGCATCCCGGTGATGCTGGAAGACGAGGCGCGTAAACTGCCCGCCGAGGAAGAAGTCTAGTCACGCTCGGCGCCACACAAAAAATGCATCCAGCTACCGCTGCCATTTTTGGCGCGCTTGTCGCCGACTCCGCTACGCTCGGTCTGCACTGGCTTTACGATCCCGCACGCATTGCAGAAATTGAAGCAAGGAAGGGCTTGGTATTCTTGCCGCCCGATGCAGCTGATTACGCCGGCACCACGGGTTACTTCGCACATGGCGGCAAGACGGCTGGAGAATCGACCGGTTACGGTGAGGTGTGCCTGCTGATGCTGCAGCATTTGGCGAAGCACGGCGAGTTCAAGCGTACCGAGTATCAGATCGAATACCGCGCATACTTTGGGCCGGGCGGCGCGTTTGTCGGCTATGTCGATTCGCCCACCCGCTTGACGCTGCGCACGTTGCTGCCGCTGGAGCCGGCGGCGTTCCCGGCGGCATCCGGTGCTGACGACGATCAGTTTGCGGCACTGGCGGCGCTGCCGCCAGTGGTGGCGACTCACAGCGGAACGTTGGCAACGCTGATGGAGCGGGTCGAGGAGGTGGTGCGCATCAGCAACAACAATGCGCTGGCGGTTGCTGCCGCGCAATGTTCCGCTGCTGCATTGTTCGAAGTGCTGCGCGGCGCACCAATTGCACAGGCATTGGCCGGCGCCTTGCCGTTTGCAGGCAACACCCTCAGGCCGTTACTGGAGCAGGCGCTCGCCGTGCCAGCGCTGGATAGCGTTGCAGTTGCAGCACGCTTCGGCAGGGCTTGCCATGTTGTCGAGGGTCTGCCGGTGGTTTTCCATATTGCGCAGCACGCGCCGGATTACCGCAGCGCAATCGAAGCGAACATTCGCGCTGCGGGAGACAATTGCGGTCGTGCCATCATGCTCGGTGCTATTGTCGCAGCGTATAAGGCGAAGCAGGGTGACGCGGCGTCTCCTATCCCGCTGCAGTGGTTGGCACGCTATCGCAAGCTGGCTGCCGCTGCTGATACATGTGCGTCGCTTTAATCCGCATGTCCGTTTGCAAATCGCTGGCGTGATGTGAACATCAAGCAAGGATTGCCGGAAGACTCCACAACGTCCAGATGCGGGCTGCGTTTACTCTTGAAATCTACTGCCCGGCAACCATAGGGAAAGCTCGTGTCCCAGGTAATGAAGTAGTGAGCGCATTCCGCGCAACTGGGAGTCGGGTTATCGCGTTCGGATTCCGGTATCGTCCCAGCGGTTCTGTTCATTTGCTTTTTCGTCAGTCAGCTTGCGGAAACAGTTCCACAGAGCTGCTATGCTCGGCCCCTGTTACTGCACCCATCTCGACCAGTTTCTCGTAACTCCATACCTGATTGCGCCCATTTCTTTTGGCGTAATACAGCGCCTGATCGGCCTGTTCGATAATGCTGGTCGGCAATTCCTGGGAAAGAATTTCGACCACCCCAATGCTGACAGTGATTCGTCCCGCCTGTGGAAAAGCGAAATTTTCTACCATAGTGCGGAATCTCTCCAGCACAGGCATAGCAAATTTGATGTCGATACGTTTCAATACCACAATAAACTCCTCACCACCAAAGCGGAAGCATAAATCGTCACTGCGGAACGTTTTCTCTGCGAGTTGGGCAAACAGTAACAGCACTTCATCGCCATAGAGATGACCATGGTTATCGTTAATCAGCTTGAAATGGTCGATATCCATAATCGCGAGACAAGCTTTGAAATCCATATCGGAACCGCGGTGAGAATCACCATTGCAAGCAGCCATGAGTTCCATGATCTCGGCATCGGAATTCTTTCCGATTGAGAAGGCCGGTGAGTATGTCGTGCTTGTTGTCATGCAGCAATTACATGTGATTGCGGTAAATCCGGATAAATGCAGCAGTGAGCTCGTGATGCGCGGGGCTTGTATTGTGCGTGAACACGACCAGTATGCCGATTGTTTCCTGGCTGCTGCGAATGGGGTAAATGACGCGATGCTGACCAGTCGCATCTGCATCGCAGGTGACGTATGTTTGCAGATCTACCGCTCGCACCACCTCTGGATCCTGCTCGAGGGGCGCATGACGTCCTCGCTCGGATCGAAAGCGGTTAATAAGCTAGCTGATGTTTGTACCAATGGTTTCAGAGAAAGGCCATCGCTGGTCATCTCTGCTGCATATAAGTGAAGCTCATCTACCGCGACCAATTCCAGAAGTGTATCAATCAGGCATTGTTCAAGGGCGCCCTGATCCCGCTTCTCTGTCAGCCTGATTACGGATTCCAGCAGATGTTGCCCGTCTATTTTCAGCGTACTGGCAATGGATTCGTTCATATATAGAGTGGGTATGCGAGTGACAACCCTTCCGGGACGGCATCCACGATGTATTTGTTATCGGCCGTATTGACCAAAGCTTTATCCCGGTTGCATCAAATCACTCATTTCTTCTTCATGTAAAATATGAATTCTCCGATTGCTTCCGACAGGGATAGCAGTTCATTCCCCGTCTGTTCGGCGAAGACCTGAAAATCAATGACTGCACCGGGATCGGTGGCAGCAATTTTCAGCACCTGCCCGGTGGTCATGTCTGCCAGGGATTTCTTGGTACGCAGGATCGGCAGCGGGCAAACCAGGCCACGCACATCCAGTTCCTTGTCGAAATTCATGTTTTTTCTCCCGGCCCGTTAAATAACAACGTCCCATAATAATCAATTGATTATGAAAATACTATCTGCGCGATTCTGGTAAATATGAAAGCGTAATGCTGCAGATGAGTTAGGATAACGCATCTTTAACCGTGCGATCATCATGCCAGTCAATATTACCCCACCCCTGGCCGAGCAATTGCTGTCAATAAAAGGCGTGTCGCTCGGCATCGCCGCAGCGGGAATCAAAAAATCCAATCGCAAGGATTTGCTGGTGATTGCGCTGGATGAAGGCGCGCAGGTTGCCGGCGTGTTTACGCAAAACCGCTTCTGTGCTGCACCGGTGATAGTGGCGCAAGAGCATCTCTCCCATCCCGATTTCAAATCCTCAATCCGCGCACTGGTGATTAATACCGGCAACGCCAATGCCGGTACCGGCGAACAAGGAATTGCCTACGCCCGCGCTACCTGTGTCGAACTGGCCAGCATGCTGGGCTGTGATGTGCGGCAGGTACTGCCGTTCTCCACGGGTGTCATTATGGAACCGCTGCCGCTGGAGAAGATTGTTGCAGGTTTACCCATTGCGCTGGCCAATCTCAAACCGGACAACTGGTTTGCTGCGGCCGAAGCGATCATGACCACCGATATCGTGCCCAAGGCGGTATCGAAGCAGATTTCACTCAACGGCACCACCGTGACCATTACCGGGATTGCCAAAGGTTCCGGCATGATACATCCCAACATGGCAACCATGTTGGGCTATGTGGCGACCGATGCGGTTGTGAGTTTGCCGCTGTTACAGCAGATGGTGCGGCATGCGGCGGATCACTCATTCAATCGCATCACGGTAGATGGTGATACCTCGACCAATGACGCTTTCATTCTGATTGCAACCGGCCGCGCCGGCCATGCGGAAATCGCAGACAAGGGCAGCGCCGAATTCAGCGCATTGCAACAGGCGATGACGGAAGTGGCGGTGCAGCTTGCGCAGGCCATTGTGCGCGACGGTGAAGGTGCCACCAAGTTCATTACGGTGCGGGTTGAAGGTGGGAAAACCCAGGATGAATGCGCCAAGGCCGCATACGCCATTGCCCACTCGCCGCTGGTAAAAACCGCTTTCTTCGCCTCCGACCCGAATCTGGGCCGGATACTCGCAGCCATCGGTTACGCGGGCATCGATGATCTTGATGTAAGCAAGCTGCAACTCTATCTCGATGACGTGCTGGTTGCAGAAAATGGCGGCAGGGCGCAAAGCTATCTTGAGCAGGACGGCCAGCGGGTGATGCAGCAAGCTGAAATTACCGTGCGGGTTGTGCTCAATCGGGGACCGGAGTCAACGACGGTATGGACCTGCGATTTTTCCTATGATTATGTGAAGATCAATGCGGGCTATCGCAGTTGATGTTTTGAGCTCATGAGCGATTTTGACAAACTGTACAGCCGTGCCGATCAACTGCTCTCCTGCCTGGAGAAGCTGTTACCGGTCGAGCAGCCTGCCATTGACTGGAGAGCCGCAATTGCTTTTCGCTGGCGCAAGCGCGGCGGCACCGGATTCATTCAACCGGTCACGCATCCCCATCGTATTGCGCTCGCTGCACTGCACGGCATCGACGCACAAAAAAAGCTCATAGACCGCAACACTCGCCAGTTCGTGCAAGGCTACCCAGCCAACAACGTGCTGCTTACCGGTGCGCGCGGCACTGGCAAGTCATCGCTGGTGAAAGCGGTACTGAACAAGTATGCCGCCAAGGGATTGCGTTTGATTGAAGTGGAAAAACATGACCTCACTGATTTACACGATATCGTCGGACAGATATACCGGCGGCCGGAGCGCTTTATTTTATATTGCGATGATTTGTCATTTGAAGCCGATGAGCCTGGCTATAAGGCATTGAAAGTGGTGCTGGATGGTTCCATCGCCACGGCTTCGGAGAATGTTCTGGTCTATGCCACTTCCAATCGCCGCCACCTGATGCCGGAGTTCATGCAGGACAATCTCGATACCAAACATATTGGTGCAGAAATTCATCCGAGCGAATCGGTCGAGGAGAAAATTTCCTTGTCGGAGCGTTTTGGTTTGTGGGTGTCGTTCTATCCCTTCGACCAGGATCAGTACCTGGACATCGTCAGCCACTGGCTGGCCTATTTCGGCATCGCGGAAATGCTGCCCCCAGTACACGCAGCCGCACTGCAATGGGCGCTGGGGCGCGGCTCCCGCAGTGGGCGGGTAGCCTGGCAGTTCGCGCGTGACTGGGCGGGAAAACACGAGACAGGAATTGGCGGAAACAAGTGAGAAGTTATCTGTAGCACCGTTGCAAAATCCGGCCCTGCAATTCCAGCCAACCATCCTTTCACTCATTCCATCATGGCTCATTCTTCTCCAGTTATTGACGTCGCTGCCGCGGTCATCATCCGGCCTGATGGCAGCTTCCTGCTTGCGCGCAGACCTGAAGGCAAACCTTATGCAGGCTACTGGGAATTTCCCGGCGGCAAGGTGGAACCCAATGAGTCTGTACCGCATGCTCTCAGGCGTGAGTTGCTGGAAGAACTGGGGATACAGGTCGAACATGCCTACCCCTGGATCACCCGCGTTTTTACCTATGCCCATGCCACCGTGCGCCTGTGTTTTTACCGGGTGGTGCAATGGCATGGCGAGCCGCATCCACATGAGAAGCAGGAGTTGTCCTGGCAGTCCATCGAGCATGTCGTGGTGGAACCGATGCTGCCGGCCAATGCGCCGGTATTGCGAGCGCTTGGCCTGCCGCCGGTCTATGCCATCACCAATGCGGCGAAATTGGGTGTGCAACTTTCACTGGAGCGGATAGAGCGTGCGTTGCAGCAGGGCTTACGACTGGTGCAGGTGCGTGAGAAAGGAATGACACGAGATGAATTGCGGACATTTGCAGGCGCAGTGGTTGCGCTGGCCCATCAGCATGGTGCGCGAGTATTGGTGAATGGCGATGTCAGGCTGTCGCGCGAAATCGGTGCGGATGGAGTGCATTTTCCGTCAGCACAGTTGATGGATCTCGCCAGTCACCCTGACACTGGTTGGTGCGGCGCATCCTGTCACAATGCCGAGGAGCTCTTTCGCGCCGCGCAACTGGCGATGGATTTTGTGGTATTGGGGCCGGTGTTGCCGACATTGAGTCATCTGCTGACTCCGGCGCTGGGTTGGCTAAAATTTGCCACGCTCATCCGTGATTATCCGCTGCCGGTCTATGCCTTGGGCGGTTTGCGTCGGGAGGACCTGATCACGGCTTGGGAGCATGGGGGGCATGGGATTGCCATGATGCGGAGCATGGTAGGGAGTGCCTTCGACGGGATTGATGCCATACCTGCTGAGCGAAACTGAAACAGCGGTTGGACAGAGTAGCCTGCGGAGGGTCCGTTATTCTTTGTCCTTTATTTCCCAGTCTTCCTGTTTCTCTGTTTCCGGGATGCGATAGGATTCCGTAGCCCATTGCCCCAAGTCGATCATCTTGCAGCGCTCGGAACAGAATGGGCGGTAACGATTGGTGGGATCCCACACGATGACTCTGCCGCACTGAGGGCAGTTGACAATGGGTTGTTTCATGAAAAACCGGCGTGGCGCGTCAGGGTAAACGGTTGAACAACTGTGGATGCAAAGCAGCTTGTCGCTTACAGATTACAGAAAGTCAGTTCAAATTTCACATCGCTTTCATATATCTTGGTTTTCTGTTTTGAACCAGAGATGACGAAACGGATGTTGAGGGCATACTTGTTGGCGCTGATTTCCGGGACACAGGGTAGATTCTCATCCAGTTTCAGACACAGCATATGCGCTGCGCGCCCCACCCCCATTTCCGTCTGTTGGAACGTGCCATTAACGGCGGTGTGGCGGAAGGTTTTGCCGTTATTGCGCAACAGATGCAACACAATGCTGAAGCCATCCCGGATCGGCAGCATCGGCATAAGCCATTCGTTGATATCCTTGCGGCGTAGAGCAGGATCCAGATGTAACCAGTAGTGGTAAGAAGGTAGATCAAATTCACATGCACCGCCGGGTATGCCGACGCGTTGTTTGATACCCATCAACCACTCATTTTCGCGCAAGTGCTCACCAATCTTTCCGGTCATATCCAGTATGCTGCGTGAAGCGGTCTGGATGTTATTCAGTACCTGATCCAGCGCATCTTCGGAAACATCGGGATTGCTGCGCAAGGATTCCAAGGCTTGTTTCTGCCGCTCCAGTTCTTGCAGCAGATCCGATTTCATATCGGCGCGGCTGGCCACATCGAGAATTTCAAACAAGGTAACCAGAGCCGAGTGGTGCTCAACAGCATCATTCTTGGCTGAAAAGAAAATTATCTTGTCAAACAAATCCTCCAGTCGCAGCAGAGTGCGAATGCGCTCGTTGAGAGGATGTTCGTAGCAAATCACGATGGCATGGCCCTGAGATTGGGGCAGAATGTTTTGAATTTTGCCCTATGAAACAGAATTTTACAAATTAAAATTAACCCACAATCAGGGGTGCAGCAGCAGATGGGTCTAGCCCTCATCTGCCAGGGCAAGGTATTTCTGGTGCAAAGCCTCCACCTGTTGCTGCAGATGTGCCAAGTTACGGTCATTAACGATGACATCATCTGCTTGTTGCAAGCGCTCCTGGCGCGTAATCTGCGTCCCCATAATGGCACAAACTTCGTGTGCACTCAGTCCGCTACGCGCCATTGCGCGGATAATTTGCTTCTGTTCATCGCAATCTACTACCAGGATACGTCGTATCATTTCACGGTAATCGCCAGTTTCAAGCAGCAGCGGCACGACCATTATCACATAAGGAGAAGAAGCAAGTGCGGCGCTGCGGGCTGCTTCCATGTGGATAAGAGGATGGAGGATTGCTTCAAGTTTATGCCGCGAGGCGCTGTCGGAAAATACCAGGCCGCGCATTTTTTCCCGGTTCAATGCACCTTCCGCAGTGATGAAATCTTCACCAAAATCCTGCCGTATCGCGCTAATGGCGGCGCCGTGCGGCTGGGTAAGTTCATGCGCGATCTCATCGGTATCAATAACGTGGGCACCCAGAGCGGCGAAGAATTTGGCAGCGCTGGTTTTGCCGCTACCGATTCCTCCGGTTAGAGCGATTACCAGTGACATGAGCTAAAGCAAACCAAGATAGGCACGATTGATCTGATTTCCCCAGAACAAAGCAATGAGACCGCCGCCAACCAGGTACGGCCCGAATGGAATGGGAACATTGCGTCCCTGTTTTGCCACAACCACCAGACCGATGCCGACTACGGCACCCACCAGGGAAGATAACAGAATCATCAATGGCAGCATTTGCCATCCAAACCATGCGCCGATCGCGGCAAGCAGCTTTAAATCGCCATAGCCCATACCTTCCTTGCCGGTGGCGAACTTGAAGCCCCAGTAAATTGACCACAGGACAAGATAACCGGCGGCAGCACCAATGACTGCGGACTGGATGTCGGTAAAACCTCCAGCCAGGTTGACCAGTAATCCCCCCCACAGCAGAGGCAGCGTAATGTCATCGGGGAGCAACTGAGTATCCAGGTCAATGAATGCCAGCGTAATCATTGCCCAGGCGAAAGCCAGCGCGGCGAAAGCGACGAAGCCATAGCCGAAATGCCAGGCAATGAAGCCGCTGATGATGCTGGTGAGCGCCTCAATAATGGGGTAGCGCGGGGAAATGGATGCGCGGCATTGTGAGCAGCGACCCCTTAACATCAGGTAACTTGCTATCGGAATATTTTCCAGCGCGCTTATTTTATGTCCGCAATGGGGGCAGGTGGAACGGGGTGTAGCGAGGTTGAAGGATAGCGCTGTTTCGATGGTCTTGCCGTTCAGTTCGGCGCTTTGTTGTTGCCATTTCTGCTCCAGCATGCGCGGTAGGCGGTGAATGACTACGTTCAGAAAGCTGCCCACCAGCAGGCCGATGGTGGCGCATAGAAAGATGAAAAAAGCCGGCGTGGTCTGCAGTAACTGGATGAATGACATGGAGATCCTGGAATCGGTAATTGCTATTCTGGGTTCTGGATACGGTTGCGCCCCAGAGTGCTGGAAGAGTAGTCCAACCTTGGTTTCTTGATACCCGGATTTAACCGACAATCTGTCCCATTTTAAAGATCGGCAGATACATGGCAATCACCAGGCCGCCGATGAGAGTTCCCAATACCACCATGATGACCGGCTCCATCAGGCTGGAGAGTGCGGCTACGGCATCATCTACTTCCGCTTCCAAAAAATCGGCTACCTTGCTCAGCATGGAATCCAGCGCGCCGGATTCTTCGCCAATGGCCACCATCTGTAGCACCATACTGGGAAAGACATTGGTGTTTGTCATGGAGTCAGTCAGGCTGTTACCGGTGCTGACTTCTATCTGGATTTTTTTGGTAGCCTCGAAATAAATATGGTTGCCGGCTGCACCTGCGACTGAATCCAGCGCTTCCACCAGCGGCACCCCCGCCGCAAACATGGTGGAAAGGGTGCGTGTCCAGCGTGCGATGACAGCCTTACGGATGACATCGCCAATAACCGGCAGCCTAAGCACCAAGCGATCCATGACCCGCTGCATGGCCACAGAACGTCTCCACGCATAGAAGAAAATATAGATACTGCTGCCAACCGCACCAAAAATCGCCCACCAGTAGGCCACGAAAAAGTCCGAAATCGCCATGACCACCAGTGTCGGAGCGGGCAAGGTGGCGCCGAACCCGGCGAATAATTCCTTGAATGCTGGAATCACGAAAAGCATGATTATTGCAGTGACAACAAACGCCACCACGATAATCGAGATGGGGTAGAACAGGGCAGATTTGATTTTGTTTTTGATTGCCTGGATTTTTTCCTTGTAGGTGGCCAGGCGATCCAGCAGGCTGTCAAGAATACCGGCAGCTTCGCCCGCATCCACCAGATTGCAGTACAGAGCGTCAAAATGCAGCGGATATTTGCGGAAAGCATTCGCCAGGCTGCTGCCGGTTTCCACGTCGATTTTGATATTCATCAGCAGTCTGCTCATCGCCCGGTTGCTATGACCTTTGCCGACGATATCGAACGCTTGTAACAGGGGAACGCCAGATTTCATCATGGTGGCGAGTTGACGCGTGAACAACGTGATGTCCTTGTCAGTGATGCTGCCGCTGGTCCGGATTTTCCGGACTTTTGTGGCGTTGATACCTTGACGCCGCAGCATGGAGGTAACCACTACGGTACCGGCAGCGCGCATTTCGCCCTTCATCATCTTGCCAGATCTGTCCTTGCCTTCCCAGGCATAACTGATCTCCTTGACTCTTTTGTCTGCACCTGTGGTTACAGTAGCCATAATGACTCCTCGATTACCTAGGACGATTGTCCTTTAAGGAACCTTTGAAACAAATGCTCAGTAAAGCGCATTGCCGGCAGAACCGACTCACGCTCATTAATATAATAACGGCATTACTGCTGAATTGATTAGGGATATCCCGGAATTAATTTGCAATAATTTGCAATAATGTACCGAGCCTGTTACGCAGCCGGTACAGGGAAAATTCGCACTACCTTGACCACCCGGCCCTGGGTCTGGATGATTTCCATCGGATAGCCAGCGATTTTCAGGCTGGTGCCGGCTTCTGGAATGTCCTGAAAGTATTCCAGAATCAGGCCATTAAGAGTCTTTGGGCCACCCAGCGGAAGTCTCAGGCCGAGTTTGCGGTTGAGATCACGCAGCAGGCTGCTGCCTTCAACGATTACGCTGCCATCTTCCTGTGTCAGAAACGCACCGGCCTGTGATGGCGAGTGCGTGGTGAATTCGCCGATGATTTCTTCGATAATATCATCCAGCGTTACCAACCCCATCCACTCGCCATATTCATTTACCACCAGGCCGACCCGTTCGCGGTTTTCCTGAAACAGTTGTAATTGTGAGAACAGGGGGGTGCCGGATGGAATGAAGTAGGGCTCACGCATGATTTTCTCGAGGTGTGCAGCGGTGATTTCCCCGCTCTTCATCTGGTTCAGCACCCGGCGCGTGTGAATTATTCCGGTCACGTTGTCCAGCGTGCCCCGGTATACCGGCAGACGGGTGTGATAGCAGGTGAGTAGCTGATTGTGGATTGTTTCATCATCGGCTTCCAGATCGATGGCCTCGATCTGGCCGCGTGGCACCATGACATCGTCAACAGTAATGGTTTCCAGATCGAACAGGTTGAGTAACATGCTCTGGTGCTTTTTCCGGATGAAATGACCCGCTTCCAGAACCAGAGTTTTGAGCTCTTCCAGGCTGATTTTGTGGGTGGTGTTGTCTGCCCCAGGCTTCAGGTGCAGGATGGTAAGCAGTGCCTGGACGAACAGGTTGACGAACCATACTATCGGGTAGAACAGCTTCAGCAGTGGTGTCAGCACATAGCTGGAAGCCAGCGCGATGCGCTCCGGGTAGGCTGCGGCGATCACCTTGGGCGTAATTTCGCTGAACACCAGAATGGCGAAGGTCACGCACACCGTACCGAGGAGCAAGGCCAGGTCGCTATGGTCGAACAGGGTGGAAACAATCACTGCAACCAGCGTTGCGGCAGCGGCATTCAGCAAATTGTTACCAAGCAGGATCACTCCCAGCAGCCTGTCGGTATTGGCCAGCAACTGGGTGGTCAGGTGGGCACCGCGATGTCCCTGTTTGACGAGATGCTTCAACCGGTAACGGTTGATAGCCATCATGCTGGTTTCGGAAAGGGAGAAAAACGCGGACAGAATCAACAAAACAACCAGCGCGATCAGCAGCGCATACAACGGCATGTCTTCCAAGAAGCGCCTTTATGCTAATAAAAGAAATTAAGTATCGAAGCGGGGGGGAGTTTTGTCAAGGATACAGCGGGTGGAATCAGCACGCGCTAGCGCTGGAGTACTACTTCCAGCACGAATTTGCTGCCGATATAAGCCAGCAACAATATGATGAATCCAGCCAGCGTCCAGCGGATGGCGATGCGCCCGCGCCAGCCGTAGAGTTGCCTGCCCGCGAGCAGGGCAGCGAACACGCCCCAGGAAATGAAGCCGAACAGGGTCTTGTGGGTGAATTTGAGCGGCTGGCCGAATACTTCCTCGGAGAACATGACGCCGCTGATGAGTGTCAGTGTGAGCAGGATGAATCCCACCCAGATGACGCGGAACAGTAGCTTTTCCATGGCCAGAAGCGGCGGCAGGTTGGTCAGCACCGAAGGCATGGTGGGGTGGTGCAGGCGGCGCTCCACCACGGCCATCAGCAATGCATGCAGCGCGGCGATAGTGAGCAGGCTGTAAGCCAGCATGGCGACCAGGATGTGTGCTTTGAACGCAGGCAATTCGGTATTGGCTAGGGGGCGCAGCGAAGGAAACGCCAACGGCAGCAGCACCGCCACTGCTGCCACAGGCGCAACCAGGGTTTGCAGTCCTTCCAGGCGGTAGAAAAAGCTGGATAGCCAGTAAATCAGAGCGGTGAGCCAGACAATGGAAGAAATCGCGTTGCCCAGGCCGAAGCTCAGTCCGTCACCTGCGAATATGGACTGATAAAGCGTAAAGCCGTGCAGCATCAGTGGCACGAGAATGGCGTAGCGTTCCCATTCGGCGGCTACCACGGGGGTGTTTGCAGATTGTGTCGGCGCATTCCATTTGGTGCGCCATAAGTGCCAACCGATCAGTCCATAAAGCAGGAAGGCGGCGAGATAAGCTAGAATACCGGACATTGATTGATATTGCAGATTAAAGCGGAAATGTCCGGCTAGTCTACACCAATTTTTCTTGAGAGGCATTTGGCATGTTCGACAATCTTACCAGTAGATTTTCCGGTGTCATCAAAACCCTGCGTGGCGAGGCGAGGCTGACTGAGAGCAACATTCAGGAAGCGTTGCGCGAAGTACGCATGGCGCTACTGGAGGCCGATGTGGCTTTGCCGGTGATCAAGGAATTCATTGCACGCGTCAAGGAAAAAGCCGTCGGCCAGGAAGTAATGGACAGCCTCTCGCCGGGGCAGGCGCTGGTGGGGGTGGTGCATCAGGAACTGATCGCCATCATGGGAGGAGAGAAAGCCGATATCAATCTGGCCACCGTGCCGCCTGCAGTCATACTCATGGCAGGGTTGCAGGGTGCGGGCAAGACCACCAGCAGCGGCAAGCTGGCGAAGTGGCTGATGGAGCAGAAAAAGAAAAAAGTGCTGCTGGTTTCCTGCGACATTTATCGTCCGGCTGCAATTCATCAACTGGAGTTGCTGGCCGGGCAGACCGGTGCGGACTTCTTCCCGGTGCAAACAGGGCAGCAGCCCAGGGAAATTGCCACCGCCGCACTGGATTTTGCCCGCAGGCATCACCACGACGTGATGATCGTGGATACCGCTGGGCGGCTGGCGATAGATGAAGCCATGATGCAGGAAATCAGCGAACTGAACACCCTGCTGAAACCCATCGAAATCCTGTTTGTGGTGGACGCAATGCAGGGGCAGGACGCAGTCAATACCGCCAAAGCATTTGCTGAGGTTTTACCCCTGACCGGCATTATCCTCACCAAGCTCGACGGTGATGCCCGTGGCGGTGCGGCGCTGTCGGCGCGGCATATTACCGGCAAGCCGATCAAGTTCGTCGGCGTGGCTGAAAAGTTGACTGGCCTGGAGCCGTTCCATCCAGACCGCATGGCCGCGCGCATTCTCGGCATGGGTGACGTGCTGGGGTTGATCGAAGAAGCCCAACGCGGGGTAGATCAGAACGAAGCTGAAAAGCTGGCAAAGAAAATGAAATCGGGCAAGGGCTTCGACCTGAACGATTTCAAAATGCAATTTCAACAAATGCGCAACATGGGCGGCATGAGTGCCATGATGGACAAACTGCCCGCGCAATTGAGTCAGGCCGCGCAGAATGTGAAAATGGACGACAAGGTTATCGGCCGTACCGAAGGCATCGTCAATGCCATGACAGCGCAAGAGCGTGCCAAACCGGAAATTCTGAAAGCTTCGCGCAAGCGCCGTATCGCTGCTGGGGCGGGAGTCAGCGTGCAGGAAGTGAACCGCCTGCTGGCACAATTCGAGCAGACTCAGAAAATGATGAAAATGATGAGCAAAGGCGGAATGGCGAAAATGATGCGCGGGTTGAAAGGCATGCTTCCGGGAAGGCGCTGAGGCACACCCAGGCGCGCAGCCATAGATTATTCCGCTGCCGGAGCTTTCCTCAGTCCATCGACATAGTTGCCTGCTTTTATTCCTCGTTCCCAGAACCAGCCAAGATTTGCTTCGATCGCATATTTGGCCGCACCGGCGGAACTGTGCGCCATCTTGGTATGCGGCACCATGTCGGCGATGTTGAGAATCACGCCTTTTTCGTCAACAAAGGCGACACTCAACGGGATATTGGTATTGACCATCCACATGCTGTGATAACCGGTTTCCGGAAACACGAACAGCATGCCCCTGTTCTCACCCATCGATTGTCGATACATCAACCCCTGCGTACGGGACGTTTGCGTGTGGGCGATTTCAGTGGAAAGAACGTGATTGGCAATCTTGATCTGGATTACCGGCATCCCAGCACTGGCTGGTGCTGACACAAGAAGAATGAGAAGAATTGCAAGCTGGCGCATTAACTTAACTCCGGTAGTTGGACGGGGTAGAGTATTAAACTGAGAAATAAGTGATCAACTGCCGGATTCAGGGTCAATGTTTGCCGGTGCTGCCAAAGCTATTCTCGCCACGGTGACTTTGTTCAAAATCATCCACCACGTTGAAATCTACCTGCACCACCGGCACTACGACCAGTTGCGCGATCCGCTCCAGCGGATTCAACAGAAACGGCGTGTGTCCACGATTCCAGCAGGAGACAAGTATCTGCCCCTGATAATCGGAGTCGATCAGCCCAACCAGATTGCCCAGGACTATGCCATGTTTGTGACCTAGTCCGGAGCGCGGCAAAATCATCGCTGCGAGTCCGGGGTCGGCAAGATGGATGGCGATGCCGGTGGGGATAAGGCAGGTTTCCCCAGGCTGGATAGTCATCACATGTTCAGTGCAGGCACGTAGATCAAGGCCCGCAGAACCGGCAGTGGCATAGGCTGGAAGCTGAGTTTTCAGGCGCGGATCGAGAATTTTGATGTCGATCTTTATCATGGGAGGACATCAGGATTTTCGTTTTTGGTACAGTGCCGCGATATGTTGAATCAGGCGTTGCGCTTGCTCTATTTTCGGTGCTTTTGCCAAGGGGTGCTTGCCCTCGTCGTCGAACAGGGTCAATGCATTTTCATCCGAGCCGATAGCGTCCTGAGCCAGATTAGCGGCGAGCAGCGGCAGTTTCTTCTTGCGCCGTTTGATTGCTGCATTTTTCTCCAGATTTTCTGTCTCTGCCGCAAAGCCTACGCAGAATGGCGGCTTGGGTAGATTTGCCACGTACTCCAGAATATCTGGATTAGGCGTGAGCTCCAGAGTGAGGCCACCACCTGTTTTCTTGATTTTCTGTTTGCTGGCAGTGGCAGCACGGTAGTCTGCCACTGCCGCAACACTCACAAAAATATCGGCGCATGAAACTTCATTCTTCACCGCTGCCAGCATATCCCGCGCGCTCACCACGTTGATGAGCCGGGCCGCAGCGGGAGCTTGCAGACACACCGGGCCGGAGATAAGAGTGACATCGGCACCCGCTTGCAGTGCGGCGCGAGCCACGGCATAGCCCATTTTTCCGGAACTTGAATTGGTAATGCCGCGAACCGCATCGATCGCCTCGTAGGTCGGTCCGGCAGTAACCAGCACGCGTTTGCCTTGCAGCAGCCTCGGTTGAAAAACAGTGTGCACCGCTTCAGCCAGTTCCCGCGCCTGCAGCATGCGCCCCATGCCGGTCTCACCGCAGGCCTGAGCGCCACTGCTGGGATTGAGTACGGTCACGCCATCACGCCGTAGCGTGGCAAGGTTGCGCTGAGTCGCTGGGTGCTCCCACATCTGCCGGTTCATGGCGGGGGCGACCAGCAAGGGGCAGTCACGCGCGAGGCACAATGTCGAGAGCAGGTCATCGGCAAGACCATTGGCGAGTTTGGCGATAAAGTCGGCGCTGGCGGGCGCGACAAGAATCGCATCCGCAGTGCGCGTAAGGTCTATATGCGCCATGTTGTTGGCAACGCGGGCATCCCACAGATCGGTGAATACCGGTTTGCCGGTCAATGCCTGCAGCGTGGCGGGGCCGACAAAACGACAAGCCGATTCGGTCATTACCGCCTGCACCTCGATGCCATCCTGCATCAACAGGCGTGCGAGCTCCGCCGCCTTGTAAGCGGCTACACCACCAGTTAGTCCCAGCAGCAGGCGTCTGGCGGTTGGAGCGGGTGTATTGACCATATTCACAGCGAATCGTCTTGCACGGGAGCAAGAGTTTAACCTAAAAACGGTGTTCCCTTATAGAGGGAAGTCGTTGCTTGCTTTTCCCGGACGCGCGTCCTATTTTTTAGTTATCTGTTATTTCTCGCGTTGCGGGTTAAACCATGGCAATTCCAGACTGGCCGGAATCCGAACGCCCGCGCGAGAAACTCCTGAAAAATGGTGCCGCGTATCTTTCTGACGCCGAGCTGCTGGCGCTATTCCTGCGTACCGGCATGGTGGGGAAAAGTGCAGTGGATCTGGCGCGTGAGTTGCTGACGCGTTTTGACAGCCTGACCGGTCTGTTTGCCGCCAATCAGGCCGCATTCTGCCAGGTACCCGGAATGGGGCCGGCCAAATATGCGCAACTGCAGGCGGTATTGGAAATGGCAAGGCGCGCGCTGGCGGAAGAGTTGAAAAGTGGTGATGCCATGAATTCGCCGAAATCGGTGCGCGATTACTTGCGCCTCAGTCTCGAGGGTAAAAAGCACGAGATCTTCGTTGGCATTTTTCTTGATGCTCAGAACCGTGCCATCGCTGCCGAGGAGCTGTTCAACGGCACCCTCACCCAGACCAGCGTATATCCGCGCGAGGTGGTGAAGCGCGCGCTGTATCACAATGCGGCGGCAATGATTTTCGCCCATAATCATCCTTCCGGCGTGGCGGAACCGAGTCAGGCCGACGAAATTCTGACCCAGTCGTTGAAGCAGGCGCTCGCGCTGGTGGACGTGAAGGTGCTGGATCATTTCATCGTTGGCGGCGGGACTGCGATGTCATTTGCCGAGCGTGGATTGATTTGATTTGAGAAATTCCCTAGAATCGGGATATAATGCGCCCTTTCGCGAATTCTGGAGTGCATCATCATGGCACGAGTATGTGAAGTTACCGGCAAGAAACCCATGTCCGGCAACAATGTTTCCCACGCCAACAACAAGACCAAAAGGCGTTTTCTGCCCAACCTACAGCGCCGCAAATTCTGGGTTGAGAGCGAGAATCGCTGGATCAGACTGCGCTTGTCCAATGCAGCGCTACGCACCATAGACAAGAACGGTATTGACGCTGTGCTGGCGGGAATGCGCGCCAACGGCGACAACATCTAACAAGCGAACAAATAACTTAAGGAATTCTCATGCGCGAGAAAATAAAACTTGAATCCTCGGCTGGAACGGGGCATTTTTATACCACTACCAAGAACAAACGCACTACTCCGGAGAAATTAGAAATCCTGAAATTCGATCCGGTGGTACGCAAGCATGTCAAATACAAGGAGACCAAGCTCAAGTAGCATTGGTTGTTAAAGACGCAGGGCTGTACTGCGCTGAACGAATAGTCAGGCAAAGTATGCGGCATCATAAAAAAACCCGCCGATGGCGGGTTTTTTTATGATGCCTTGCTGATGCGTTATGCGTAGCAGCGTAGCCTGCGGGAGAAATTCTGCAGCACTTCGATACCACTTTCTTCTGCGCGACGACACCAGTCTTCCAATTGTCTGACCAGTTCATCTTTGGTTGCGGCGGAGCGCTGCCACACCGACATGAGTTCCTCACGCATGGTATAGACCTTATCCAGCGTCCTGGTCTTGCTCAGCATCAAATTCAGCTTGGTGCGCTCATCCTCTTTCAATGTTTTAGAGTCAGCCAGCACCCAACGCTTGAGAGTGGAACGATCTACGCCGTGATGTGTAGTCGCTTCTTTCAGGTGATCGATTTCCTTGGCGAGCGTAAGTTTGAGGGACTGGGTATATTTCGCCAGCACTTCGTAGCGGTGAGAAATTACGGCTTGCAGTGTATCGAAATCGCACTGGGTTTTGGCCGTATCAAAACGCAATTTGGGTGCGACCTTCTTCACCTGAGCGAGTCCCATAAATTCCAGAATGCATATGTACATCCAGCCGATATCGAACTCATACCATTTATTGGATAGCCGTGCGGAAGTGGCATAAGCATGGTGATTGTTATGTAATTCTTCCCCGCCGATGAGGATGCCCCAGGGGATGATATTGCGACTGGCATCTTCCGCCTGGAAGTTACGGTAACCCCAGTAATGACCGACGCCGTTAATGACACCGGCAGCCATGACTGGCGACCAGAGCATTTGCACCGCCCACATGGTAAGCCCGATGGGGCCAAACAGGACGACGTCGATAATCAGCATCAGTGCGACACCCTTGGCGCTATGCCTGCTATAGACATTACGCTCGAGCCAGTCATCGGGGGTGCCATGGCCGTATCGCTCCAGGGTCTCCGGATTCTTGGCTTCCTTTCGGTAGAGCTCAGAGCCCTCTTTCAGCACCTTGCCGATGCCATAAATTTGCGGGCTATGGGGGTCGTCCGAGGTTTCGCATTTGGCGTGATGTTTACGGTGTACTGCCGCCCATTCCTTGGTTTCCATGCCGGTGGTGAGCCATAGCCAGAAACGGAAAAAATGACTGGGTATAGGATGCAGATCCAGCGCCCGGTGCGCCTGATGGCGATGCAGAAAGATGGTGATGCCGGCAATGGAGATATGGGTGAGAACCAGGGTAACTACAATATAGCCCCACCAGGGCAAATCAATAAGGCCTAAGGTCATGTGGCTACAATCCTTTTGGGATGAATTTCGGGATAAAGTAACGCTGTAATTTAAAGGGAAATGGGCAGTTAGTCAAGAAATCATGCTTCATACGAACCATATGACACCCTTAAGTATCTAAAGTTCTGAGCGGATTCATTTATCTTTGCTTGCCCGAAGTTGACAAATAAAGGCGTAAAAAAGGCATAAATGAAAATGTTGGCGTAATTTGTGCCGGCTATGCCTATACAGATAAGTGAGCATTTCGGATCTTTCCGACAGTCTATTTAATGACCATTGCGGCAATACCGCACAAAAATGCACTATACAACCAGGAAACAGACACGGCAGGGGCTGCAATATGAATGCGACCGTCTGCGCCAGATTCTTGATACACACTTCGGCTTTGCCATCGCGCTCACCCCTGACGGTGTTGTCGTTGAGATTAACCAGGCCCCGCTCACACTCACGGGCTTGCAACGCGCCGAAGTACTCTGTCATTATTTCTGGGAAATCGGCTGGCTGGAGCCAGGCACCGAGCCGAGGATACAGACAGTCATCCAGGTAGCGGCGCGCGGCGAGGTGGTGCACGAGGATCTCGCCATGCATTTTCCCGGCCTCGGTCGGCGCGATATGGACGCCATCTTTTCTCCGGTCAAGGACGCTGCGGGCCAAGTGATAAATATTATCGGCTTTGGCACCGATGTCACCGAACGCAAGCAGATGGAGCGCTTGCTGAGCGAGAAAGATGAGCAGATGCGCACCATTGTGCAAGCTGTCTTTGATGGCATTCTGATCGCCGATGTCGAAAACCGGCGTCTCATCTTCGGTAACCAAGCCATGTGCTGGATGCTGGGTGTCTCCGCTGATGAGTTGCTGACGATGAGCGTGGAATCGCTCCACCCTGCGGCAGTGCTGCCGCAACTCAACCTCAAGTTTGAAGAGATGGCGCGCGGGGAGTGCTCCATCGTGCAGGATGTCCCATTGCTGCGCAAGGATGGCAGCCTCATCCAGGTTGACATCTCGGGTTCTGCGGCGGTGATCGACGGACGGCTGTGCAATGTAGGAATCTTTCACGATATCACCGAGCGCAAGCAGTCGGAGGAGATGCTGTCGCAGTTCAAGCACACGCTCGATCAGACGCTAGACAGTGTTTTCATGTTCCGCGAGGGCAACTTTCGCTTCATCTACGTGAACGACGGCGCACAGCGGCAGGTGGGTTATACCGAAGCCGAGTTGCTGGAAATGACGCCGCTTGATATCAAGCCCGAGTTCACGCTGGAACGTTTTCGGCAAATGGTGCAGCCGCTGATTGACGGCACGCAACCTATGCTCAATTTCCGGACCGTCCACCACCGCAAGGATGGACAAGACGTCCCGGTGGAGATTTTCCTCCAGTTCGTGCGGAAGGGAACAGAACGCGGGCGCTTTATAGCCATCGTGCGTGACATCACCGAGCGCAAGCTGGTCGAGCAACAGTTGCTGGAGGCGAAGATAGAAGCAGAGCGGGCGAACCAGGTCAAGGGTGAGATTCTGGCCAACATGAGCCATGAAATTCGCACACCCTTAAGCGCGATCCTTGGCCTCAGCCAATTGACATTGGGCACCGAGCTTTCGCTGAAACAGAAGGATTATTTGCAGAAAATCCATGGCGCATCCAAATCGCTGATGAGCATCCTCAACGACATCCTCGACTACTCCAAAGCTGAAGCCGGACAGATGGCTCTGGAAAGCGAAATCTTCCAATTGGGATCCGTGCTGCAGGCTTGCTCCAATCTCTTTATCGAAGCTGCAATCAGCAAAGGCACCAAGCTGCGCTATGAAACCGCCAGTGATGTTCCCCCCAACCTCGTTGGCGACTCTTTGCGCTTGGGGCAGATTCTGCAGAATCTGCTGAGTAATGCCATCAAATTCACCGAGCGCGGTGAGATAGGGCTTAAAGTCGAACTCGCCGAAACGCTTTCCGCAGATGTACTGCCGCCAGATGTCTTGCTGCGTTTCACCATCAGCGACACCGGCATCGGCCTTACCCCGGAACAAATCGGGCGACTGTTTACCCCCTTTGGCCAGGTCGACACCTCGATCACACGCAAATACGGGGGCACCGGCTTGGGTCTGAGCATCAGCAAGCGCCTGGTAGAGATGATGGGCGGCAACATCACAGCGAGCAGTCAGGCCGGCCAGGGCAGTGTTTTTAGTTTTACCGCCCGTTTTAGAGTGGCTGCATTAAGCCCGGATCGCGGCAACGAGCCTGCGGATAGCATGCGGCGCCTGAAGGGCGTGCGTATCCTGCTGGTTGAAGATAATGTCATCAACCAGCAAGTCGGACAGGAGTTCCTGCAACAGGCAGGTGCCGAGGTCAGTCTGGCCGACAATGGCCGGATCGCGGTGGCGAAGGTTCAGCGCGGAGACTTCGACTTGGTTCTGATGGATCTGCAAATGCCCGGGATGGACGGCTTCGAAGCCACGCGACGCATACGCAACCTGCCTGGCAAACAACACCTGCCCATCGTTGCCATGACGGCGGCAGCCATGCTCAAGGACAGGCTTGCCTGTGAAGCAGCCGGGATGAATGATTTCGTCAGCAAACCTTTTGACCCGCCACGGCTGATCGATACGCTCAGTCAGTGGGTCAAGCCCGGTCTGTTCCGGGACGCATCCTTGGCCGTACAGTCGCTGCAATCCGCCGGGCAGAGCAGTGAATTTGCGAGCGAGCTGCCTGGCTTTGATTTGTCCGGGACATTGCCCAGGTTTGGCGGGAATAAAGATTTCCTCAGGAAAATGCTGCGCCAGTTTGGCGATGAATTCACGCATGCCCAGAGCAGGCTGGACAGCCTGCTGAGCGCGGGCCGGCACGCAGATGCGGCATATTTTCTGCATCAGCTCAAAGGAGTGGCAGGCAATGTTGGTGCACAAGCCTTGTATGAGGCGGCGCATACGCTGGAGTTGGAGCTGCAAGCTGGGCAGATGCCCGCCACTTTGCCGGAATTCCGGGCAGCTTTGGCGCAGGCGCTGGATAGTGTGAATCGGCTTGGAGCAGGGCAAGCGGGCACAGTGCTACCGTTGGAGCGGGAGTGGCTGACCCTGCTGTGCCGCCGTTTGCGCAATCAGCTCGATAATAACGATCTGGTGCCGGAAGAATTGCTGGAGGAATTACAGAGCTTGCTGGCTGGCACGCCTCAAACTATTCTGTATCAAGAGTTGCGGCAGCAGGTGGAACAATTGAATTATACTCAAGCGCTGTACCTGTTAACCCGGCTGGCCGCCGAAGCCGGAATTGCGTTATGGGAAGCCACATGAAAATTGGAGATATGCCGCGCATTCTCATCGTCGACGACAGCCCCACCAATGTCCAGATTCTGGCGGAAGGGTTGAAGGCCGACTATCACATAAAAGTAGCCAACAGCGGCGCCAGCGCACTGAGAGCTGCCACCAGCAGCGAGCCTCCGGATCTGATCCTGCTTGATGCGATGATGCCGGAAATGGATGGCTACGAAGTCTGTCGCCAGCTCACGGCAGGAGATGCCACCAGGAATATTCCCATTATTTTTATCACCGCCAATCACAACGCAGCCGACGAGGAACGCGGACTGAATCTGGGTGCTGCCGATTACATCACCAAGCCTTTCAATCTGCCCATTGTCAAGGCGCGGGTGCGGAATCATATATTGCTCAAGCAAAAGACCGATATGCTGGAGTCCCTTGCCCAGTTGGATGGTTTGACCAATATTCCGAATCGCCGCCGCCTGGAGGAAGTCTTGGCGGTGGAATGGCGGCGGGCCAGCCGGAGCCAAACACCGATATCCGTTGTCATGCTGGATATCGACCACTTCAAGCCTTTTAACGATCACTATGGTCATGGTGTTGGCGACATCTGTCTCAAAGCCGTGGCACAAGCGCTACAGAGCATGCTGAGTCGTCCGGCGGACATGGTTGCCCGTTATGGTGGCGAAGAGTTTGCTGCGGTTCTGCCAGGAGTGGGTTTTGCCGGTGCCGGCGCAGTCGCCGAGAATTTCCGCCAGGCGGTTTATTCCCTGCACCTTCCTCACGCGCATTCCAGCGTTCTTGACCAAGTGACCATCAGTGCCGGATTTGCCTCTTGCGCCATGCCGGCGGGCGATAGCTACACCGAATTGCTTGCCGCTGCGGACAAAATGCTCTATCAGGCGAAGAGCGCAGGCCGCAACCGGGTTTGCGGTACCAGACTGGGTTGAGTCGTTAAGTCGTATGCGCTTGAGTGCATTTTTCGGATTCCATCCGCATCTCCGCTTATAAAACACCTCGCTATAGTCAAATAAATCCCGCCCGGCTTCTTCCTGCTGCGTTGCGTAATCTTTATTGAATACGCGCTCATCACCAATTCCATAGTCTCAAAATGAGACAAAAGTGCAGTATCACCTATACGCACTTGATGCACACGCTGCTGGACTTGCGCGGCGCAATTCCGGCCTTCATTCACATCAGCGATGGCAAGATGGGCGACGTCAAAGTGCTCGACATCTTGCCCATCGAAGCAGGGGTGTTCTATGTGATGGATCGGGGTTACGTGGACTTCGACCGGCTCTTCAAGATACATCAGGCTGGTGCGTTCTTTGTGACTCGAGCCAAACGCGGCATGGATGCCCATCGGGTTTACTCGACCAAGACCGACCGAAGCACCGGTGTGATCTGCGATCAGGCGATTCGACTCAACGGGTTTTACGTGTCCAAGAACTATCCAGAGCATTTGCGGCGCATCCGATTCAAAGATCCCGATTCGGGCAAGACGCTGGTGTTTCTGACCAACAACACGACACTGCCGCCATTGACCATTGCCGCGTTGTACAAGAGTCGTTGGCAAGTGGAGTTGTTCTTTAAATGGATCAAACAACACCTGCGCATCAAGCGCTTTCTGGGCACGAGCGAGAACGCGGTGAAGACGCAAATCTGGTGCGCCGTCTCCACCTATGTGCTGATCGCTATCGTCAAAAAAGAGCTCCATCTCAATGCCTCGCTCTACACTTTGCTACAGATATTGTCGGTCTCTGTTTTCGAGAAAACCCATATTTCATGCGCCTTGCAGCCAGATACCAGCAGAATCATTACACCACAACCAAATAACCAAATGATTCTATTTGATTTTTAACCGGACACTAGTGTTCATTTTTATGGAGTTACAGATGAAAAAGATATTCAAATCACTGCTGGTAATATCTGCGCTAACATTTTTTTCACCGCAGGCAGCTATGGCTCACGCACAAGATTATGCGACTGATACGGCCGAAAAGCTGGCACATGGCATCGCGAATACGGCCACCGGTTGGGTGGAGCTTCCCAAGACCATAATGATAACCAGTCAAAAGGAAGGTATTGTTTATGGCCTGACAGCCGGAGTTCTCACAGGCTTGGTGCATGTGGTTGGACGCACGGCATTCGGAATTATGGATGTGGCGACGTTTATGATTCCCACCGAGGAAACGGTTAAACCCGAGTACATCTGGGAAGATTTCGGCAAGGAAACCAGCTACGGCAAGTAACTGACTGACGACAAATGCATCAACCGCGTAGGCTTCCCTAAGCGAAATACCGGGAAGCCTACGCGTCCTCGAAACTTCCCCACTTGTTCCTCTGATTCTAGTACTGGCTGCCTGTAGTGCCGTTTCCAAAAACTGACCAGACAGCCAATTTCAACGCTATTCACCACACCAAGCCAAGAAACGGCCAGTGTGAGGATGAAAGATGCGCGTCGACGGCGCCATGAATGCACCAACCGCCACGCACCGCGCCCCAAATTTGAACATTAGCCCACGCAAAAACATGTACCGCTGGTTTCTTATCGGAATGCTGTCGTGCCTGATCGCCATGGCTGTCGTCATTATCGGCATTGGCGAAGTGATGACGGGGCCGGCATCGACTGCCGTAGAATCGCTGTCATCCGATTTTCCGGCCGAGCCAGTGCAGATTCCGCTTGACGCCGATTCCAGTGTGCATGGTTGGCTGGCACGTGGTGTTCGCGGCGGCGGCGTTATTTTGCTGGTTCATTCAATCCGCAGCAATCGCCTTGAGATGCTGAGTCGGGCGCGGTTTCTGAACAAGCAAGGCTATGGTGTTCTCCTGATCGATCTGCAGGCGCATGGCGAGACGCCAGGGAAACGGATCACCTTTGGTCTCCGCGAATCGGAGGACGTGGAAGCTGCCGTGGCTTTTCTGCGCAAGACCTTTCCATCTGAGCGCATCGCAGCCATCGGCGTCTCGCTGGGCGCGGCTGCTATCGTGCTTGCAAAACATGCATTGCGGCTGGACGCAGTAGTGCTCGAGTCACTGCACCCGACCATTGAGGAAGCGGTCGAGAACCGGTTGAGGCTTCATCTGGGCGAGTACGGGCCAGTGCTGCTGCCGCTGGTGCTGGCGCAGTTGGCGTTTTATCTGGATGTCTCCATTGCTGAGCTGGATCCCATCACCCGCATCGGCGATCTCAATGCGCCGTTGCTGTTGATAGCCGGAAGCGCTGATGAGCACACGAAAGTGCCAGAAACCGAACGGCTGTTTGTCGCTGCCGGGCAGCCGAAAGACATCTGGATTGTGCCCGGTGCGGGCCATTTCAATATGCACTCCTACGCCGGTAGGGAATATGAGGAGCGCGTATCCTTTTTTCTCGACCAGCACTTGCGATCGGCAGACTAATACAACAAGCCTCGCTTCGATAGAGGGGGTTCATTCGGGAGAAGAATTCAAGAGAAGAACAGCTGTGTCCGGATTTCCATGCTATGGTTGTGCTGACGTGCGCTTACTTAGTAGGCAGCCCACGACAAGCCTTGGGTTGCAGCGGCTCTCGAATCAAGAAAGGCACAGGCGGACTAAAAATGTCGAAGAAAGTCGAAATCAAGTGGTTGAGCGAACCAGAAGAACATAACTATCCGGCAGCTCTATCGTACTTGTGCCTGCTCTACGATGAACAGACAGCCACCACTCATGTGGATAAACTGAAACGCGCATCAATAGCAGAGTTTAAAGCAAAGGATATTTTCCGGGCGTCCGGTTTATCATTGCTCGGCATAAGCAACGCTCACGTCGAAAAAAATCAACAGAAAATACAATCGGGACATCAGTTATCGCCGCTCCTTCTGATAAGAGATTCAGTCAATGGAAAGGTTATCGTTGCGGACGGGTATCATCGATTATGCGCGGCCTACTCTTACGACGAAGATGCTGTAATTCCATGCAAAATTGCATAGCGCCATCGGCTTATTCAACTGCTTTGAAAATATTCAGAAAAGAAACTCATGGCGGCTCGGACGGTTTACAGCCTAACCCGAGGCGTTGAAACCCGCATTCTTTCACATGGGGAGGCATCGTGATGCAAGTCATTCAGTGGATGGAAGGCACATGATAGAACCGGGCGAAGACGACCTCGGCGCAACGTACGAGCATCTCCTTACCCTCTGGACATCTGGGGTACGCGACTATCAGTCGATGCTCTCCGACTACCTCATGGCCAATTCCATTATTGTCATGGTGATCGGGCTGATTGTGTCGCGTGAGTCTCACACACTTCCCCTCACGGTGCTGATCGTTCTCCTCTGCATCTTTGGGATTCTTTTGTGCCTGCAAATGGCAATTGTCCTCGGTCGTTTGTCAGGCCAGAATGCGCTGTGGGAGTGGCGATTGAGAGGGATCGAGTTAGATCCCGCATGGCATAAAGAGAAACTGATGACGAGTCTCCACCAGCTCCATGAGATCCGGCATCCAATTGAGGATCGGCGGAACGAGCCCACGGTGTTTGTGCCGAACTGGGCCTTCCGCCAGCATCGTCAATGGTGGGCTCATCGCGCCATCAGCTTTCCGTGGTTTTTCGGCAGCGTGTACGCGTTGCTTCTTGTGTATAGCGTGACCAAATTGCTGAGTGCCTGAGCCACACGCTGACTCGCCGTAGACTGGCAAAAACAGCTTGCTGCCTCCCCCAGTCAGATAGGGGAATTACCAAGTATCAACGCCAAAGTTGGTCAACATTTCGACGCAATGGAAGACCCCAGCAAAGAGCAAGCGAAAACTCCGCCTTGTTCAGGCTGATATCTTCCTGTAGGCGCTTCTTTTACTGGTGAGCCAGGAATTTTCCAATGCTCAATCCCGGAATTGTATGTTCAGCTATTCTGGTTTTTTACCAATCTAGTGACTAGATTGTCCAAACAGGTCGGCAAACACCAGAAAATGGTTTTTACCTACAAGGGTAAGCCGGTCACTCAGGTCAATACCAAGGCATGGTACAAGGCATTGGAACGTGCAGGGATCGAGGACTTTCGCTGGCATGACCTGCGGCACACCTGGGCGAGTTGGTTAACTCAACAGGGCGTACCGTTAAACGTGATTCAGGAAATGGGCGCGTGGGAGTCATCGGAGATGGTGAGGCGCTATGCTCACTTGGCACCGGAGCAGTTTGCACGACACGCCCAGGTATTAGACGACTTGCTCAATGGCACAATATTGACACAGCCGGAATCTAAGAAGGTTAATAGTTAAGATAACCCCTTGATTTGTGGTGCTGTTGAGAGGAGTCGAACCTCCGACCTACTGATTACGAATCAGTTGCTCTACCAACTGAGCTACAACAGCCCGCAGAAAAACGGCTGATGGATTATAGAGGTTTGGGAAACGGGGAGCAAACCGGAAGATATAAAAATTCTTTGCGCCACGCAGACCTTGGGATGGGTGCGGAAGGCGATATCGATGCTGTTGGCAGCCATGTCTCCCGGCAACGATGGCAAGTCAGAGACTGGAAACATGAACGGCGACAGGACGTGGCGGCATCCGTTACTCAATTGGTGCGCCACAAAAGATATTTAAATCGCCCCCTGATAATCCCTCAACAATCAAATTTTCGCCTAAATTCGGCGAATAGCGCCAATCATCTGGACTTTTTGGCTGATTTGGGCCATAATTTGTTTTATGAAGTCACAAATTACCCCGCCAAGAAAAATCCTGGTTCTGCATGGCCCTAATTTGAATATGTTGGGAACTCGCGAACCGGAAGTTTATGGTCGGGTTACGTTAGACGAAATTAACAGAAGTTTGACTAAAATAGCTGAAGATGCTGGCATCATCTTGGAAAGCTTCCAGAGTAATTCTGAGGCGGATTTGATAAGCCGGATTCAACAGACTATCGGTGATGAAACCGATTTTATTATTATCAATCCGGCGGCTTATACTCATACCAGCGTTGCTTTGCGTGATGCCCTGGCGGCGGTAAAGTTGCCGTTCATTGAAGTTCATCTTTCCAACATCTTCGCCCGTGAGACTTTTCGCAGAGAATCGTATTTTTCTGATCTGGCTGTGGGTGTTATCAGCGGTTTGGGCCCCAAGGGCTATGAGCTGGCCCTGGAATATGCTTTAACAGCCCGCTAACGGGGCAATCAAGTCTCAAACCAAATTGGTGCAAGCACGTTTACCTACTGCCGATGCGAACCAAGATCATTGATGCAGCGATCACGGAAGTTATCTAACCTCATTCTTTATGAACAAAATTGCATGGCAACAAATTCTGATTGATAGAGGTGCCAGAAAGCGGAGTTTTACCCTGAGAGGCCTGTTATGGATTTGAGAAAGCTTAAAAAACTGATTGAACTGGTTGAAGAGTCGGGAATCGGTGAATTGGAAATTACCGAAGGCGAAGAAAAAGTTCGCATCAGCAAGTCAGGATCGGTAGTACAGAGTTATGTAGCTGCACCACCGGCTTTGCAGCCGGTTGCTATGCCCGCGCTATCCGCGCAAGAAATAGAAGCCACAGCCAAGGAGGCATTGCCAGACAACCATGTGGTTAAATCGCCAATGGTGGGCACGTTTTACCGATCCTCCGCGTCTGGCGCCAATGCATTTGTGGAAGTGGGGCAAACGGTAAAGGAAGGCGATACTCTGTGTATTATTGAGGCAATGAAAC
This sequence comes from Nitrosospira sp., assembly GCA_043721435.1. Taxonomy (GTDB): domain Bacteria; phylum Pseudomonadota; class Gammaproteobacteria; order Burkholderiales; family Nitrosomonadaceae; genus VFJL01. Next base: position 1,088 of record JAYSQR010000010.1, on the reverse strand, counting down.
TGCTCAACGAAATTGAATCCGACAAGAGCGGAGTGATCAAGGCAATCCTGGTAGAAAACGGTCAGCCGGTAGAGTACGGTGAGCCATTATTCGAAATTGAGTGATAGTCGCTGATTTCTCGCTGCTGCGGGATAGAAATCAGGAGAGAAGGCTGGCTACCTCCGCAACTTAAAAAAGATTTCATAGATAAACATGTTTGAAAAAATCCTTATAGCCAATCGTGGCGAAATTGCTCTGCGTATTCAACGGGCATGCCGGGAGATGGGCATTAAGACGGTGGTGGTGCATTCCGAGGCAGACGCCGAGGCCAAATACGTGAAGCTCGCTGATGAATCCGTGTGTATTGGGCCAGCGTTATCAGCTCAAAGTTATCTCAATATTCCAGCCATCATCAGTGCAGCAGAAGTGACCGATGCCGAGGCCATCCATCCCGGCTATGGCTTTCTCTCCGAGAACGCTGATTTCGCCGAGCGGGTTGAAAAAAGCGGCTTTGTCTTCATTGGCCCGCGTCCTGAAACCATTCGCCTGATGGGCGACAAGATCAGCGCAAAAAACGCGATGATAAGAGCTGGTATACCCTGCGTCCCTGGTTTCAATGGTGCCTTGCCTGAATCGGGTGAAGAAATCAGAAAGATCGTTCGCACCATCGGCTATCCTGTCATCATCAAGGCATCGGGCGGCGGCGGCGGGCGCGGTATGCGCGTGGTACACACTGAGGCGGCGTTATTGAATGCGGTCATCATGACGCGCACCGAAGCCCAGGCGGCATTTGGCAACCCCATGGTCTATGTCGAGAAATTTCTGGAAAACCCGCGTCATATCGAGTTTCAGGTACTGGCTGATGAGCATCGCAACTCGGTACACCTGGGAGAGCGGGACTGCTCGATGCAGCGCCGTCATCAGAAAATCATCGAGGAAGCGCCGGCCTTCGGCATTACTCCCCGGCAGCGCGACAAGATTGGCGCGCGTTGCGCAGATGCTTGCCGTGGTATCGGCTATCGCGGCGTGGGCACGTTTGAATTCCTGTTTGAGAATAACGAATTTTATTTCATCGAAATGAACACGCGGCTGCAGGTCGAACATCCCGT
>JAYSQR010000009.1:0-38609 GCA_043721435.1 Nitrosospira sp. | reverse complement strand
AGATAGCCTGCGTGAACAAATTAAATTCTGTATGCACCTGTGGGGGTCGGCAGGACGCGCGGCAGAGGTTCTGATTCAGTGCCGGCCTTGGCAGCCAGTAGAGCATGTCATCATCTATAACACTGAAGGCGTAAGTACGCAACAGGTGGAAGCCATGATAGCGCAAGGACGCGCGTCTTTAAATGCTATCCCCGGGGTACGCCGCGTCTTCGCTGGCTGGGCGATTGCCGAACCAGCGCGCTACCGCTTCTGCTGGCTGGTACAACTTGCGCACGCCAACGTCATTGAAAGCTATCACACCCATCCTGAATATCGCGCCTTTACCAACCAATGCTTACAGCCGATCGCACATGATAAAATCAGCATCAGTTTTATTGCAGACCAACCCGCAGCGATACCAGATATGGTTGGATCAGCCAGCACCATCTCCTCTCGTATAATTTACAATGGGGGAAATTCTTTATAATTAGGCGCTTCCCATGCCTCATTATCACTACGACATCCTGCAAGCAGAGGAAAATTACATGCCGATAGAGCTTTCCAGCAGACTTTTTTCTGGATTCTGACTTGTGGATGAGGGTGCATGTGAATCGATTGCCGGATAAGTTGCCGGTACTTTATGCGGGGGCTGACGCGATGACGAAACAACATTATGCAGGTATTGACCAAGACGAAAATGGGGGGCTGACACACCTCGGCCGCATGGTGCGCGATGCCTGGGTGTTCGGCATTCTGCCCGAGTCAGAAACATGCGCCGGATGGGATGGGTCACAAATGCAGAACCTGTATGAGCAAGTGTATGCCGCCTGGGAACCCTATGCTCACCTGCCCAGCCGGTTACCAGAAGATATGCAGCGACGGCATGCACAACTCTATGCGCAGGCCGTTGTTTCTGCCAAGAGCGAGGGCTGGGATGCGGAACTGGGAGAAGACGACTAAGCCCGAGGCGCAGGAAACTTGATTACCCGCGCCGGGCCAACGAACTTCGCCTTGCTGGCCAAAGCTTGCAGCGCACGCGGAAACTCTGTTTGCAGGCGTGCCATGATGGCCGCCTGACCATGACGGTAATAAACGATGTTGTACTCTACCGGCTGCTCCAGGGAAGTGCGCGCTGAGGATCGAAAGTTGCGCCAGGCAATGTCTATCCAGCATTTGCGTTCTCCGTCCAGGAATACGAACTCTTCTGCATCTAGAATGGCCAGGTATTGCATCGCGCGAATGGGAACGAACAGGTCGCGCGGCGCACTGCGGGCGAGCAGCGTAATTGCCAGGTTGTAGGTGACGGCAGGTAGATAGCGGGACTCATGGCTTATTTCCTGGCCGCGATAGCAGGTTATTTCCATTCTTGCCGATCCTTCGGAAAGCTAATTGTACAAATTGTATAGTGATGTGTGAAAAACGGGTATACCCAAAATTCTTATGGACAATTCACTACGCACGGTGATCTTTGACGTCGACGGCACTCTGGCCGATACCGAGCGTGACGGCCATCGTCTTGCCTTCAATGCCGCATTTGCGGAGTTTGGTCTTGCCTGGGACTGGGATGCCGAGCTTTATGGAGAGCTGCTGACGATTACCGGCGGCAAGGAGCGCATTCGTCATTACCTGGAAAAATATGTCCCGGACGAATTGAGCAGGAGCGGGCTGGATGACTGGATCGCGGGTTTGCACCAGGCTAAAACCAGGTATTTTGTAGCCTTGCTTGAGCGCGGCGGAATTCCGCTACGTCCCGGCGTTGCCCGCCTGATCCATGAGTTGCGCGCAGCAAACATAAAAATTGCCATTGCTACCACTACCTCGCCAGAGAATGTGATTGCGCTGTTAAAATCCACTTTGGGAGAGGATTCCCCCGGCTGGTTCGACGTCATCGGTGCCGGCGACATCGTTTCCGGGAAAAAGCCCGCACCGGATATTTATCTGTGGGTGCTGCAACAGCTTGGACTGCCGGCGCAGCACTGCATTGCGCTGGAAGATTCCGAGAATGGACTCAAAGCCGCGCTGGCAGCGGGCCTGGACACAGTAGTCACGGTCAGCGACTATACCCGCGGGCAGGACTTCAGCGATGCTACGCTGGTGCTGTCGGATCTGGGCGAACCGGCACTACCGTTTACCGTGCTGGCGGGAAATGCACAGGGCAGGGGATGGGTGGATGCGGAGATGCTGGCCGGGTTGAATGGCTAATACGGTTATCGTATCTATTTGCATTTGTGATGGAGTTGTAATCTGGAACAGGTAGTATTATAGGTAGTTGCTTACTCTGACAATTCCTGACAATAAAATGCCAAATCAACGCGCCGCCCGTTATTCCCGTCAAACACTGCACTTCTTTGAAGACGTGGGGTTAGTCGTTATCGCTCTCGCCACGATATTTGCGGGTTACCAGGAAACCATGCTGATGATCAACAGCGCCAGAGTTACTCTGGCGGATTTGCTGCTGATGTTTCTCTACCTGGAAATTCTGACCATGGTGGGGTTGTATTTCGAGTCCGGCAAGCTGCCTGTGCGGTTCCCCCTTTATATTGCAATGGTGGCGATGGCGCGCTATGTGATTGTGGATATCAAGGAAATGGACAATATCCGGCTGCTGGGCGTATCCGCTTCGATAGTACTTGTTGCGCTGGCGGTACTAGTCATACGTTATGGGCATGTACGTTATCCCTACCTGGAGGATATGGAGAAATCAGCCTCCAAGGATACCAGTCTCCGTAACTAAACCAGCGAGGCGTTAAATGAAAAAACCGTTAGTCGGCATCATCATGGGCAGCAACAGCGACTGGGAGGTAATGCAGCAGGCGGCGAATATATTGAAGGATTTTGGCGTACCTTATGAAGCTCAGGTGGTTTCCGCCCATCGCACTCCGGACCGTATGTTCGAGTATGCGGAGACCGCAATCGAGCGCGGACTCAAATGCATTATCGCTGGCGCTGGTGGCGCGGCCCACCTCCCCGGCATGATCGCCGCCAAAACTACCCTGCCGGTGCTGGGTGTACCGGTTACTTCCAAGCAGTTGCAAGGCCTCGATTCGCTTCTTTCCATCGTGCAGATGCCCAAAGGCATTCCCGTCGCCACTTTCGCCATCGGCGAGGCGGGGGCGGCCAACGCAGGTTTGTTTGCTATTGCCCTGCTGGCGCTCTCCGATCCGACGATGGCCGAACAGCTTGAGGCCTTCCGCAAAATGCAGGCAGAAAAGGTCAAGGCGATGACACTGCCGAAGTTATGAGCATCATGCCAGGAGCGATGCTGGGCCTCCTGGGCGGCGGCCAGCTCGGGCGCATGTTCGCCATGGCGGCGCAAAGCATGGGTTACCGCGTCACTGTGCTGGATCCGGCTAACGACAGCCCCGCGGGTAGCGTGGCTGATCGGCATTTGCGGGCCGATTACCTTGATAGCGATGCTTTGCGTGAGCTTGGCTCCACCTGTGCTGGTGTTACCACCGAATTTGAAAACGTGCCGGCAGAGTCACTTAGAATCCTGGCTGAACATTGCGTCGTCAGCCCCCCTGCTGGCAGCGTGGCCATCGCCCAGGATCGCATTCTGGAGAAACGGTTTCTGGTGGCCAACGGTTTTGCGGTCGCACCGTTTGCTGTGGTCCAGAATTCCACTGAAGTACTGCCACAAACGCATCCGGAGCTGTTCCCCGGCATTCTCAAAGTGAGCCGCCTCGGTTACGACGGCAAAGGCCAGGCGCGGATCAGTAACGCGGCGGAGCTTGATGCGGCATTCGCCGGCATGAAGTGGGAGCCGTGCGTACTGGAGCAGTTGCTGTCGCTGGATAACGAAGTTTCGGTCGTGGTGGCACGCGGATTTGATGGCGAGGTGGCTGCATTCCCGGCAGCAGAAAACCGTCATCGCCACGGCATTCTTGATGTCAGCATTATTCCGGCTAAAGTGTCGCCGGAGATTGTTCAAAATGCGCGTGAAACCGCAGTTCGCATCGCTGGAAAGCTCGACTACCACGGCGTGTTATGCGTGGAATTTTTTGTGCTGGCCGATGGCCGCCTGCTGGTAAACGAGATCGCACCGCGCCCGCATAACAGTGGTCATTACACGCTGGATGCATGCGTCACTTCCCAGTTCGAACAACAAGTGCGAGTACTCTGTGGCCTGCCGCTGGGCGCCACCGCGATGCAAGGAGCGGCGGTGATGGTAAATTTGTTGGGCGATTTATGGTGGCAGGGAGAACCGAAGTGGGAAGAGGTATTGCGGCATCCCCATGTCAAACTGCACTTGTACGGCAAGCTCGATGCTCGGCCCGGACGAAAAATGGGACACTACACGGTGCTTGCCGCGACTTCCGAAGAAGCGTTGCGACTGGCGCTGGAAATCAAACAGTCGCTGGTATAGTGTGCCGCGTTCTACTGGTTAATCCAGGGAAGTGCGCGCTTGGGAGCGAAAGTTGCGACAGGCAATGCCAATCCAGCATTTGCGCTCTCCATCCAGAAATACAAACCCTTCCGCATTCAGAATGGCCGGTATCGCATCGCACGAATGGGAATAAACAGATCGCGCGTCGCACCCCGGATGAGCAACGTGTCAGATTGTGGGTGATTTCTTTTCTTGCTGGTCCTTCGGAAAGCTGGTTGTGCAAGTTGTGTAACGATAGGCAAGAAACCGGCATAGCCAACGTTTTCGCGGAAATAAACTGATGCGTCCCACCCGTTTGGACAAACCTGCAGCCAGTCGCAACGACTGGCAAACCATCCGCAGCCTGCTGCCTTACCTGTGGGAGTTCAAGGGCAGGGTGGCATTGGCATTGGTACTGCTGGTGATGGCCAAGCTTGCCAGCGTCGCGGTGCCGCTGGTGCTGAAGGAAATTGTCGATGCGCTCGACCAGCCGCGGGCCATGCTGGTGTTGCCGGTGGTGCTGCTGGTGGGGTATGGGGCATTACGCCTGTGCAGCACGCTGTTCGGCGAATTGCGCGATGCAGTATTTGCCAAGGTTACGCAGCGGGCGATCCGGCGGGTAGCCATCAGGGTATTCGGTCATCTGCATGCGCTGTCGCTGCGCTTTCACCTGGAACGTCAGACCGGCGGCGTGTCGCGCGACATCGAACGCGGCACGCGCGGCATTTCTTTCCTGCTCAACTTCATGCTGTTCAACATCCTGCCGACACTGCTGGAAATCGGTCTGGTGGCGGCAATTCTTCTTTCCCGATATGACATCTGGTTCTCGGTGATCATTTTTGTAACATTGGTGGCCTACATCGTGTTCACCCTGTTCATTACCGAATGGCGCATGATCTTCCGCCGCACGATGAACGATATGGACTCGAAAGCCAACACTCGCGCCATCGACAGCCTGCTGAACTATGAAACGGTAAAATATTTCGACAATGAAGCGTGGGAGGCGCGGCGCTACGATGAGCACATGCAGAAATGGGAGGTTGCGGCAGTGCGCAACCAGACTTCCCTCGCCGCGCTCAACGCCGGCCAGAGCGCGATTATTGCAATCGGTGTGACTCTGCTGATGCTGCTGGCGGCTGACGGCGTAGTCAAAGGCACTATGTCGCTGGGCGATCTGGTGCTAGTCAATGCCTTCATGCTGCAACTGTACATGCCGCTGCATTTCCTCGGCTTCGTTTATCGTGAAATCAAGCATTCACTGGCGGACATGGAAAAAATGTTCAGCCTGCTGGCGGAAAACGAAGAGATCAAGGATAAACCGGGTGCAATTGATCTCGTTGCGGGAGAGGCGGCGATTCGCTTCGAAAAAGTGAGTTTCAGCTACGACCCCAATCGCCAGATCCTGTTTGATGTAAGCTTCGATATTCCCGCTGGCTGCAACGTGGCGGTAGTTGGGCATAGCGGGTCAGGCAAATCCACGCTGGCGCGCTTGCTGTTCCGCTTCTATGATGTAACCGCTGGCCGTATTCTGATAAACGATCAAGATATCCGCGATGTCACCCAGAAAAGCCTGCGCGCAGCCATTGGTATCGTTCCGCAGGACACGGTACTGTTCAATGACAGCATTTATTACAACATCGCTTATGGACGCCCCGGCGCCAGCCGCGAGGAAGTAGTTGAAGCCGCCAGATCGGCACACATCCATGATTTTATCGAGAGTCTGCCGGACAAATACGAAACCACCGTGGGAGAACGCGGACTGAAACTTTCCGGTGGGGAAAAGCAGCGCGTTGCCATCGCCCGTGCGATCCTGAAGAAGCCAAAGATACTCATTTTTGATGAAGCCACCTCGGCGCTGGATTCACAATCGGAAAAAACCATACAGGCAGAGTTGAAGCGCATCGCTGCGAATCGCACCACACTCACCATCGCTCACCGCCTCTCTACCATCGCCGATGCCGATCAGATACTGGTAATGGACAAAGGCAGCATCATCGAGCGCGGCAGTCATCGGGAGTTGCTGGCGGCGAATGGCACCTATGCCCATATGTGGGAACTGCAGCAGCAGGAAGAGCAGACCCGGCTGCAATTGGTGCATGACGCAGGGTAAACTGGATATCAGAGCAAAAATGAGGCAGAAAGGTACCGCTGTTCCAGCACGGTATCTGACAAATCTCTCCTAGAATTGATACGCGGATTCAAGTTCTTTCTCTATCTTCCGATAATAACAGGAAGAACTGACACGACTACAATTGATGCATGACGCATGGTAGAAACCGGATATCAGAGCGAAAATGAGGTAGAAAGATACCGTTGTTCCAGAACGGTATCTGAGAAATTTCTCCTAGAATTGATATAAAGCTCTTTCCCTATCTCCCGATTTTTGTTAACTTATCCGGAACAGGTTGCCAAACCTGCGGACGGTGGATGGATTTTCTCAAGTGGAGCAAGAAAAATGAGCAAAGTAATTCTCGCGCTGGGCGTCATGTTTGTGTTTACCGGTAGCGCCTTTGCGCAGCAGGGGGGGCTGAATCTCAAATCCCGCGCCGCACTGATTTTCGATGCACAGCAGGGGCGCGCTATCTACAGCAAGAATACAGACAACATCATGCCGATCGCTTCCATTACCAAGCTGATGACGGCAATGGTAGTGCTGGATGCGCAACTGCCGCTGACTGAAGAAATCACCATCGATTCCGCCGACATTGATGTTCTCAAGAACACCCGCTCGCGCTTGTGGGTGGGAGCCAGTCTTACCCGCCAGGAACTGCTGCGACTGGCACTGATGTCTTCAGAGAATCGCGCGGCGGCGGCGCTAGGGCGCGCCTATCCTGGTGGCATCGAAGCATTCGTTGCAGCGATGAATAACAAAGCATTTGAACTTGGCATGGGTAACAGTTACTTTGTTGACTCCACTGGATTGAGTAGTACCAACGTTTCCACCGCGCGTGATCTGGTAAAAATGGTTGAAGCCGCGTATGGCTACGACATCATCCGTAAGTTTTCCACTACCACCGCGCATGCAATAGAACTCTCGGATGACGGACGCAGTATGCGGTTCACCAACTCCAATAATCTGGTGCGTAGCGGGAACTGGCAGATTGGCGTATCAAAGACAGGCTTTCTCAACGAGGCCGGGCGCTGCCTGGTGATGCAGGCGCACATAACCGGCAAGCCGGTCATCATCGTCCTGCTTGATTCAATCGGAAAGAGTACCCGCAGCGGTGACGCCAACCGTATCAAGAAATGGATGGAGACCAGTCTCGCTCGCAAACGTAGCAGCTAAACAATCTTCTCCGGCAGCACCAGTAACATTGCCCTTCAACTTGCAAGCAGCGTATGCACGCTGTCGAAAGCACCCACTTTTCCATTCTGTTACATCTCCATTGGTATCGATACTAGCGGGACAGATCAAAGCAACTGAAACGCAAGGATGGCAACCAATGTGGGCGGCAGCGCCGCAGCCAGTAGGCCCAGAGGATGGATCGCTTCATCCTCGAACGAACCTTTGAGGATGGAAAAACCTGCCGGGTTGGGGGCATTGGCAATGACTGTCAGGCCGCCGCCGGTGACCGCTCCGGCAACGAGAGCATACTTGAACTCGGCGCTGGGCGCGTCCATCAGAGAACCCAGATAAGTAAGTGCCGCATTGTCAGTGATTGCGGTGAGCAGGGTGGCGCCGAAAAAGAGTGTAGTGCTGTCCATTCCGGCCAGCATGGGTTGCAGCCACCATTTTTGCTGCCCTCCCAGAACAACCAGACCGGCAAGAAAGAAAGCTACCAGCAATCCTTCGCGCAGGATCAACCGATCCTGGAAGCGCTCATAAGCATGAGCAAAGCCGAGAAAGAACAGCAGCAAACCCATGAAGACCACCGGATGATGGGCGAACACCACCACGCCAGCCAGAAAAAACAGGTGTACTAGCACCACCGGCAGGGGAACGCCGGTTTTCTCAGATCGCTCTGCACTCTGCATTTTTGACAATTCGCGCTGGAACAGCAAGGTGGCCGCCAAGGCGTTTACCAGTACCGCCAGCGCAGCTTTCCAGCCAAAGGTGGTGAACATGAAAGTGATATCCCAGCCCCACTTGCCAGCCACCATCAGTACCGGCGGCGCAGCGTAGGGTGTCAGCGTGCCGCCGATCGAGATGTTGACGAACAGCACACCGAGAGTGGCATATTTGAGCCGGGTCGAGATTCCCTTGGAGTAGTAGCGTTCAAACAAAATCAGCGCGGCCAGCGTCATGGCCGCCGGCTCGGTAATGAAGGAACCCAGCAGCGGCACAAACGATAAGGTAATGAAGTAGAATGCCTTCTCGCGCGACCAGGGAATGAGCCGCGCGATCGCCTCGACGCTGAGCTTCGCAAATTGCAGGATCGGCCGGCTGCCCGCAATCACCATGATGGCGAATACGAACATCGGCTCGATAAAACTCTGCCGGTCAAGATAAGCGATGGCAGCCAGCTTGCCATCTATGAGCATCATTGCCACGATCAGCACCATCGCCCAGAATCCGAACACCACCTCGACCTCACCCAGCAAGTGCCAGACGCCGGCGTGAGCCGGACGTGTGTGTGCCAGATGCTCGAAGAATTTGGTCGAGAAAGTGTGGATGACTGCAACGCCGAACAGCACCGCACCGATTATTTCTATTGGGATGGGATTCATTTACAAGTTAATGCTCTGGCTTTCTGTTGGTGCGCGCAGCAACTGTTGCCTGTGAGTAAGTGGATTGCAAGTATTTTGCAATTCAGGCTCGGCCAGAAGTCTGCCGTTCGATAGGAGGTTGCTGAGCAGGCCGCGTTGATGGACTAAACATACCGGGCATGATACTTGAAAGTTCGGAGTTCTGGAAACAGCGACTGTTGCCAGACCTGATCCATCTGGTGGGAACAATGATGCAAGACTAATCCGGCTTGCAGCTGGCATCCATATCTCTCACCGGTATGCGCCAGATAAACACTGCCAGGACGATTCCCAGCACGGCCAGCATCACCTGCTGCCAGACAGCCGGCATCAGCAGGATCGAGCTACCGAATGACAACGCCATCAGTAGATACACCCAGCGCTTGACCCGGCGCGGGATGCTGTGATGCTCGCGCCATTCGCGGATGAGCGGACCGGCAAACCGGTTGGCCAGCAAGCGGTCATGGAAGTGTTCCGAACCGCGGGCGAAACAGGCAGCAGCCAGCAGCACGAAGGGGGTGGTCGGCAATACCGGCAGCACCGCACCCAGTACAGCCAGAATCAGAGCGGTGATGCCCAGCGCCAGGAACAGACCACGCACCAGACGTGAATCATGCAGACGTATTGAACTCATCCCCGGCTCACCCGGTTGCGTTTCCTCGTTCAAGTGTTCCTGCATGTTCTTGTCCTCAATCTAATTGGTTACAGCGAGTTGGAATTGATCGGGCTGTGATGACGGACTAAACATAGCGAGTATAATACTTGAGAGTTTGGGGCTCTGGAAATACTGATTCTTGCCAAACCTGATCCGGTATGGATCAACTCGTTTCCAGCAGCAAGGAACTGATTGGTGGTGAAATCGTGGCTCGTCCACGATCATAATTTAATTATTTCAATTTATTTTTTGAGGTGACCATGTCTAAAGTAAATACCCTGCTTAATTTGAGTGTCTTAATTCTGGGTATGACTTTGCTGCCCCAGGCCGCATTTTCCCAAACCAAGCAGGGAGCAACTGGCGTGACCGAGCTCATAACGTCCGAGATCATGAAAGGAACTGGTGAAGAAGCGACCGTCGGTAAAATGGCTGAGGTTCATTATACAGGCTGGCTTTTCGACCATGCTGGGCCGCTGAATAAAGGTAAGAAATTTGACAGCTCACGCGATCGTGGCAGCCCATTCTCATTTCTGCTGGGAGCAGGGCGGGTGATCAAGGGCTGGGACAAGGGCGTTGTTGGCATGAAGATTGGTGGGCGGCGGATGCTGATTGTCCCCCCGTCCATGGCTTATGGCGCCACTGGTGCCGGCGGCGTGATTCCACCGAATGCAACCTTGATTTTCGATGTGGAACTACTCAGCCTGCGTCAAGGAGCTACGCACTGAGCATCAAGGTCAAGCGAACGCATGGCAGCGGGCAAAGCGCAGTAATGGGAACAGCATGAAAGTTCACGAGTACCAGGCCAAGGAAATTCTGCGCGAATTTGGCGTTGCCACGCCGCGCGGAATCGCCTGCTTCAGCGTTGACCAGGCAGTGGCGGCGGCCAGCAAGCTGGGTGGTAGCGTGTGGGTAGTGAAAGCGCAGATTCACGCTGGCGGACGCGGCAAGGGCGGCGGGGTGAAAGTGGCAAGATCGCTCGACGAAGTCAGGCAGCTTGCCGCGAAAATACTGGGCATGACACTCGTCACCCACCAGACTGGTGCGCAAGGACAAGTTGTGCGGCGGCTTCTGCTCGAGCAGGGCGCTGACATCAAGAAGGAGCTGTACATCGGCATGGTGGTGGATCGCAGCAGCCAGCGCGTGTGCCTGATGGCAAGTTCCGAGGGCGGCATGGATATCGAACAGGTCGCCGCCAGCACACCGGAAAAAATTCACAAAGTATTGATCGACCCGCTGGCAGGATTGGCCGATCAGGATGCCGATGACATCGTCCGCAAGATTGGTGTTGCCGAATCCGCCGTGACCGAAACGCGGGCCTTGCTGCAAAACTTGTACCGGGCTTTTGACAACACCGATGCATCGCTGGTCGAAATCAATCCATTGATACTTACCGCTGACGATCACGTTCTCGCGCTCGACGCGAAAATGAATTTTGACGACAACGCGCTGTTCCGTCACCCCGAAATCACCGCCTTGCGCGATCTGGACGAAGAAGACCCGGCGGAGATCGAAGCATCCAAATATGATCTTTCCTACATTTCGCTGGACGGCAATATCGGCTGTCTGGTCAACGGTGCAGGACTGGCGATGGCAACCATGGATATCATCAAGCTCTATGGCGGCAGTCCCGCTAATTTTCTCGATGTCGGCGGTGGCGCCACCGCCGAGAAGGTAGCTGAGGCGTTCAAGCTGATGCTGCGCAACCCGAAGCTGCAAGCCATCCTGGTAAACATATTCGGCGGCATCATGAAATGCGATGTGATTGCCGAAGGCGTGGTGGCGGCAGCACGGGAAGTGCAACTCAGCGTGCCGCTGGTGGTGCGTCTCGAAGGTACCAATGTGGATCTGGGCAAGAAAATCCTGGCCGAATCCGGATTGCCGATCATTTCGGCGAGCAATATGGCGGATGCTGCAGAAAAGGCTGTCACAGCAGCGAGAGGAGCGTAGTCATGGCCATCCTGATAGACAAGAACACCCGCGTCATGACCCAGGGCATCACCGGCAAGACCGGACAATTTCACACCCGCATGTGTCGCGACTATGCCAATGGCAGGAATTGTTTTGTTGCCGGGGTGAATCCGAAAAAACCGGGCGAGGATTTCGAGGGCATCCCGATCTATGCCACCGTCAAGGAGGCGAAGCAGGCCAGCGGCGCTACCGTTTCGGTGATCTACGTACCGCCGCCGTTCGCCGCCGCCGCGATTGATGAAGCAGTGGAAGCTGAACTGGACTTGGTGATCTGCATCACTGAAGGCATTCCGGTACGCGACATGCTGCGCACCCGCTACAAAATGCAGGGGCGGAAAACCCGGCTGATCGGCCCCAACTGCCCCGGCATCATCACCCCCGATGAAATCAAGATCGGCATCATGCCCGGCCACATTCACAAGAAGGGCCGCATCGGCGTGGTATCGCGCTCCGGCACCCTGACCTACGAAGCAGTGGCGCAATTGATGGAGCAGGGGTTGGGGCAATCCACCTGTATCGGCATCGGCGGCGACCCGGTGAACGGCTTGAAGCACCTCGATGTGATGCAATTGTTCAACAACGATGACGCAACCGATGCGGTTGTGATGGTGGGAGAAATCGGCGGCTCCGACGAGGAAGACTGCGCTCGCTGGGTCAGAGACAATATGCAGAAACCGGTGGTAGGTTTCATCGCCGGGATAACCGCACCAGCGGGCAAGCGCATGGGGCACGCCGGTGCGATTATCTCCGGCGGCAAGGGCACGGCACAGGAAAAGCTTGCGGTAATGGAAGAATGCGGAATCAAGGTGACTCGCAATCCCGCAGAGATGGGCAAGTTGCTCAAATCGGTGTTGCGATAACCCAGCTATGGCTGCTTTGCAATGACCTTGTTCTCGATAATCTTCGCTCTCCTGCTGGAGCAATGGCGTCCCACTGACCGCCGCAATCAAGCCATACTGCTGTTTGCCTCCTATGCCGATGCGCTGGAGCGCTATTTCAACACCGGCGTAAGCCGTCATGGCGTCGCAGCATGGATCGCTGCGGTGTTTCCGCTGTTGCTGCTTACCGCTGCGATCTATTATTTTCTGCTTGGCTTGAGCCCACTGCTGGCATGGGCCTGGAATGTGGTGGTGCTTTATTTCACCATAAGCTTTCATCAGTTCAATTACTTGTTCGCCGAAATCAATCGGGCCCTCAGGAATGGAGATCTGCCGCAGGCTCGAGAACTGCTGCGGCAATGGCGTGGAATACCTGCGGATGAACTCAGCAGTGAAATGATTGCACGGGTTGCGATTGAATTAGGACTGGTGCATTCGCACCGCTACGTGTTCGGGGTAATCGTCTGTTTTGCTTTGCTGCCGGGACCGCTGGGTGCGGTGCTGTATCGTCTCGCGGAGTTGCTGGGCGAGCGTTGGGGCAGTCGCCCGGAAGAAGAATTCGGCGCATTCGGCCAATTTGCCGCAAAGGCATTCAAAGCCATAGATTGGCTACCAGCAAGATTGACTGCGGTGAGTTTCGCCATCGCCGGTAATTTTGAGGATGCGATTTATTGCTGGCGAGCGCAGGCCGCATCATGGACGAATCATACCCAAGGCATCATTCTTGCCAGTGGTGCAGGTGCGCTGGGCGTACGCCTGGGAGACTCGCTGCAAGAAGCCAGCAGCGTTCACTACCGCCCGGAATTGGGTATGGGCGAAGAAGCCGACATGGATTTTCTGCAAAGCGCCACCGGGCTGATCTGGCGCACCCTGGTGTTATGGCTGACACTGTTGCTGCTGCTGGGAATTGCGAGTTGGGCGGGTTAGAGACATCAGATCAGCCAACGGAACCGCAATGCGTTTAATCACAGCAATTTTTATGGTTTCAATGCTTGCGGGTTGTGCAACAATGGGGTGGGATCAGCGCCCTTCCGGACCGCTGCCGCCGAGTACGCGCCCCACCTATAACCTTTCCGGCTACCCGCCAGCTTTTAAGGATGGTTATATCGATGGTTGCGAAACCGCCAAGAAGACTTCCTACGGATACAAGGATGAACGCCGCTTTTCTGCCGACAATCAATATCGCGCGGGCTGGAACGACGGCTTCAGCCTGTGTCGTGGCAAACGCTAGCAACCGCAGACAAACTCACAAAATGATTTTCTTTTACGGTCTCTCATGAAACGTTTACTCCCGTTGGTACTGTGCTGTTACGCGTTCCCCGTGTTCGCCCAGCAACCCAAGCATTACCCACCACCGTCACCCGCTTTATCCGTAGCCGCCAAGGCTTACATTCTCACCGATTTCCAGAGTGGCCAGACATTGATCGGCCAAAATATCCATGAACGCATCGAACCGGCATCGCTCACCAAGTTGATGACGGCGCATGTCGTTTTCTCTGCCATCAAACAGAAGCGCATCACCCTGACTCAAACCGTACCCGTGTCGGAACGCGCCTGGCGCACGCCAGGCTCGCGCATGTTCATCGAACCCAACAGACCGGTAACCGTAGACGAACTGATACGCGGCATGATCGTCCAATCCGGTAATGATGCCTGCATCGCGCTGGCGGAAGTCGTTGCCGGCTCGGAAGAGGTTTTCGCACAAATGATGAACAAGGAAGCCAAGCGCATGGGCATGAAAAATACCCACTTCGCCAATTCCACCGGCCTGCCGCATCCAGAACACTTTACTACCGTCCACGATCTCGCCTTGCTGGCAGCAGCCATGATCCGGGATTTCCCGGAATACTACCCGCTCTATTCGCTGCGGGAATACACCTACAACAAGATTACCCAGCCCAACCGCAACCGGCTGCTGTGGCTCGACCCCAACGTAGATGGCCTCAAGACCGGGCATACGCAAACTGCTGGCTACTGCCTGATCACTTCCGCCAAACGCAACGAGCGGCGGCTGATCTCTGTAGTGATGGGTACTGCCTCCGACAATATGCGCACCATGGAAAGCCAGCGCCTGTTGAATCACGGTTTCCAGTTCTACGATACCGTGCGCCTGTACCGGAAGGAACAGGAGGTGACTACCATGCAACTATGGAAAGGCGCGCAGAACACGCTCCGGACAGGATTCAGCCAGGATCTTTACTTCTCGCTGCCGAAGGGGCAGAGCGATAAACTGAAAGCCACCATGGAATACCAGCGGCCTCTGGTCGCGCCCATCAGTGCAGGGCAGAAAGTGGGCACGGTAAAGCTCTCATTCAACGGCAAACCAATGGCCGAGTACCCGCTGGTGGCCCTGGAGACCGTGGGTATCGCCAACATTTTTGGTCGCACTTGGGATAGCATACAATTGCTGCTCAATTAATTTCCCACCGCAGAAACCTTCAAGGATCAGTATGATTTATCTCAATGGCGACTTCATGCCTATCGAAGAAGCACGCATTCCGGTGCTGGATCGGGGCTTCATTTTCGGTGACGGCGTGTACGAAGTGATCCCCGTGTATTCGCGCAGGCCTTTCCGGCTGGCCGAACATCTGCGTCGCTTGCAGCACAGCCTCGACGGCATTCGTATAACAAATCCACATTGCGACACCGAGTGGGGCGATCTGCTGGAACAACTCATCGCCGCTAACGAGGGTGACGACCAATATCTCTACTTACATATCACGCGCGGTGTGGCCAAGCGCGATCACGCTTTCCCCAAAGGTGTCGCGCCCACGGTATTCATCATGAGCAACCCGCTGCTGACCCCGCCTAAGGAATTACTTGCCACCGGTGTTGCTGCCATCACCGCCAGCGACAACCGCTGGCTGCGTTGCGACATCAAGGCAATTTCGCTGCTGCCTAACGTGTTGCTGCGCCAGATGGCGGTGGACGTGGGTGCGGTGGAAACCGTGCTGCTGCGGGAAGGCTTTATGACCGAGGGTGCGGCCAGCAATATTTTCGTGGTGAAAGATGGCGTTCTGCTGACTCCGCCGAAGAACCACCTGATGCTGCCCGGCATTACTTACGATGTCGTACTGGAGCTGGCGGCTGCCCATGACATTCCGTACGAGGTGAGAGAAATCTCTGAATATGAAGTGCGCACCGCCCAGGAATTGCTGTTGACCTCCTCGACCAAGGAAATCATGCCCATTACCCGTCTCGATGGCAAAGCGGTGGGCGACGGCAAACCGGGAAGAATGTTTGCACAACTGTACCAGCTCTACCAGAATTACAAGGTCACGGTCATGCGCGGCAACACACCAAACTCTTAAACCCAGATAATCCATTAGCCAAGTGATTCCATTTCTAAATCACAAGTGAAATATCGTAGGGTGCATTCCATGCACCACGTTGATTTGCCGTGTGTCTGGTGCATGGAATGCACCTACATGGTTATTATTTTGAAAGATAAATGGAATGAGTACAGAAACGAAGCAAGATTTCTCCCTTCGATCGAAATGACAGGGGCGTTGTCATCCCGAACGAAGTGAGGGATCTTGGTTCTGAGCGAATTTTCCATGATAAAACGCCTATTGGATTTTCCGGGTTAAAGCTGGGGTCGTTAGCTTGCTTGCGCTGAAAACATATGACCGAACCATCCTCACTGATCGAATACCCCTGCGACTTCCCCATCAAGATCATGGGGCACGCGGATACGTTACCGGCGCAAGCGGGCGTTTGCGGGGAGCACAGCTTTATACAGCAAAGCTTTACCCAGGCGGTATTGGCGATCATGAAGCGTCATGCCCCTGATTTCGACGATGCCAGCATGGCAATAAAGATTAGCAAGAAAGGCACCTATCTGAGCCTCACCTGCACCATCCGTGCCGTTTCCCGCACGCAACTGGATGCGCTCTATCAGGAATTGTGCGACCACCCGTCGGTGGTGATGGCGCTTTGAACCCAGACATGGATATCTTCTGCCCGGCAGCAGAAACTGAGAATTCAAAGTTCAAGATCAGATACCGCGGGGTGGTGGACTATCTACCCACGTGGCAGGCAATGAAGGACTTCACCGCGTCCCGCACGCAGGACACGCCCGATGAAATCTGGCTGTTGCAGCATCCGCCGGTTTATACCCAAGGGGTGGCGGGCAAGCCGGAACACCTGCTGCATAACAACGGCATTGACGTGATCCGGATCGATCGCGGCGGACAAATCACTTACCACGGCCCCGGCCAGATCGTCGCTTATCTGCTGCTGGACATGCGCCGGCATAAACTTGGGGTACGTGAACTGGTCAGAAGAATGGAAAGCGCCGTGATAGACTTGCTGCAGGACTATCACATCAAAGCAGAAGGCCGCACAGATGCGCCCGGCGTATATGTGAACGGCGCCAAAATCGCGGCACTGGGCCTGAAAATAAAGAACGGCTGCTGTTACCACGGCCTGGCGCTCAATGTGCACATGGACCTGACTCCGTTTACCGCGATTAACCCCTGCGGCTATGCAGGATTGCAAGTAACTCAAACGCATGACCTTGGAATAGCCGACGGACTTGAAACATTAAGCAGCAGGCTCGCAGAGAAATTACAGACACGAATTATTGGATGAAGAAACTCCCTTATGACCACTGAAATCCGCCAGAAAGGCGCGGATAAAACCGCGCGCAACCCGATCAAGATCGTGCCGCAGACCGAGTTCCTGCGCAAGCCGTCGTGGATACGGGTGCGTTCCTCCAACAGTCAGGAGTTCTACGAAGTCAAACGCATCCTGCGCGAACAGAAGCTGCACACGGTATGCGAGGAAGCCTCCTGCCCCAACATCGGCGAGTGCTTCGGCAAGGGTACCGCCACCTTCATGATCCTGGGCGATCTCTGCACCAGGCGCTGCCCGTTCTGCGATGTGGCGCACGGCAAACCGCTGCCGCCGGATGCCGAAGAACCGCTGCATCTGGCACAATCGATCGCCGCCATGAAGCTGAAATACGTCGTCATCACCAGCGTTGACCGCGATGATCTGCGCGACGGCGGTGCCCAGCATTTTGCCGACTGCATCCGCCAGGTGCGCATGCATTCGCCGCAGACAAAAATCGAAATCCTGGTACCTGATTTCCGTGGCAGACTGGAAGTCGCGCTGGAAAAATTATCTGCCTGCCCGCCTGACGTACTGAATCATAATCTCGAAACCGTGCCGCGCCTCTACAAGCAATGCCGCCCCGGCGCGGATTATGTCCACTCGCTGAAACTACTGCAGGATTTCAAAGCGCGGTTTCCCGCAATCCCGACCAAGTCCGGCTTGATGCTGGGCCTCGGCGAAACCGACGAGGAAATTCTGGAAGTGTTGCGCGACCTGCGTAAGAACGCTGTCGAGATGCTCACGCTCGGTCAGTATCTGCAACCCAGCACCGGACACTTGCCGGTGCTACGCTATGTGCCGCCGGAGGGCTTCAAGGAATTCGAACGCGCCGCCATGGCGATGGGTTTCAGCCATGCCGCCTGTGGACCGATGGTGCGTTCCAGCTACCACGCCGACCAGCAGGCGCACGAAGCCGGCGTGGTATAACGCATCCAGGAAAACAAAATGCTGCATCGGAACGACAGAAACCACCGACCGATGCATGCCACTGGCGCTCTTCTTGTTTTATTCTGCCTTTCTTCACCCATCTTCGCTGCCGGCAGCCATACCCTCTCCAACGAGGAAGCCGCCGACGGCCTGAAACAGGCGCTCGCTCAGAGCGTCACTGTGGCGACAAGAAAACTGACAGCGGGCAATGGATTTCTCGGCAATGCCGGAGTCAGGATTCCGCTGCCCAGATCGCTGCAAAAAGCGGAAGGAGCGATGCGCAGGTTTGGCATGAAGAAACAGGCTGATGCATTGATCATTGCCATGAATCGCACGGCAGAGGCGGCAGCACCGGAAGCGATGATATTGCTGGTAGATGCCGTGAGAAAAATGACGGTGGCAGATGCCAAAGGAATCCTTGCCGGCGACGATGATGCGGCTACTGAATACTTCCGCGATGCCACCTCGGGTCCTCTCGCCGAAAAACTCCTGCCCATCGTGAGAAAAGAAATTGCCCAGTCGGGGCTGCTCAACCAACTCAACGAGTTTATCCGCAGGGGCGTGAAGTTAGGCCTGGTGACGGAAAAAGAGGTGGACGTCGAAAACTACCTGACACAAAAAATCCTGGATGGTTACTTTCTGATGATGGCGGAAGAAGAACGTGCCATCCGCAACGATCCGATCGGTCAGGGCAACAAGCTGCTGCAGGAAGTATTCGGCGCACTCAAGTAAAAACTTGAATCATGTGGCTGGAATAGCGCATTAATCTGCCAGACATAATATTTTATTATTACTCGTGTCAGTTCAGTTGTACCCATACTTTCGACTCATGAGAACCTCTTTCCAATAAGATTCACGCTTAAGGATGTAATCGTCAGAAGCATGAGAGTCGGCTATTTCGAGAATTGAATACTGAAAGTTGGAACAATAGTCACGGGGCTTGTTTTTAAGAAGCTCTATCAGTTCTTTGTTGCCGCCATGCCCTGACGCGACATAGTCCGACCATCTTTGCCATATACCTTGCTCACCCGTGGCACTGCCGATGTATAGCTTCCCTGCCTCAATGTCTGCAATAAGATAGACCCCCTTGATATTTGATAGCGCACCATACCAAGACTGAATCTGTTGCTCGATGATTAGTTGCAACTTGGAGAAAGAAACGCAGACGGAGTTAAAGCCGGGAAACTCTTCGACTGACAGTTTTTTCTCTCTCAACTCGGAGACGCTAAATACTCCTCCGTCTGCTTTACCGATCAGATATGACGCCCTTCCTTTGCGCACATGCTCAACAATCAGGCGACCAATCAAATCATCTTGACCAGGTAGTAGCTTGGTCTCATAAGTGAAATGCTTTTCGGCATCCTTGACGTACCCTAGTACTTGGAAGACCCCGGCAAACAACCATTTGTTATTCGGCAGCTCGATTAGCCCAACCACCATATCGCGTGGGAAGTTCTTGCGGGATTGGCCCTCCTGCCATTCTTTGAATTTCCCGGCAAAGAATACTTCGAGAGGCGGGAGTTCTTTTTCTTTCCTTGTGGCGAGATGAATCTTATAGCTGCCAAGGTTGAGTGGAACTTTGCATGCCTGTAGGAATTCCGTGAGATTTAGCATTTCTGCCTCGATGGAAATTTTTTATGGGTTCGTCAGTAAAATGTGTGGGTGAGTTTTGGCTCGGGCAGCTTTCCAAGTACATGATATTGTACCGAAAAATGGGACGCAACCCTTATTCATATCAAGACGGTGCGAGCGATACGAGGCATGCAGAAAGTCTAGCATGATAAATGGCTGCGCCCCCTTTTTCCTGCTTACGCATAAAAATGGCGTTCGAACAGCTACAAACCGGAAGCGGAGAAATGTCCAGAAAAGCGGGTGAAGTCCAATAACGGTAGATGATCTGACCGCAATGCGACAACACTTCGATCTATTTCATCAGGCTAAAGCACGCGCACCGCTCAATTCAGCTCGTCATCTTTCCAGTATTTAGTCCCTTTAACCGTGGCCTGAAGCGCAAGCCCACTTTCCGTTAATTGATAAATTGTTATGCCGCTGAGGAGGATCTCGCCGCCTACAGCCGCACCTTTGTCGCTGGCCTTGGCCGCTGCATCGGCATGTGCTCCGAATTCCCAGCCGCTGTCGACAAACTTTGTCAGGGTTGCCTGATCATGAAAAATGAATATAGCGCGAAAATCCTTAACACCAAGTCCTAAGCCGACACCAAGCTCTCCCATTTTCATGAAAACGGGCTTAGTCTTGTTGCCGCTGACTACCCCGTAACCGCCACCGAAGCTGGCGAAAATCACATTGACATTGGCGTTGCTGAAAACTGCATAACCGGGTGCCGCTGCAATCTGGGCTCTCGCCCCAGGGCGAACTTTATAAAGCGCCGACAGTGTCTCGTTTTTCATAGAGAGAATAGCCTGACGTTTCCCTTCCGGGGTTGCACCACCCGTGGTGGCACAACCACTCAAAATGAGGGTAATTACAAGGCTGCACAACCCAATTTTTACTCGTTTCATACTTTTGGCACCTGTTAAAAATGGAGGGATTACCCCCCGACTCAATCTCACTTTGCTGCTTTCTTCCCTTCTTCTTCCAGCTTTGCGGCGAGCCAGTCGATCAAGTCTCCGGTCAGTCTGTCACCCGCTTCGGTCAAGGCGTAGACTGCGCCCGTGGCATTGGCCGTGGAAGCGGCCTGTTCCACGCTGAAGCTGCGTTGGGCCAGCAACCGGCGGGTACCGCGCTCGACCAGGCTGGCGCGCAATCTGGCCACCGCACGGCTTTGCTCGACCGTATCAAATACCTGGGCGAATTCTTCCAGTTCAAGGCGCAACGCGTAGTCCGCCCGCACCCCATCACCGGCACTCACCACCCCGCTGTTGATGACGGCGGTGATACGGCTCCTGATGCGCTGGGTGAGCAGTGCTGCAGGTGCAGCGGCCCAGCGGCTGTTGGCATAACTATGTGTCTGCGCGGGATCGTGATACGCCAGACGATACTGAATCGCCTGGCTATCCAGCCACGCGGGGGCTGTCGCCTCCGCTATCAGCAGGCTTGCCCATGGCTGTGGCTGGCCAGATAGGGCAGAAGCAGCGGGGGCATCTGTCGGCGGCTGCAAGCCAAAGTCATACACTGCCGCCGGAATCTGGGCATGGGGCGTGATGGCGCATCCTGTGAGCAACCATGTTGCGACTAAAATAATTTTTTTCATTTGGATAAGCCCTGTGGCGGTATAAAACCATCTTCTCCCGGTCCTGGCGGCGGTGGCGGTCTGCCAAACAGCAGACTGCGGGGTCGTTCTTCCAGTTGCAGCAAAACGCGATCCACACTGCGAGTGTTGCGCGTGATGCCATGGCTTGCATCACGCAGTTTAGGCAGAGTGTCTGCAAGCTCTTCGGCAGTTTGCGCCAGGCTGTCAACAGCCCCTCCCTGCTGATTTATTTTCACCACAATCTGGTTGAGATCCGTCATCAACTGGCTGGCGCGTCTCAGGGTGACGCTGGCTTCAGCGGTCAATTCCGGCAAAGCCTTGAGTCCCGGCTCCAATTGATCGGCAATGCTATCGAAACGGCCGCTTGCTCCCTCCACGTTCTTCAGAATGTGCGAGATGTGCACCTGATTCTGCTCACCCAGCAATGTATTCAGACGCCCTGCCAGTTCATTTGCATTGCTCAGCAGGTGTTGCCCGGCATCGGCTATGTTATCCAATGCGGAAGGACGCAGCGGAATTCGCGCGGGATTGTCCGGATCAGTCTGCATGCGTTCAACATGTTTGCCATCATCATTCAATTGTATGAATGCAAGGCCCGTCAAACCTTGATAACCCAACTGTGCGTAAGTATTTTTGGTCAGCGGCACATCTCGATTCACGGCAATGCGGACAAAAATAAAGTGCGCATTTTCCGGATCCAGATGGATATCCTCCACTTTGCCGACGCTCACACCACGGTAACGAACCGCCGCCTGCGGATTCAGTCCCGTTACCGGAACTTCCGACACCAGCAAGTATCTGTCACGCACCACGGTTTCACCGCCGAACCAAACGGCGACCGCAGCCACTGCCATACTCAGAAGTATTACGAATAGACCGGCTGCAAGGGCATGGGCACGATTTTCCATGATACTTCCTTATAAGATATAGCCATTATTTCCCAACGTCTTCTTACCACGCTCACCGAGAAAAAATTTTGTCATGAACGGGTGGTTGGTACTGATCACTTCCCGCAGGCTGTCCAGCGCCAACAGGCGCTGCTCGGCCAACACTGCCACGCGATCGGCCAGTGCCGCCAACGTGTCCAAATCATGCGTTGCCATGACGATGGTCAGCGTCAATTCGGTGCGCAATGCCTGAATCAGCTTGACGAAGCCTTCGCTAAGTACCGGATCCAACCCGGAAGTTGGCTCGTCCAGAAACAGCAGCTCCGGGTCCAGCGCCATGGCACGTGCCAGCGCGATCCGTTTGATCATTCCGCCGGAAAGCTCGGCGGGCATCTTGTTCGCATGCTGCGCGTCGATCTCCACCATTTTGAGCTTGAGCATGACCAGATCGCGTATCATGCGCTCGTCCAGCGTGCGCAGCTCGCGCATTGGCAGCGCGATATTGTCAAACACCGATAGTGCGCTGAACAAAGCGCCCTTCTGAAACAAAACCCCGCAGCGGTTGCGCATACTTTGCAGCTCATTGCGATCGGCGCCATGCACGGGCCGGCCAAAAACCCGTACTACCCCTTGTACCGGTGTTTCCAGACCCAGCATCTGCCGCAGCAGCACGGTCTTGCCGCTGCCGGAACTGCCTACCAGCGCCAGCACCTCGCCGCGATGCACACACAGATTGATGTCCTCGTGCACCACATGGTTGCCAAAACGGCTATGCAGCCCTTCGATCTCGATAATACAGTCTGCGTTTGCCATCACATTATCGCCCTACTTGATTCCCACGTCGGAGAAAATAACGGCAAAAATTGCATCGATGATAATGACAACCGTGATCGCGGTCACCACTGAATTGGTAGTGCCTGCACCCAGGCTTTCGGTGTCGGATTTGATCCTCAAACCGAAATGGCAGGCAATGAGCGCGATTATCATGCCGCACACCACGCCCTTGCCCAGCCCCAACCATAAATTGGCGAGCGGCACCGCATCCGGCAACTTGTTGAGAAAAAAGTGGTAACTCAGCCCTAACTGCAGTTCGGCGACCACCATGCCCCCCAGCAATGCAATCGCACTGGTCCACAGCACCACCAGCGGCATTGCGATACCAAGCCCAATGACTTTCGGCAGCACCAGCCTCAGGCTGTGAGGGATACCCATCACAGTCAGCGCATCCAGTTCCTCGGTTACCCGCATCACGCCCAGTTGCGCGGTCATGGAAGAGCCGGAACGTCCTGCTACCAGTATTGCCGCCAGCATCGGACCAAGTTCACGGATGATGCTCATGCCCAGAATGTTGATGATGAAAATATCCGCGCCAAACATCTGCAACTGTTTGGAAGAGAGATAGCTCAGCACGACACCGATGAGGAACCCCACCAGCGCAGTAATGCCCAGCGCCTGCGCGCCGGTACGGAATAAATTGGCAGAAATCTCACGCCAGGGAATACGTGCAGGATGGCCCGCCAGATACTTCATGTCCAGCAGCAATTGGCCCGCCAGTATGACTATGCCGGTCAAATGTTCCCACAACAGAAAAACCGCCCCGCCCAGTTTCGTGACCGGCCACAACAAATCGCGCGGGGGAGGTGCAGGCAGCGGGGGCGTTCCCCCCAGTCGGCTGAACAACCTCTCCTGTTCAGGCCGCAGCAGCAGGTGTTGAGGGCGGCGTGCACCCCAGGCCCGCCACAGCAGTACCGCCCCGGCATCATCCATCTGCTCGATCCCGGTCAGATCCCAATGCAGTCTCGGGTCGGCTGCATAGCCGGCCAGTTCATCAGATAACTTCTGCAGCCGCTGCTCCAGCACGGCCAAAGTGCAATTGCCAGCAAGCAGCAAATATGGCGCACCATCCTCGCCGGTTACCCGGCGCAGCAGCAGTGAGCCTAAATCCGGCAGTTGATCGCTCATTTTTCAGTTTAACCCAGATAGTCCATAGCGACTTTCTTCAGCACTTTATTCACCTTCTGGGTGAGTTCGCTACAGGGTAGATTAGATTGCACGATTTTTACAGCGCATGGCTACGTTGCAACTCCTTGGAATGGAATAACCATTCCGCGTCGTTGCGCCTTGCCCTGCACACCAAAAACCGCACACTCTACCCCGTCTAACTGCCGGATTTAGGCTGAGGGATTACTCGGTTGGTTCTCTGGCATCAGGATGAAAGCAACCCCGTTTGTTGAAACAGAGATCTGCGCTGCATGTTACAACCTAGATGGATTCCCGTAGTAGACCCCATCCATGGTTTTCCGGTCAAGTATCAAACTCAATGTTTATGCCGCATGGGCTGAGCATGCAATTTTGCGGGCTGATCTGTAATGCGTATCTGATAAGTATCATGGCATGCAACACACTTGTTCATGGACTCGCTTAATTGCTTCAGCGTGTGCCTAAAATCTTTCAAGGATTCTGCGTCAGCGGCTATCTGGTCAAAATCCTTATGTACCGACATGCCCAACTGCATGAACTCCTGCGGTAGCACCGCCTGCATGTGATCTTCGCCCTTGTGTGCCATGCCCGTACCCAGCGGACGCGCATGACGGGCCACCGCCGCCATGTCGTTCCTGGCAAGGGCGGACAGAATATTCTGCGTTCCTGCGAGCAGCGCGCGCATTTCAGTAAGAATATGGTTTCGTTGCATCTCGGTAATCGGCAGGACTCGACGTTCATCAATATCACTTGCCATCACCGTCGTGGCGATAAGGCCCAGCACCATAGCAAAAATCTTCTTCAAATTAACCTCCTCTGCGGGACCCAACGAGGGCCTAACGTTCAAATCCAGTCGCCAGTAAAAGTGCCACTTGTGGTATTCGGTTACAGTGCAGCATCAATCCTGTCTCAAGCAGTTGCTTCTCTTATTCAACCACCAAACCGGCTTCTTTCCATTGTGGCAAACCTTCCCGGTAATAAAGCACCTTACTCCATCCCCATGCCACGGCTTTCTCGCTGGCAATTGAACTACCCTTACAGCTAACACCATTGCAGTAAAAAACCACCGCTTGATCTTTTTTTACAATGGCGTTCAAATTTTCCTCGGTGAAATTCTCACCGTTGACAGCCAAGTGTCTGGCGCCCGGTATATGACCGTTATTGAAATCCTCTGCCCGGCGCACATCGACAAAAATGAATCCTTTATCAAGCAGCATCTTGGCTGTAATGGTGCCGATGGTGCTGGCTCCAGCCACTTTAACCGGAGCCATATCCGCAGTCAGCGCAGAGGTCACCAGAAATAATAAAGCCAAGGGTAGCAGTAAGTAATTTTTCATTTCGCAGCTTCAAGCTTGAAATACAACCATCAATGCCGACCGCACCATAGTAGAACCCGCGGGGTTTTCCGGTCAAGCAATGGATGCAGCGCAAACCGGTGGTGCCAGGCCAGAGACACCCTGCCTATCCTGACGAATCGGTCGGTGGGGCATCACTGAGCGGTTCTTTAGCCTTGAATGTTCGGCGGTTCTGTCCTACAAACGGAGTGTTGGTTGATGTAACCGTTATTGTCCATATGATTAGATTTGAGTGTCATAGGGGAATCAGTTGATTGACCCCGCATCCTGAAATACCGGTAGGGCCTTGACGCTCGAATCGAATGAAGGATAGAAGCCGCCCATGATAGATCGGAATGCGGGATTGAAGCCCTTATCCATTGAGGGAGACCGCTGCGGTCCGCAACCGGCCGATCAATCTCTCGCATGAATACCCAAACTACCGCCACTCCGACGTGGGAACAGGAGACTCTCATCCACGCATTGCTCGATCCGGCATGCTATCCGCACGCCGTCGACAGAATAACGTTGATTGAGACCCACATTTCCTATGTGCTGCTGACAGGGCCTTACGCCTACAAGATCAAGAAGGCGGTCAACCTGGGTTTCCTCGATTTTACAACACCGGAATTGCGGCATTTCTTCTGCGAGGAGGAACTGCGGCTAAATCGCAGGCTCGCGCCTGGGCTTTATTTGGATGTCATCCCGATTGGCGGCATGCCACACAAGCCGAAGCTTGGTGCCGAATCGGGCGCATTTGAATTCGCGGTAAAGATGCGCCAGTTCCAGCAGGAAGGGCTGCTGGAACGTGTTCTCTGCCGCGGCGCGCTGACTGTCGAACATGTCGATGCGATTGCGGCCATCGTTGCCGCTTTCCATCAGCGCATTGAATCTGTGCGACCCGATCAGGACTACGGTGGCGCATCCAGCATCGAATCGGCAATGCGCCAGAATTTCGTGCAGATCCGCAGCCTGCTCGCTACCCCTGCTGAACGCGATTCCCTTGCGATGATTGAGGCATGGAGTCTCGCGCAGCATTCAATGCTGCTGCCAATGTTCGCGCAGCGGCACGAATACGGTTTCATCCGCGAATGCCACGGTGATCTGCATCTTGGCAATATCGCGCTGGTGGATGGAGAAATCCAGGTCTTCGACTGTATCGAATTCAATCCCAATCTGCGCTGGATCGACGTCATCAACGAGATCGCCTTCCTCGTCATGGACCTGGACGAACACGTCCGGCCGGATTTCGCCTGGCGGTTCCTCAATGCCTACCTGCAGGAGACGGGCTACTACGCGGGCCTACGCCTGCTGCGCTATTACCAGACTTACCGCGCCATGGTGCGGGCAAAAGTGGCATGCATCCGCGCCGCTCAAGCGCATCTGAGCGCGCAGGACAGAAGGCTGGCGCTCGACACCTACGCAGCCTACGCCGGTTATGCAAGCAAGGTTACCGTGCCGACGAGACCGGGGTTGGTCATCACGCATGGGCTGTCGGGTTCAGGCAAGACCGCCGTGACGCAATTGCTGCTGCAGGAACTGGGTGCCGTCCGGGTGCGTTCGGACATCGAACGCAAACGGTTGCAACACATCGTGCCGCAGGCGAAAAGCGGTTCGGGTGTAGACAGCGGTATCTATGTCGCAGCAGCGACGCAAGCCACGTATGCGGAATTGCGACGCCTGGCTGGCCTCATCCTCGATGCGGGTTGTGTAGCTATCGTCGATGCGACTTTTCTGCGGCGCTGGCAACGAGACAGTCTGCGCCGACTCGCGGCAGAACGGGATGTT
Organism: Nitrosospira sp.; assembly: GCA_043721435.1. Lineage (GTDB taxonomy): Bacteria > Pseudomonadota > Gammaproteobacteria > Burkholderiales > Nitrosomonadaceae > VFJL01. The sequence continues at coordinate 11,333 of JAYSQR010000009.1, read as the reverse complement.
CCTTTCGTCATAGTAAGTTGTCTGGCCGAGGATGAAGAGCTTCGCAGACGCCTGCTGCAGCGCGAGCACGCGGGCAGGGATGCCTCCGAAGCGACACTCGAGGTGCTCGCACACCAGTTCGAGATGCAGGAGCCGCTGGAAGCTGACGAGCGTGCCTTGGCAATCGTTTTCGACACCGAGCGAGAACCGGCCAGTGAGCTGCGGCAGCAAGTAAGCGCTGCCTTGCAGGCAAAAAAGGTGCCATGACTTTTTTCGATGTCTTCAACGGTGATGCTGACGGCATTTGTGCCCTGCACCAACTGCGTCTGGCGCAGCCCTGCGATGCCGTGCTGGTGACCGGTGTCAAGCGCGACACTGCGCTGTTGCAGCGCCTGATCGCCGCGCCCGGCGATCACGTTACCGTGCTCGATATTCCGCTGGATCGGAATCGCGGCGCGCTGCTGGCGCTGCTGCAGGCAGGCGTGCAGGTACGCTATTTTGATCATCATCACGCAAGCAGCCCGCTACCGCAACACCCGCTGCTTCAGATCGAAATCGATGTCTCGCCTGATGTCTGCACCAGTCTTATCGTGGATCGCTTGCTCGGGGGCCGCTATCGCAGCTGGGCGGTGGTGGCGGCCTTCGGCGACAATCTGCTGGCAGCCGCAGCTCAACTAGCGAGCACGCTGTCCGTCCCCGCAGCCACCGTGGCGGCCTGGCGCGATTTGGGCGAATGCCTGAATTACAACGCCTATGGCGGTTCTGAAAGCGATCTCGTTTGCTCGCCAGCGGAACTCTACCGAACACTCGCGCCTTACGAAGATGCGCAGCAATTCATCAAGCAGGAGCCGGTGCTCGCGCGCATCCGCACGGCCCGCACTGCGGATATGGTGCAGGCGCTCGCTTGCGCGCCGGAGATCGACACCGCTGGCGTGACATTGCACCAGTTGCCTGATGCAGCATGGGCCAGGCGCGTGATCGGCAGCTTCGCCAACCATCTCGCCACCTCCGACCGAGCACGTGCCCACGCCGTGCTGGTGCCATATGCCGATGCAAGTTTCAGCCTGAGTCTGCGCACCCCTCAGGCCGACGCAATCAGCGCGGCCGCGTTCTGCCGGCGCTTCGGCGGTGGTGGCCGGGAAATTGCAGGGGGATGCGATGGCCTGCCGCCAGAAGAGCTCCCGCGAATAATTGAGGAACTAATCAGGAGTTTTCCCGCAAGTTCCCCGCAAGACAAATCCTGATTTAGGCTGGAGCTCCGCCAGAACTGACGGACCGGGCTTCAGCGCAGAAAAAAGAAACTGTGCCGGGAATCTGCTTTAATGAATGTATGAACCGCCACTTCGCCTTGGGAGTATTCCTTTATTTCTGTTGCATCCTCCCGTCACAAGGCGGGGGATTCGACATGTTGCGCCAGAATATGGTCGAGGAGGTGCTGGCCGAGGTCGCCGCCTCGTCGCCCTACAGCGGCCGCGACACCCTCAGCCCTGCTGTCATCACGGCCATGAAAAAAGTGGAGCGGCATCATTTCGTCCCCACCTGGCTGGCTATGTTTGCCTATCTCAACCGCCCTCTCCCGATCGGCTATGGACAGACGATTTCACAGCCGCTCATCGTCGCACTGATGACTGACCTGCTGCAGCTCAAGGAGGGCGACCAAGTACTTGAAATCGGCACCGGTTCGGGCTACCAGGCGGCGGTGCTGGCAGAAATAGTCAAGTCGGTTTATAGCATCGAGATCATCGAACCGCTGGGAAAAGAAGCAGCCGAGCGGCTGAAATCTCTTGGCTACAGCAATGTGGAAGTGAGATTGGGCGACGGCTATTACGGTTGGCCGGAAACGGCGCCATTTGACGCCATCATCGTGACGGCTGCCGCCAGCCATGTGCCACCACCCCTGCTCAAGCAGCTAAAACCGGGGGGCCGCATGGTGATCCCGCTCGGTGCGCATTTCATGACCCAGTATTTGATGGTGGTGGAGAAACAGACCGATGGTTCAGTGACCAGCCGCCAGATTGTGCCTGTGAGTTTTGTGCCGCTTACCGGCGGACATTAGGAACCTCCAAATGAGTCCTCCGTGGAATGCGTCTTAGCATGGCTGTGCCGCGCCCGCCATTCATTGCCATTGGGTTGCTCTCTGCCTGCGTGCTGGCCTATGAGGTGCTGCTGACGCGCTTGTTCAGCATCGTGCTGTGGCATCACTTCGCCTACATGATCATCAGCGCGGCGATGCTGGGCTATGGCGCAAGCGGCACGGCGTTGACTTTGCTGAAGGAAAAAATTGCGCCGCACTTCGGCCGGGTGTACATCATGGCCGCGATGTCGCTGGCTTGCATGATGCCCGTGGCATTCATGCTGGCGCAACAGGTTCCTTTCAATCCGCTCGAGCTGCTGTGGGACAAAACCCAAATAGCCAAGCTGCTCGCCGTTTATCTGCTGATGATGCTGCCGTTCTTTTGCGGGGGGCTGGGCATCGGCCTGGTCTTCTGGTATTTCGGCAGGGAGGCGGGACGCATCTATGCCTGCGACATCCTGGGGGCGGGAGCGGGCAGCCTCGGCGTGATCGGCGTGCTGTTTCTCGTGCCGCCTCCGCTGGCGCTGGTCGTCCTCACGGTATTGGCCTTGCTGGCTGCCGCTATCGCCAGCATCGAACTAAAGATGCGGTCAAAATGGCTGATGGGGATGTGCCTCGGGCTGGCTCTGCTGGCGGCTGTGGTGCTGCCTGGTGCCTGGCTGCAAGTGCAGCCCTCCGTCTACAAAGATCTGAGCCAGACCCTGAACATTGCCGGAGCGCGGGTGGTCGAGGAACGCTCCAGTCCGCTGGGGCAGATCACGGTGGTGGAAAACAGCCGCATCCCTTTCCGTCATGCGCCGGGGATGAGCCTCAACGCCACGGACGAACCACCGCCGCAGTTGGGGGTGTTTGTGGACGGAGATGGTCCAGCGGTGCTGACCCGGTTTGACGGCAGGCTCGCGCCACTGGCCTATCTCGACCAGCTCACCTCGGCGCTGCCCTATCATCTGCTGGAACGGCCGCGTGTCGTGGTGCTGGGTGCAGGAGCCGGTAGCGATGTATTGCAGGCGCTTTACCACGGCGCCCGCGGGATCGACGCGGTGGAGCTCGACCGCAACATCATCGATTTGGTCCGGAAACGTTTTCATAATTTTGCTGGCGATCTTTACGGCCAGCCCGGGGTGCAGGTGCACGCAGCCGAGGCGCGTGGCTTCGTCAACACCAGTCAGGAACGCTATGACCTGATCCAGGTGGCGCTGCTGGATTCATTTGGCATTGCCTCGGCCGGGCTCTACGGCTTGAGCGAGAGCTATCTCTACACGGTGGAAGCGCTGCAAACCTACCTCAATCATCTCACGCCGGGCGGGATCCTGGCCGTCACCCGCTGGCTCACCCTGCCGCCGCGCGATGCGCTGAAACTGTTTGCCACCGCGGTGTCCGCTTTGGAACGAGGCGGCGTGCCCAACCCCGCTGCCCGGCTGGTGATGATACGGGGCTGGAAGACCGTCACCCTACTGGTGAAGAACAGCGATTTCACGCCACAGGAAATTGCGGCGATCAAGGAGTTCAGCCGTATGCGCTCTTTCGACCTGGCTTATTACCCGGGGATGCGCGCTGATGAAGCGAACCGTTACAACCTGCTGCAGCAGTCCTATTTCTTCGAAGGCGCTGTTGCCCTGCTGAGCCCGCAACGGCAGACCTTCCTCGATCGCTACAAGTTCTACATCGAGCCGGCAACTGACGATCGGCCGCATTTTTTCCGTTTCTTTAAATGGAACGCAGCCGCAGAATTGTTCACCTTACGCGAGCAGGGCGGTATGCCGCTGCTCGACTGGAGCTATCCGCTGCTGGTGGCGACGCTGCTGCAGGCATTTGTGGCAAGCGTTCTGCTGATCCTGGTGCCGCTGGCCGTGTCGCGTTGCCGACGTAGCTTGCCCAGCGTGCAGGTGGCCCTGTACTTTCTTGCCATCGGTCTGGCCTTCATGTTCATGGAAATCGCCTTCATCCAGAAATTTGTGCTGTTTCTGGCTCACCCCTTGTATGCCGTGGCGACCGTGCTGTGCGCATTTCTGGTATTTGCCGCCGCCGGTAGCTGGCTTGCCGGACGCTGGCGGGCAGCGGGCAGCAGGCATGTCACCCAAGCGGTAATGGTGATGGGCGCTATATCGCTGCTCTATCTCGCCATCCTGCCGGACCTGTTTCAGGCGCTGATCCATTTACCTGATGCAACCAGAATAGTTATTTCCGTGATACTGATCGCGCCGCTGGCGGTGTGCATGGGAATACCTTTCCCTACTGGCATGATGCGGCTGGCGGGCACGGCCCAGGACACCATTCCCTGGGCATGGGCGATCAACGGTTGCGCCTCAGTGGTGGGGGCCGTCCTCGCCACCTTGTTGGCGATTCATCTGGGGTTTTCCGTGGTGATCCTGCTGGCGGTACTGATCTACGGTTTAGCCTGTGCTGCCTTGAGGGGGTTTGCTTGAGTAGAGGAATTTCAGGGTAATTTGGTTCGCTGATATTTTATTGGTTCAGGTTTATGCTAAAGTGATTTACCTGTAGGACTCTCTCTTATAGTCGCGCACTTGGAACCAATGGAATTCTTCGACCTCCTGCTCAAGACGGCTGTCCTCCGCCCCTATGTTTTTGTGTTTCTCGCCGTTTTCTTGTTCATAGCGAGCCGCCTGGTCGGCTGGCGGCGGACGGGATACTTCATGGCAATCACCTGGATCGTGGCATTTGTGTGCGAGTTCTCTTCCACTCGCATCGGTATTCCTTTCGGTTGGTACTTCTACACTGGTTCGACAGTCGGCCAGGAATTGTATATCGCAGACATCCCTTTCATGGATTCCCTCTCGTTCGTGTTTCTTCTGTTTGCGAGTTATTGCATGGCCCTTGCCTTTCTGCTGCCCGCAACTGGCAGCCGTTCCGGCATCCGCATCATCCGCATGCAGTTCCCTCTCGCTGCGAGAACGGGTTGGCCCATCGTAGTGCTCACGACCCTCTTTTTCACGTTTATCGACATCATCATCGATCCGGTCACGCTCCTGGGCGATCGCTGGTTCCTTGGCAAGATTTACTACTACCCCGATCCCGGCATACATTACGGTGTGCCAGTGGCCAATTATATCGGCTGGGCCACCGTCAGCCTGCTTGCGCTGCTGGCCTATCTCCCCCTGGATCGCAAGCTTTCCCAGACCCATCTCCCTCCTGCCGAATCGGTGACCGGACACGTGCTGCTCGGTTGCGGGCTCTATTATGGTGTACTGATTTTCAATCTCGCCGTGACCTTCTGGATCGGCGAACCCCTGCAAGGAATGACGGGGCTGCTCATTTACCTCCCGCTTACTGTCTTGCTCGCTCTCCGGCTACTCGGCCGCTTGCCGGCCTCAAATTAGCGCCAGGAAGAAACGGTCAAGCTTCAACTCCAAAGCCGCCATTCACGCAGGCGTGACAGGACTTGGCAGTACTGCAATCTGGTGCGGGTTTTTATGGCAGATCAGGTTGTCTGAACACTCTTCTTGCCAGTGGCGGCTTCCCAGCAGGCTGCGAAATTCGCCTCCACACAGGCGACGATCGCGGAGTCAAGGTGCCCGGCGGCAGTCATACGTGCGAGCATCGCACGGACACCGTCTGGTCCGACTGTCGGGCGATAGGGGCGATCCTGGGCCATCGCTTGAAAGACGTCCGCTACTGCCACGATCCGTGCCTGTACGGGGATCTCGCCGCCGTGCCGATGGAAAGGATAACCATTGCCGGCAATCGACTCATGATGGAACGAGGCCCACTCGGCGACCTGGTCAAAGGCCCGGACACGCCGCAGGATTTGCCAGGTTTCAAATGTATGCCGCTCGATTACAGCAAACTCGACTTCATTGAGCGGTCCGGGCTTGTCGAGCACCTCGTCCGGAACGCGGAGCTTGCCAATGTCGTGAAGGAGCCCAGCGATCTCCAGCAGTTCGCAGTCCTTGGCGGACAGTCCGGAGAGCCGTCCAAGAAGGCACGCCAGACGGGAAACTCCGACCGAGTGCTCAGCCGTGAACGCGCTTTTATCGTCTACAATCCGGGCAAAGATTTGGGCCAGTCGCATGAGCTCTGGGCTCGTCAGCTCGCGGCTGTCGGCAAAATGTACGGCGGTCTCGTTGATCTGCCGCTCGAGATGGTGTGACTCCAGTGTAAGCCAAAACGCCTCGTTGGCAGACGTTTCCAGAAACGCTTTTACCAGGGTTGGGTCGAAGAAGCTCCCCGCGAGGGTCTCGACGCGAGCACGGATGGGTTTGCGAGCGAGCAACAGGTCGGACTCCTGGCACTGGGCGATGAGTGCGTCGACACGGTCAGCGAGGTGGATCAGATTCGAGAGACGAAACTTTCCGGGCTCAATCTCCTGGCACAGGGGGCTCTCCCAGTGGGTGTGATGGTGGAGGATCACCTCTGCCAGAGTGGCAAAAGGCTCGAAATCACGCATCAATTTGTAGCCGCGTTCACAGTGATCGCGTGATCCGGCCCAGTCGAGCTCATACACCAGGTGTTTGTGTACCTCCGAAGAGGAAACGCCGCAGTCATGGATCAATGCGGCACGGAACAATTCGCGCTGCTCTGACTCTTCGATTCCGAGCGTGCGTGCGGTCTCCAGGGCCATGAACGCCACGCGCTTCCCATGCTGGAGAACTTTGACGCCGACCAGGTCGACTGCATCAGAGACAGCGAGCGTTGCTTCGCTCAGATCGACACGGTTGAAGTCACCCATCTTCTCGACACTCGAACCAGCTCATCGATCCGGGAAACGGTCCCGTTTGTTTGGGTGAAATTTTCTGTTTCATAAATGGGTCCCGTTAGTCTTTGCCTGGATGTGGGTTGCAGCTTGAGTAGGTTTTCATGGTAGAACTCGTACGCTCCCCTCGTCAAGCAGACAATGCAGAAGCAGAATCATTCTGCTGCGAGCAGTTGCGCACGGAACACGCTGGCAGCAACAGTTCTTCCATTCTCACAATAAACGGTACCCCGGATGCCGTGGTGTTGATGCGCGATATCGAGTGACAGGGAGTGTCCTGAAAGCCGCAATTCGCGCAGGCACGACAGGTCGAGACCCCGCAGTCATAACACCGCATGTTATAGTGTAAATAGCGCATGCGTGGCCCCTGCGCTCGATCAGGGAGCCGCTGATAAAAAATTGATTTGATTAGGAAGGAAGATATGAAAGCAAAGATTCTTGCATTTGGGCTTATAGCACTTCTCATTTTGGGAGCATTCAAATTAAAGATCATAGCTACCGAATATTTTTTGAAAGTTACTGATGCCGAGACCCAAAAACAAGTTATGCAAGATTGCAGCAATTTGCCTTCTGCAATAAGTGAGGATATCAAAGACTGTGAAGAGGTCGTCAGAAACGACGGGTCAAAACGTGACTAGCTACCAACAATGGTGACGGGAATTTTACTGAGTTGAGCATCTGCTTTGAGGAAGATCGGTCATCTGCTTAGTGCCGATTCACGCCGCCGAAACGGATCATGGTTGGGGCTGCCGGCATCTTGATTACGCTATCGTGCTGGCTTGGCTATTCTCTCCAAAGAGCTTTCAAGAGGCGCTCTCGATACTTATAAATAAGTATCAATGTGACTGGCCACAACATGGCAATTATTCCTCCAAATAAAATAACGCTCGTCACCATCTCCAGAAGCGATAATCTTTTTTTTCTGAAGATAGCTACCCCACTCACGCATACAGCACAGAAAGTAAGAATCGCCCCAAAGGTATATAGTTCAAAATTAAATAGCATGTTGGTTTAGCGTAGATGCTTAATATTCGTACTACTAACGGAAACCCACCCTGCCATCGCACTGCTGCTCATAACAGCTAGTAGCATCATCAAAACAGCGTTGTGCATTACAACCCCTGATTTGTTACAGACGATGCCCCACCAGTTTTTCCACAGTTTTGCCACCAGCATAACTCAACCATGCATTGAATGTCTCAGCCGTGCCAATAGCTGCCACCCAAATCATCATGACGAGATCGACTTAATCATATTTGTGCTCCCAAAAATACGCTAATTCCATTCGCCTGTACTATTATGCATATGCGGATAGACAAATATGTTGGGTTGCCAATCAATCAATTACTTATCATGAATCTGCATGCCTATTTATTTTCAATAGTACAGACCGGTGCGTCTGTTTAATAACTGTTATGCAAGACCAACCAAAGGAGTGAGCTATGGACATGATTTATCGTATGGTGGTAATAGCAGGGCTGTCTTTGGCACTTTCGGGAAATTGTTTCGCTGCTGACCCGGTGCCACTTCCCTGCCACCCAAACTGCGGACCTATTGATCCTTGCAAAATGAATCCTGATAAGTGTAAGGACAAGGGTGGTCCCATAGGTACTAAAACTGACACACCAGCCGAGAGTCAGAAAAAGGATAAACCTCAAGAATCGGACGACCCATGCAAGTGGTGTACGCCGTGCAGCCGAACTCCTGGGTCAGAATGTTTAAAATGTTGTGCAAAATAATTACTTACCTAACCCGGCAGTCAACACGGACTGCGCGAAACAGCCGCGCAGCCGGTTACTTCTACGTTATACGGCACAAAACCACGCGCAAAGGCGACAGATGTGGTCTTCTATGGAGGTAACTGACAATGAGAAGAATCATCACGATCGTCGCGCTGTTAGCAATTTGGGCTCATCGCGTAATAGTGTGGGTAAAAACGGCACGTTGCACGCCTGAACCCGTTGTCCGTATTGGCAAATAGGCATTTTAAGACGGCTGGAATTTTGGCATGATGTCGCGATGACTACCTCATCCAAATCCAGGCGTCTTCTGGACGCATACACATTCCCCGGTTTTCGACCACTGAGCAAAGTTCGTGGTGTGTTCGGCGATCCGAAGGCGCGGGTCATTACTTTGTTTCGACGCTCAAAAAAACTACCTGTGGCGCATGTAGTTTGGTGCATACGGGGTGGTATGACCGCTGCACGCGGAGAGTTCGCGACCTGTCTTGCGCAGATACGCGTGTCTATCTGGAGGTCGAGGTTCGCCGCGTCCATTGCCGAAGTTGCGGCAAGGTGAAGCGGGAGCGGCTCGATTTCCTTGCCGACAACCCGTTGTACACGAAACGGTTTGCGTTTTACGTTGGCCGGCGTTGTCGCAGTACCACCGTGAAGGACGTGGCTCGCGAGCTGTACTTGGACTGGCACGCGGTCAAGGAGTTGGACAAGCAGTACATGGCGGCACAATTGGCTCGTGCTGGCACCCCTGGCCCCAAGGCGATTGGTATCGACGAAATCCGATTCGCAAGGGGCATACTTACCGCATCGTGGTGAGCGACCTGATTCGTGGCAGACCCATCTGGTTTGGCGGGCAGGATCGATCCGCAGCGAGCATGGTGCAGTTCTATGACTGGCTTGGGCCGAAGAAGAGCGCGGGAATCCGCCTGGCGGTGATGGACATGTGGAAACCGTTTCGCAACGCGACAACCGATAGAGCACCGCAAGCGGCGATTCTGTTCGACAAATTTCACGTCATACGCCATTTGAATGATGCGCTGGATAAAGTGCGGCGCACTGAGTACGCACGACTGACTGGCAAAGAACGCCGCTTCATCAAAGGACAAAAATACACCTTGCTGTCGCACCGCGAGAACCTGAGCATGGATGGCAGGCGAGCACTGAAGACCCTGCTGGCGGCGAACAAACGGCTCAATACCGCTTACCTGCTCAAGGAGTCTTTCGGTCAACTCTGGAGCTACCAGAGTGAGGGTTGGGCGCGACGCTTCTTCGAGAACTGGCGCGCCAGCCTCAAGTGGCAGCGATTAAAGCCGTATGAAAAATTCGCCGAGATGATTGATCGTCATTGGGATGGAATTGCCGCTTATTGCAAACCGGAAAATAAAGTCGCGTTGGGATTCGTCGAGGGATTGAACAACAAGATACGCGTCATCCAGCGACGCTCGTATGGGCTGCGCGATGAAGAGTATCTGCGATTGAAAATCCTGACTTGCATGTTGCCAATCCTCTAAAATGATCAAAAATCACCCACACAACTACGCGAAGACCCGCAATTTGTAGTGGCAAATCAGAAGGTGCGGATATGGATGACCGATTCTACAACTTCAAAGAAGGTACGCAATGGATTTTCGACGCGGATTTCAATGGAGCGAAGCGGACGGTCGTCTTTACAGTGACAAGCCGCGATAGCAATCAAACCAGCTTTGAGTATGACATCTACAACCCCCCGGATCCTGGAGCTACTGCTTCGGTCGACGAGATTTGGTACGTTCAAGATGGATACGTCGTTTGGGGCGACAACGATCTTCAGAAAATCACGCCCTATTGGCGCGTGTATAAATTGGGGTCCCAAAAGGGGGACACTTGGAAAGGCCCATCGCAGAAGGGGGATGTCACCCACATGGGAACAACAGAGGTAACTGTACCGGCCGGCAAGTATAAGGACGTCATCCACATCCGGCTCACCGACGAAGATGCCAAAGTACACGACTTTTACTATGCCCCGACCGTCGGCTTGGTGAGGTGGGTGACGACTAGCAGCAGGGATAACGCGACGCTAGTACTTAGAAAGTTTATTGGAGGTGGCCAATGAACTCTGCTCAAGACGAATACACCGCGGAACACTCTCAATAGAGTCTTTGCTGCCGCTCGGTCGCTACGCGGTCGAAATCCAGCCGGATACGCTCATTCCTGCAAAGAGCTGCAGGAGATTCGAGCAAAGCTTGAATCTGGCGACTCGGCTCGGATGCAAAGAATCTTAGATCGTGTTCAAGATCTCTCGGGCGGAACCTTTTATTGGGACCCGTGACGTAACACGCAGCACGTGCCACAGGCGGTGCGAATCCTTAGTCGTGTGTGCGAATCGCAACGTAGATCTGCCAGCGGAAGAAAAGGTTAGTCGAGTAGCTCGTTTAGAACTACGAGCGTAACCGAAGAGGAATATTTTGGACTTGGTTGCCGCATAACCCTGCCTTTAAGGAAACACTGAATAAGTCGTGAACGATTCGTTCGTCATGAAGTCAGACGAAGAATTCTGATCACAAGGGGTAAGACGATGAAACAGATAACACTGGCGGCGATAACCGGATTCGAGAAGCACGGACGGGCGACGCGCAAGGCGGAGTTTCTGGCACGCATGGAAGGCTTGATGCCGTGGGCCGAGTTCTGTGCGCTGATCGAACCGCATTATCCGAAGGTGGGGAATGGACGCCCGCCGGTAGGCTTGGAGCGGATGCTGTGAGCGGAGTCCGATTTAGTGGACGGGCAAGTCATCTAGATTATGCCGCAGATTGTTGTCTGTTGGCATAAAACTGGTTAGCGAAATCAGCGGGTA
>JAYSQR010000008.1:0-12387 GCA_043721435.1 Nitrosospira sp. | reverse complement strand
TTCCACATCTGAAAAAGAAGTATTGGGGCAGACATTTTTGGGCGAGAGGGTATTTTTGTGCCACGGTAGGTCAGATGACGGAAGAAATGATAAAGCAGTATTTGGAGCATCACTTTGAGCCGAGACCGAACGATGATTTCAAAATGGAACCCGATTAAGACGCGTCGTTCAGGCGACGCGTATCCGGACTTTCAGCGTAATTCAAACCCACCGGCTTTAGCCGGTGGTTGTTTAGTCCGAGAAGCAGCAAACACCGTCATGACGCATAATCTGACCTCGTCTCCTCGCATTCTCCTGCTAGCTCTGTTATTGCTTTTCGGCATTACCTGCCATGCTGAAACACCCTCGGTCGGAACAATCACCGCCTCCGAACTCTCTCAAAGATTACAGGAATCCAGGGCACCCGTTATCCTTGATGTGCGCACGCCCGGCGAGTATTTATCAGGCCACATTAAAGGTGCGCTGAATGTGTCCCATGATGAACTGGAGCGGCGGCTTGGCGAAATACCGGGAGATAAATCCAGTGAGATAGTGGTGTACTGCCAGAGCGGAAGGCGCGCAGGTATTGCAGAGAAGATCCTCGCCGAGAAAGGCTATACGAACATCAAGGATCTGGCTGGTCATTGGCAAAACTGGAGCACCCGATTGAAGCAACAGTGACCATGCATCGCACCTAAGGAACCGCATAATGAAAAAGGGCAGCCACTTGGCTGCCCTTTTTCATTGCAGACAACAGCGATCAAACACGCTTCTTGAATTCGTTGGTGCGGGTGTCGATCTCGATCTTGTCGCCGATTTCAACGAAACCGGCAACCTGTACCTGAAAGGCATTGCCCTTCAGACGTGCCGCTTTCATTATCTTGCCGGATGTGTCGCCGCGTACCGCTGGCTCGGTATATTCCACTTCGCGCACGACACTGTTCGGCAGTTCAACCGAAATTGCCTTGCCGTCGTAAAACGTCACCTGGCAGACATCTTCCATGCCGTCGATGAGATAGTTCATCACATCGGACATGTTGTCTGCTTCGATTTCAAACTGGTTGTACTCGCTATCCATGAATACATACAGCGGGTCAGCAAAATAGCTGTAGGTACAATCTTTGCGGTCGAGCACAACCATGTCGAATTTTTCATCGGCTTTGTAAACCGACTCGGCAGTGGTATCGGAGAGGAGGTTTCTCAGCTTCATCTTGACCACCGACGCATTACGGCCGGACTTGGTGAATTCGGCTTTTTGTACCACCATCGGATCGTTGCCGACCATCACGACGTTGCCTGCACGGAGTTCCATTGCAGTTTTCATGTTTCTTCCTAAGAATTTAATTTTTAATCAGTGAGTTAAGCTCTAAGCGGATGCCACTGCTGGCAATCCGGAATTTTAAAAACCATAGATTATATCTGATTCCGGCTAAATCGCACCAGATTGGATGCCAGATCACCCAAACGGCACAACTGCTCGACCCACTTTTCACCATGCTGCGCCAATGCAGCCTGATGTGCGGCAAAGGCCGGCCAGATATTGCCAGGCTGGCCAGCGCCATTCCAGCCATGCCATAAGGCATGCACTGCAGCGGCCATGTCCGGCGGCATCCCTGCGGTATAAAGATCGAGGAAGGCATTCAGTTTAACTTGATGTGCGTTGTCCGCTTGCGGGTAGATCTGCCAGACAAACGGCCGTGCCGCCCACTGGGCACGAACAAACGAATCTTCCCCACGCACAAAATTGATGTTGCAGGCCCACAGCAGCTTGTCATATTCGGTCTGGTCCAAGAACGGGATCAATCGCACCGTCAACTGCCCGGATTGCAACACCGCGCCAGCACCGGGGAAGTCGATACCAAAGAAATCCGCAGCCGCGTCAACGACTGATCCCTGTGGCACTGGCAGCAGCACGGATATGGGCACGGCCGAGGCGGCCCATGCTGCAAACAAGTCACGCAGCGGAGCGCTGCCATAGCAGAACAAGGAAATGCGCAATTCCCCTGCCCGGCGCGCCGGTACGCCCAACCGCTGCCAGAACTCTGACTGCGCAACGTTATCGAACGCGCTTCGGGCCGGCAATAACCCCTGCTCGCGCAGAAGCCCGCCGGTACCCGGTACAAAACCCGGAAAGAAAAAATGTTTTACCAGAGGTAAGCGCGGGTGGGGCGACGGCAGGCGGTGACAACCTGTCACCCAGTTCTCGGCGCTGAGATACTCCAGATTGATCCACACCGGGCGCTGTGGCAAAACCGCCATTGCAGCGATATAGGCCTCAGGCAATTGACAGGCAAATGCTTCGATCACGACGTCAGCAGGCTCGACCCCGGCAAATGGCTGCTGCCAGTGGCATACCTCGACTCCGCGCAGCCACTGTTGCGCGGAGGCCGGATCAGCATCCGGCGCGATGCGGGCGAAGCTGGTCAGATCGTCCACCCACAGCCTTACTGCCAGTCCATGCTCGAGCGTCAGCTGGCGTGCAAGCCGCCAGCAAACACCGATATCGCCGAAGTTGTCGACGACATTACAGAAAATATCCCAGCGTCGCTTCAAGCCTCGTCAGGTTCCGGGTTTTCTGCGGACTTTGGTTTTGCCTTGACTCTGGATAGCGCGGATTTTTTCTTGCCGACTTTGCCAGGAATTTTTGGCGTTTTGCACACCACGTCGGCGTTCTGCGCGCGATGACGTAACGCATGATCCATCAGCACCAGCGCCAGCATTGCTTCGGCAATGGGGGTCGCACGAATGCCGACACAGGGGTCGTGTCTGCCGTGAGTTTCCACGATTACCGGCTTGCCCGCCTTGTCGATCGAGCGCCGCTCCAGGCGGATGCTGGAAGTCGGCTTGATGGCAAGATTCACGACAATATCCTGGCCGGTGGAAATGCCGCCCAATACGCCGCCGGCGTTGTTGCTGAGGAAGCCTGCGGGAGTGATTTCGTCGGAATGTTCGGTGCCTTTCTGCGCGACGCTGGCAAACCCCGCCCCAATTTCCACACCTTTTACTGCATTGATGCTCATCATCGCATAGGCGATTTCCGCATCCAGCCGGTCGTATACCGGTTCGCCCCAGCCTACCGGCACGCCTTCCGCCACCACACTGATTTTTGCTCCGACCGAATCGCCGGATTTGCGCAGCTTGTCCATGAATTCTTCAAGGCACGGCACCAGACTGGCATCAGCGGCAAAGAATGGGTTCTGATTCACCACCTTCCATTGTTTGAATGGAATCTCCACCGGCCCCAATTGCGCCAGATAGCCGTGTATCACCACGCCGTATTTTTCACTCAGCCATTTCCTGGCGATGGCCGCCGCTGCCACCCGCACCGCAGTTTCACGCGCAGAGGAACGTCCACCACCGCGGTAGTCGCGTATGCCGTATTTCTGCCAATAGCTGTAGTCCGCGTGCCCAGGGCGGAAGGTGTCCATGATCTTGCTGTAATCCTTGCTGCGCTGATCTTCGTTGCGGATCAATAGCGCAATCGGCGTGCCGGTGGTTTTGCCCTCGAACACGCCGGAGAGGATTTCCACCGTGTCGGATTCGCGCCGCTGGGTTACATGGCGCGAAGTGCCGGGCTTGCGCCGGTCCAGTTCCTGCTGAATGTCTGCGACGGATAATTCCATTCCGGGCGGACAGCCATCGACTACGCAACCAATCGCGGGGCCGTGGGATTCACCGAAGGAAGTGACGCAAAAAAGCTTGCCGAGGGTATTGCCGGACATTCTGTTTCTCTCACAAAATCAAGACCTCAAGTTTAGCATATCCGGGCTAAGACATGCCCCGCAGCATCTCCATTCCCCACGCCACGCCAAAGCCGGTGACATCGCTGCCTACTGCGCCCAACCCGCCTTTGCTGCTGCTGGCGGAGAGATCCATATGCAACCACGGCGTATCACCGGCAAAGCGGCCAAGAAAGCGTGCGGCGAGAATGTGATCCGCCTCGCCATCCAGGGTGCATTGCTTGATGTCGGCAATTTTGCTTTCCAGATCCGTCTCGTAATCAACATCCATCGGAAATGTCCAGATGCGCTCGCCGCTGGATTTACCTGCCGCCAGCGCCTGCTGCGCCAGGTCATCACGGTTGCTGAAAATGCCGCTGTAACGCGATCCCAGCGCCACGTGCATGCTGCCGGTCAGCGTGGCGAAATCCATCATTACGTCGGGTTTCTGTTGTACCGCCAGCGTCAATGTGTCCGCCAGCACCATGCGCCCCTCGGCATCGGTATGCATGATTTCGATGGTGGTGCCGTTCAATGCCGTGATGACATCGTTCTGCTTGTAGGCACGGGGGCCGATGTGGTTCTGCGCAATGGCGAGCCAGCAATCGATGTTCACCGGCAGACCGGCACGGGTGGCGGCCAACAGAATGCCCAAGGCCACCGCCGAGCCATTCATGTCCTCATGCATCCCATGCATGTAGCGTGCCGGCTTCAGATTGTTACCGCCGGTATCAAAGCAGATACCCTTGCCCACCAATGCCACGGTTTTCTTCGCACCCTTTACGCGTCGTTGCAAATGCACGATGGCGGCATCTTCCGGATCGCTGCCCTGAGCCACTGCGACAAATGCACCCGCACTCATCTTGCGCAACGCCTTGAGATCAAATTCCTGGTGCTTCCAGCCTTCACTGGCCGCGAGTTTCTTGACGCGTTTGCGATAAGCCCCCGGCGTCAGCTCATTCGGCGGCAGTACCGTCAATTCACGCGTGAGCAGGTTGCCTTCCGCCTGGGCGCGCAGCAACTCAAAGCCATCGGCTTTCTTGTGCCCATGCAATACGATTCCGGTGAGCGCTTTCCTGCCCGGTTTCTTCTTGCTGGTTTTGCGCGACGGCAGCAGTGCACCGTTGATCCACGCGGCATACACCGCCAATTCCGCAAATGCGCGCTTCTGGTCGGCATCGCCGTAAACTGCAAGATGTATCTCTGCCGGATTCTCTTCCAGCAGCAATTGCACGGCTTTGCGCACGCAGGTTTGCTGCTCGTATCTGGATTTGCCCAAGTCCGGCATGACCCAGGCACACAACGCACCGCTTTTGAGATTGGCACTCACCGGTGCCTCGCTGATCTCATCCGGCTTCATCTTGCGCCGCGCCAACAAGGCCTCCAGTACGTCCCTGCCCAGAAAATCGGGTTTATCCGGGAATTTATCCGGCGACTTGTCCAATCTCGGCAATATCACCAGAATGTGTGTTGCCTCGGTGGAATGGCTTAGAGGTGAAGCAGTCTGTGTCAGTGTCGCAAGCATTGGCGGCTGTCCCATGAAATATCAGTTATCATTATATACGCCATGTGCCATTTTACTTGATGTAGCTTTTTGCCCAGGCTGCTCGCTGACCTCCGACTTCCGACCTCCCATGCGCCAATACCTCGAACTGATGCAATACGTGCGCAAGCACGGACACAAGAAATCCGACCGCACTGGTACCGGCACACTTTCCGTATTTGGCTACCAGATGCGCTTTGATTTGTCGGAGGGGTTTCCGCTGGTTACCACCAAAAAATGTCATCTGAAATCCATCATTCATGAATTGCTGTGGTTCCTGCAAGGCAATACCAATATCAAGTACCTCAAGGACAACGGGGTTTCCATCTGGGATGAATGGGCCGGCGTGAATGGCGATCTGGGTCCGATCTATGGGCACCAGTGGCGCTCCTGGCCGGGCGTGGACGGACGACACATCGATCAGATCACGCAGGTGATCGAACAGATCAGGAATACCCCCGACTCGCGGCGCATGATCGTTTCGGCCTGGAATGTGGGTGAGCTGGATAAAATGAAACTGCCGCCCTGCCATGCCTTTTTCCAATTCTATGTCGCCGACGGCAGACTCTCATGCCAGCTTTATCAGCGCAGCGCCGATATCTTTCTGGGTGTGCCGTTCAACATCGCCTCCTACGCGCTGTTGACGCTGATGATGGCGCAAGTCTGCGGGCTAAAACCTGGCGATTTCGTGCACACCTTTGGTGACGCGCATCTCTATCTCAACCATCTGGATCAGGTGCAGGAGCAGTTAAGCCGCGAACCGAGGAAGCTGCCGACGATGCAACTGAATCCGGCAATCAACAGTATTTTCGATTTCACCTATGCGGATTTCACACTGGAAGGTTACGACCCGTACCCACCGATCAAAGCACCGGTTGCGGTATGAGCCCACCGCGCTTTTCCATTCTGGTGGCGATGGCAAAAAACCGCGTTATCGGCAAGAACAATGCATTACCGTGGCAGCTGTCCCCCGACCTGAAACGCTTCAAGCAACTCACCATGGGGCATCACATCGTCATGGGACGTAAGACCTATGAATCCATTGGCAGACTGTTGCCTGGCCGCACCAGCGTCATCGTCACCCGTCAGCCGGGTTATCAGGTCCCGGGCGCTATCGTGGTGGGTTCGATAATCGAGGCGCTGAAAGTCTGCAGCGAAGGAAAAGAGATGGATCAGGAAAGCTTTGTCATCGGCGGCGCGGAGATCTATCAGCAGGCTCTGGGGTTGTGCCAGCGTATGTATGTCACCGAGATTCAGCAGGAATTCGAGGGGGATGCACTATTCCCCGAATTCGACCAGCAGGAATGGCGTGAAATTTCCCGTGAAAAACACCGGTTGAGTGAGGACGATGGGCTGGAATATCATTTTGTAGTGCTTGACCGCAGAACCTGAGTAATTCCAATTCCATTTCATCAGTGACACTTCGTTGGTATCCTCACTCGCGCCTGGCCGTACTACTTGTACTGTCTGTGGCGTTCGCTCGTCACCGCCTTGTTTCACTCTCGAACTGGAACTGGAATAAGCCACCCCGCCGCAAGCGGTTGACGAAAGACTCAAAAAAATAGCGGAGCGCAATGCTCCGCTATTCTTGTTCACAAGGAGGGTTTAGATCACTACCACATCCGGCAATGGAAAGCCGTTGAAGTTGCTGGCGTAAGCGGTGGTGTAGGCACCGGCGTTGGGAATATAGATGAAATCCCCTTCCTGGATATCTTCCGGCAGCATCTCGTCGCGCATCAGAATGTCCACCGAATCGCAGGTTGGTCCGGCAACACACCAGGAAATATCCTGTCCTTTGCGGTCGGTAAGAATTTCATAGCGCAGGCCTTCGGTGACTTCGATCACGCCGCCAAACATGCCCGCATCCCAATACATCCAGCGTTTGCCGTTGCGAGTGGCGGTACCGACCACGCGACAGATAAAGTAAGCCGCGTCCGACACCAGATAACGCCCCGGCTCGGCCATGACATGGATATCCGCCGGCAAATCGGCGATGGCCGCATTCACCACTTCCCCGATCACTTCAATCGAAGGAATGGGTTTGACATGACGTACCGGATAGCCCCCACCGATGTTCAGCAGGCGCGGATTCAATCCGGCATGGCGCATGTCGGCAAAGACTCTTTTTGCGCGTGTGATCCCTTCCTGCCAGTTCTGTGGATTGCGGCACTGCGAACCGACATGAAAAGTCACTCCGGCAAGATCCGCCTTGAGTTTGACTGCTTCGAGGATGATCTCTTTGATCTCGGCGGCATGAGTGCCGAATTTACCTGCCAGCGGCCAATCACTGCCAATGTTGGGGGTATCGATGCGCATGTACATCTTTGCGTCCGGTTTGACGCTGACGATTTTGCGCAACTCTTCCACACTGTCCAGCACGTACCATTCGACACCTTTGGCAGCGGCATATTCCAGATATGCCCGCGACTTCATCGGATTGCTGTAATAGATTTCCGCAGCCGGCACACCCAGGCTGAGCAGGAGATCCAGCTCGGCAATGGAGGCGATTTCAAAACCCGTACCTTCCTCGATCAGCGTTTGCAGCACGCGTGGATCGGGATTGGCCTTGACTGCGTAGTGCGGATGCACGCGCGGCATGACAGCTTTGAAGCGGCGGGCTTTGTTGCGGACAATATTGCTGTCAACCAGCAGGAACGGCTTGCTGTAACCCTTTTGCAGGGCTGCCCGAACATGTTCAAAATCCAGGCTGACTTCGGGATGGGTGTCGAATATAACTTCGGCTTCTACTTTTTTTCGTAGAGCGGCAGTACGTGTTTGCATGAGTGTCTTCCTCCGGGAGGCGCTACGTTTCGGGAATATGAATATTGACCAGATCAACCGGGCCGAAGTAGTTTGCTTTGCTTTTCATGATGACCTCCTGTGCTTTATTAATTGAGGGCTACGAAAAAACCGGATTATAGGCCGCATTCCAGCGGAATCAAGTGTTTTTTTAGGACAATGAGAAGATGCTGTGGCCCGTTGGCAACACCGCTAAAAAAACCATTTCATATCAGATGATTATGACAAACATGAGGGGAAGCTATTGGGGTCCGGATGCGGCGTGACCACAACAGTTTGCGCTTTCCGGCAAGAACACTGCAACCGGACGGGGCATATCGCACCCGTCAAGGTTCCCTAGATTTTCGGGAGGGTCACACCATGCTGACCCTGATATTTTCCGCCTCGATCCTTGTACGAAGTCTCGCATACTTCATCGGACTCGAAAAAGATCACTTGAGCCACGCCCTCATTCGCATAAATCTTGGCGGGCAGCGGGGTCGTATTGGAAAATTCCAGTGTCACATACCCTTCCCACTCCGGTTCGAACGGGGTGACGTTGACGATAATGCCGCAGCGGGCATAGGTGGATTTACCAAGGCAGATGGTCAGCACGTTACGCGGGATGCGGAAATATTCGACTGTGCGCGCCAACGCAAAGGAATTGGGCGGGATGATGCAGACATCACTTTTCACGTCAACGAAGGAATTGGCATCAAAATTCTTCGGGTCGACGATGGTCGAATTGATGTTGGTGAACAGCTTGAATTCATCCGAGCAGCGAATATCGTAGCCGTAGCTCGAAGTACCGTAGGAAACGATCTTATGGCCATTCTGCTGCTTGACCTGATTGGGTTCAAACGGTTCGATCATGCCGTGCTCCGTCGCCATGCGGCGGATCCACTTATCTGATTTTATGGTCATAGGTTCAATTATCCTCGATCACAATCTTGGCGAACAGCTCGGAGTAGTCCTGCGACAATTCGTCAACTTTCACCGCGATGCGCCGGGCAATGCCGCGATAAATCCCTGCCACGCGTCCATCAGGATCCGCTACCACGGTAGGCGTACCGGAATCAGTCTGCTCGCGGATTTTGATGTCGAGCGGCAATGCTCCCAGAAACTCCGCGTCGTAGTCCTTGCACATTTTCTCGCCGCCGCCCGCCCCGAAAATATGCTCGGCATGGCCGCAACTGGAGCAGATGTGAATACTCATGTTCTCGACGATGCCGATGATCGGAATGCCCACTTTCTGGAACATCTTGAGTCCCTTGCGCGCATCCAGTAGCGCAATGTCCTGCGGGGTAGTAACAATGACTGCACCCGTGACCGGCACTTTCTGCGCCAGGGTCAACTGAATATCGCCGGTGCCGGGCGGCATGTCGATGATGAGGTAATCCACATCGTGCCAGTGGGTTTCGTTCAATAACTGTTGCAATGCCTGCGTCACCATCGGCCCGCGCCACACCATGGGTGTGTCTGCGTCGATCAGCAGACCGATGGACATGGCCTGGATGCCGTGCGCTTTCATCGGCTCCAGATTCTTGCCATCGAGAGATTCGGGACGGCCGGTAATGCCCAGCATCTGCGGTTGCGAAGGGCCATAGATGTCGGCGTCCAGAATGCCGACGGAAGCACCTTCCGCAGCCAGTGCCAGCGCCAGATTCACCGCGGTGGCGGATTTGCCCACGCCGCCCTTGCCGGAAGCCACGGCGATGATGTTCTTTATCCCCGGAATGAGCTTCACGCCGCGCTGCACGCTGTGCGGAACAATCTTGCTGGTGACATTGACACTCACGGAACCGATGCCGGGAATGGTTGCAAGCTGATCGGCCACCTGTTTGCGGATACTCTCGGTCACGCTTTTTGCTGGATAACCCAGCACGATGTCGAGTGCTACGTTGCTGCCATCTATTCGGATATTGCGCGCTTCCTTGCTGGTCACATAATCCTTGCCGGTACTGAGATCGGTGATCTCCTTGAGTACGGACTGCACCTGCTGCTCCGAAATAACCACTCTGCAACTCCCTTATGCTGAAACGCAAATAGACGCTGAATTTTAACAAATATCGGATTGGGTTATGCAGTTTGTTACAATCCGCGTTTATCGGATTCTTACAGGCAGTTGATGAGCAAGCGAAAAATCCTGGTCACCTCCGCCCTGCCCTATGCAAATGGCAGCATTCATCTCGGCCATCTGGTGGAATACATCCAGACCGATATCTGGGTGCGTTTCCAGAGAATGCAAGGACATGAGGTACATTATGTATGTGCCGACGACACCCACGGCACGCCCATCATGCTGCGCGCTGAGAAAGAAGGCATCACGCCGGAAGCTCTGATCGCGCGGGTGCAGAAAGAACACGAACGTGATTTCGCCGGTTTCCACGTCGAATTCGACAACTATTACACCACCCACTCGCCGGAAACCCGCCAGTATTCCGAGGATATTTACACCAAACTGAAAACCGCCGGACTGATAACGTCCCATGCTGTCGAACAGTTCTATGACCCGGTCAAGCAGATGTTTCTGCCGGACCGCTTCATCAAGGGTGAATGCCCCAAATGCGGCGCGCAAGACCAGTACGGCGATAACTGCGAAGCCTGCGGCGCGGCCTATGCACCCACTGATCTGAGGAACCCATATTCCGCAGTATCCGGCGCAGTCCCGGTAAAAAAGGCCTCGGAGCACTTCTTTTTCAAGCTCTCGGACAGCCGTTGCGTGGATTTCCTGCGCGCATGGACGACCTCGGGCACGCTCCAACCCAAGGCTGCCAACAAAATGCGCGAGTGGCTGGGGGAAGCAGGCGAAAACAAGCTATCCGACTGGGACATCTCGCGCGACGCGCCGTATTTTGGTTTCGAAATTCCGGATGCGCCGGGGAAATATTTCTACGTATGGCTGGATGCGCCGGTCGGCTACATGGGCAGTTTCAGGAAGCTGTGCGACGACAAGGGCATCGATTTCGACGAATTCTGGCAGAAGGACTCAACCGCTGAGCTTTATCATTTCATCGGCAAGGACATCCTTTACTTCCACGCGCTGTTCTGGCCGGCGATGCTCAAGAATGCCGGTTTCCGCACACCAACGAACATCTATGCCCACGGCTTTCTCACTGTCAACGGCGAGAAAATGTCCAAATCGCGCGGCACTTTCATCACCGCCGAGAGTTATATTCAGCAAGGGTTGAACCCGGAATGGCTGCGCTATTACTACGCCGCCAAGCTCAATTCGACGATGGAAGACATCGATCTGAACCTGGAGGATTTCGTGGCGCGAGTAAACAGCGATCTGGTCGGAAAGTACATCAATATTGCCAGCAGAACAGCGGGCTTCATTACCAAGCAATTTAATAGCGAATTGGTAGAAATGCCCGAATCTGTCCATTCTACTTTCGGTCAATCCGTAATAGCTCTGTCCAATGAAGAAACAGATAGGGCAGATGTAAATTCACAGAACGTAAATAAATTAGATACTAATTACGAGGATCACCTAATCAATAATCCCCAGAAATTACTTCACGAGTTCCAACTTGCATCACATGATCTTGCACGCCTTTACGAAAGCAGAGACTTTGCCAAAGCTTCACGGCTCATCATGCGATTGGCTGATATAGCCAATAAATACGTCAACGAGGAAAAACCTTGGGAACTATCCAAACTAGGAAATGAGAATAAACTCCATTTTGTTTGTTCCTTGAGCATCAATCTAGTGCGAATTCTCACTATTTATTTAAAACCCGTATTACCCAATCTTGCTGTTCAGATAGAGAGCTTTTTGAATGTTGCTCCATTACAATGGTTTGATGCTCTGCAAACCTTACCTAGTGGGCATACCATCAGACCATACCAACATCTGATGACCCGTATTGACCCCAAGCAAACTGCCGCGCTGGTCGCAGCCAGCACGGAAAGTCTCAAGCCCACCGCACCGCAACCGCATTCGCAGCAGCGCCATGCCCAACACCAGGAGAATATCGTGGAAACCACCACTCAGCCCGCCACCATCAGCATCGATGATTTCACCAAGATAGATTTGCGCGTCGCTCGCATCGTCAACGCCGAACTGGTGGAAGGTGCAGACAAGCTGCTCAAGCTCACGCTGGATCTCGGCACGGAACAACGCACCGTGTTCGCAGGCATCAAATCCGCCTATGACCCGGAAAAACTAAAGGGGCGATTGACCGTGATGGTGGCCAATCTTGCGCCACGCAAGATGAAGTTCGGTCTGTCGGAAGGGATGGTGCTGGCAGCCGGTGACGGCAACGGGCTGTATCTTCTGGGCCCTGATGA
The DNA here is from genome assembly GCA_043721435.1 of Nitrosospira sp. GTDB lineage: Bacteria > Pseudomonadota > Gammaproteobacteria > Burkholderiales > Nitrosomonadaceae > VFJL01. The sequence goes on along the minus strand of JAYSQR010000008.1, from coordinate 75 downwards.
AGGTGCGCAGCCCGGGATGCGGATCAAGTAGCAACCGGTGTGAGCCGGGGACGAAAGTAATCGCAGTCTAGCGCA
>JAYSQR010000007.1:0-12589 GCA_043721435.1 Nitrosospira sp. | reverse complement strand
GCATCGACTGCCACCAGAACCTGGTGCACAAGGCGGTAGCCGAGACCGATCTCAATGCCAGCCGCACGCAAAAGAAGATGGTGCTGAAGGAAGTCAAGAAGGACGAGGATGACGAGGACGAGTGAGGTGCCCCAGTTGGTTAGTGGTTCCTTAGTATTGCTACACTGGTTTACGAAGCCATTGTGAATATGCCAGAATTAAATATTTATTTGGAGCCAGAACCCTGCGTACAGGTGTGCTGGCAAAAGAAAACATGGCAATTCCTATCGTGCTTGACCACAGTAGCCGCCAATCACTGCAAAGCCAGATCTTTGACCAATTGCGGCACCTTATCCTTGGCGGAAAACTAAAACCAGGTGCACCCATCCCAGCAAGCCGGGTACTTGCCGAGCAGCTCGCCATCTCCCGTAATACCGTGCTGCTCGTTTATGATCGTCTGATTGCGGAAGGTTATCTTCAATCCCGCAGAGCAATCGGAACCTACGTAAATCTTGAGTTACCTGAGACCAGCCTCGCTGCAGCACGTCGGGTTGCCACTTTGGCGCCAGTCCTGACCGAGACAGTCAAACGCCCCGCAATTCCCTTTATTGGACAGCCGCCATCGGAGAAAAACACACGGCACCTAGACTTTGATTTCTTCCCCGACCGGCTCGATCCTGATCTATTTCCACACAAAATATGGCTGCGCTATATCAATAAGGTATCCACCGCCACCAACACACAATTCAGCGAATATTGTGACCCAGGTGGGTTGCTCAATCTACGGGAAATGATTGCTGACCACTTGGGGATGGCGCGCGGAATCAGCGTCTCGCCTGATCAGATCATTATCACCGCAGGTTCCCAAGAAGGATTGAATCTGGCAGCACGACTGCTGGTGAAAAATGCGACGTTGGTCGCTACCGAAAATCCATGTTACCAAGGGGCAGCGTTTCTGTTTGAGAGCTATTATGCAAAACTGGTTCCGGTGCCAGTGGATGAAGCTGGACTGGACGTAGAACAACTACCGGAGAGCGGTGTAACGCTGCTATATGTCACGCCTTCTCATCAGTATCCTCTTGGCTTCACTCTGCCAATCGAACGGCGGCTGAAACTCCTCGACTGGGCGCGGCGCTGTGGTGCCTATATTATCGAAGATGATTATGACTCGGATTTCCAGTATCGCGGCTCACCGTTAACCGCATTGATGGGACTCGACGATTATGGTTGCGTCATGTACTTGGGTACTTTCTCCAAATCCATGGGTGCCGGACTCCGTATTGGTTATCTCGTCGTGCCCAGAGTACTGATACAAGCAGCACGCTCAGCCAAGGCACTGCTCAACAATGGACACGCATGGCTCGATCAAGCTACGATGGCGGAATTTATTCGCAGCGGCGCCTATGGCAATCACCTAAGACGTATGCGTCACCTTTATTCCAAGCGCCGTGATTGTCTTATCGAAGCCCTACGCTATCATTTTGGTTCAGTACGGCTTTCTGGACTGGAAAGCGGACTGCACCTAGCCTGGCATCTGCCAGAAGACTTTCCGGATGCGCGCAGGCTACAGGCACTTGCACTTCGGCACGGCGTAGGAATTTACTCCATAGGTTCCGGTACCGCTTATGATTATGGGAAGTGCGACTATAGCGCACGTACTCTGATACTAGGCTTCTCTTCGGTCAATGAGTATCAGATTCGGGCAGGCATCCAACGCATCGCCGACGCACTTGCGGGCCTGCCGGCAGATCCCCCCCCTTCGACAATAACGGCTCGGGGTACTGCCATGTCCCCTTGAGTCCGGTTTGTTATCGTCTTGGCTGAGGAAATTATCATCATGCTATGATAAACAGCTATTGGGGAATAATTATGGATATTGTTTGGGGGTAGCAATGTTGAAATTTTACTTTTCGGTACAGACGCAGAGCGGGCAGAAAGTTGAAAATATTCTCATCGCGGGAAAAGACCAGGAAGATGCAGAACGTAAACTACGCCAGATGTACTACCATTGCGAAGTGACACGCTGCGAGATAAAGCAGGAAGAGACTAAACCCGGTCAGACAGCATCTCTTGAGGATATTTTATCTTTAATCGCCAAGTAGCATGGATTACTCGATAAATCCCTCGGCCAGCAGTTCTGCCAGCAATGCTTCGTAGTCTTGTGCACCGCGACTACTGGGTGCATATTCAAAAATTGTCTTATTGGCAACAGGACTCTCTGCCAGACTGACATTTTCCGAGATCTGTGTGCGGCAAACTTCCTCACCAAATTTTTCTTCAGCCATTTGTAATACATCCCGCGCCATACGGCGTCTGGCATCAAAGCGGGTCAGCAAGTAACGGCGTTTGACCCGACGCTTGAGTACCTGTTCCAGCGCTTTAAGCGTTTTCTCAATCTGGATCGCCCCCTTGATGGAGAGATAATCGGCCGACATCGGCACGATCAGGCAGTTGCAGGCAAATAGCGCGTTTAGCGAGAGCACACTCAACAACGGGCTACAATCGATTACCAGGGGTGTTTCCTTGTCACCAAATTTTTCTGCTTGCAAACCAGTGTTAAGCCGGTTAACCACGTTGTAACCTTTGCCGTACAAAGCATCCACTTTGGATAGCTCGATATGTGATGGGATGATATTAATGCCGCTAGGGGACGCGTGAACTAACTCATGCAACGGGCGGTTATGCTGAAACAGACTCAGTACGGTTTCATCACCTGTTTTGGCAGTGATGCCGACAGTAGCGCCAAACTGCGCTTGCGGATCAAGATCTATGCCGTAAGGGGTACGTCCATGGCGCGCGAGTGCGGCGGCCAGGTTAAGCGCGGTAGTGGTTTTTCCTACACCACCCTTTTGATTGAAAACGGCGATGATCGTCATGGCTGTTTACCATTCTAACTGAAATTGATGCAGTGGCCTTCAGTGATCCTAGGAACATGGCCAGACTTATCCGGATACCCTGCACGGCAGATCGTCTGATCAGCATAGTGCATGGATGGCCACACTGCACCACAAGTGTGGCAACCTGCGATCACCTAATGGCGTGGCAATGACCGAGTACTTTCCTGCAGCAATGGCCAATTTTCGGCTAAGGCCTTAGGATTGATGAACCCCTGTCGCAGATATCTCCTCTGCCATTAGCCGTTTCGGAGCTATCTCACCCTGTGCCGTAACTTCTCCCAACCCCAGGAAATTTTCTTCCCGGTCATACAGCCGAACCCTTTCTCCTTCCATCAAGCCATTTATGGAGGGGGGGCCAGCCACCACCTGCCCTTGCAGTAGTGATGTCACCAATGCATTGTCCAGCATCACAGCAGAAAAATTATGCAGGAGACTGTCTGCCGGGTGCAGACAGCTGTCTCGTTGCAATAGTGACATGGCCTCAAGCTGATCCAGCGTATAAGATTGCGACAAGTCAAAATTATTGACAGCGCTACGGCGCAAGGAAGTCAGATATGCGCCGCCACATCCCAGTGCTCTGCCGATATCCTCCGCCAAGGTACGGACATAGGTGCCCGTACTGCACCTGACCATGATACACATCTGATCGCCTGCAAGGGTTTCAACATGCAAGTTGTAAATAGTTACCTTGCGCGGTTGCCGCTCGATTTCCACACCTTTTCTGGCGTAGGCATACAGGGGTTTCCCCTGATGCTTCAACGCACTGTACATAGGAGGGGTCTGTGTAATGCTACCGATAAAACTTTGCACTACTTCTTCGACATATTGCAGCGTCAGTTTCACATCACCCGCTATCGAAATTTCTCCCTCGGCATCTCCGGTAGTGCTGATATAACCCAATCTCAGCACTGCTTGATATGTTTTATCAGCACCCAGTAACGCTGAAGAGAATTTGGTGGCTTCGCCGAGACAGATTGGCAATAATCCGGTTGCCAGCGGGTCAAGTGTACCGGTATGCCCAGCTTTACTTGCAGTAAAGATACGTTTGATAATTTGTAATGCCCGGTTGGATGAGATCCCGCACGGTTTATCAAGCAGCAGGACGCCACTGATATTACGTTTGATGTATTTTGGCTGCAAAGGCTTAGGGTTCACAACATGCAGGGAATTTAGACACATCCGGCACTATCCGCGCCTACTCTGCCGGACCTTCCTGTGCCACCGCTTCGTCTATCAGTTGTGATAGACGCATGCCGCGTTCAACCGATTCATCGTAGATAAAATGCAGCTGTGGCACCACGCGTAATTTTAGTCGACGTGACAATTGACTGCGCAGAAATCCTGCCGAGTGTTCCAGTCCTTTATCAGTCAGAAAATTGTCACCGGCACTGCCAAGCGAGGTGTAGAAAACCTTGGCATGGGCATAATCATGACTCACCTCGACGCCGGTCAGCGTGATCGAGCCAATACGCGGATCTTTAAGTTCATTATGGATCAGGTCAGCCAGTTCGCGCTGGATCTGGTCAGCAATACGCAGAGTGCGGGAATAGTCTTTGGGCATGATATTCTACAGGCAAGACGAGCCATCAAAATACTTCACGGGGCCGTGGATAGCGCTTTGCAGAATGAGATGACACCCAAAGCCGGTTTTGCCTTGGTTCACAGGCTGCGCGCGACCTCGACGATTTCGTAGACTTCCAGTTGATCACCTGTCTGAATATCATTAAAGTTTTTCAACGACAGGCCACATTCAAAATTTGCCTTGACCTCTTTCACATCGTCTTTGAAGCGCTTCAGCGAATCCAGTTCACCAGTATGAATCAGCTCGCCGTTACGGATTAACCGCACTGATGAGCCGCGCCTGATAACACCATCGAGCACATAACAGCCAGCCACAGCGCCCACTTTGGAGATACGGAATACTTGACGAATTTCCACCAGTCCGATAATGCTTTCCTTGCGTTCCGGTGCCATCATGCCGGATAGGGCTGCCTTGATTTCGTCTACTGCCTCGTAAATAATGCTGTAGTAACGTACATCTACTCCGGTTGCACTGATCAGCTTGCGCGCAACCGTATCCGCGCGACTGTTGAAGCCGATCACCACGGCCTTGGAAGCTAGCGCCAAGTTGATGTCGGATTCGGTGATCTCGCCCACGCCGCTGTGGATGATGTTGACTTTGACCTCGTCAGTAGATAGCTTTTCCAATGCATGGGTCAGCGCCTCGTAGGAACCCTGCACGTCGGCCTTGATGATCAATGCAAGTATCTTGACCTCGCCCTTCTGCTCGAACAGGTTTTCCAGCTTGGTTGCCTGTTGTCTGGCAAGTTTCACGTCGCGGAACTTGCCTTGGCGGAACAGCGCTATTTCACGCGCTTTACGCTCATCAGCCAAAGCTACTACGACTTCTCCTGCCACCGGCACTTCCGACAAACCGTGAATCTCTACCGGGATGGAGGGGCCTGCCTGCTCCACCGGTTTACCATTCTCGTCCAGCATCGCGCGCACTCGGCCAAACGCCGCGCCTGCCAGCAGAACATCCCCTCGCTTCAAAGTTCCGGACTGCACCAGGATCGTTGCTACCGGGCCGCGTCCTTTGTCCAGACGTGATTCGATGACGATGCCTCTGGCGGGCGCATCCTTTGCCGCCTTGAGTTCCAGCACTTCAGCCTGGAGCAGTACACTTTCCAGCAATGCATCAATGCCTTGGCCGGTCTTGGCCGAAACCTCGATAAACATGGTGTCGCCACCCCAGTCCTCTGGTACCACACCTTGCGCCACCAGTTCCTGCCTGATGCGTTCTGGATTGGCCTCTGGTTTGTCAATTTTGTTGACCGCCACCACGATCGGTACCTTGGCAGCCTTGGCATGATGTATCGCTTCTATGGTCTGGGGCATTACACCATCATCTGCTGCCACCACCAGTACGACCAGATCGGTGACTTTGGCACCGCGGGCACGCATGGCGGTAAATGCTTCATGACCGGGTGTGTCGAGGAAAGTGATCATGCCCCGTTCGGTTTCAACGTGATAAGCACCGATATGCTGCGTGATACCACCTGCTTCGCCGCTTGCTACACGTGTGCGACGAATGTAATCCAGCAAGGAAGTTTTGCCATGATCAACGTGACCCATTACCGTAACTACCGGCGCGCGTGACTCCGTTTTATACTCCGTCGTGGGCAGCTCGGTATCCGCCAGGAAAGCTTCCGGACTATCCAGAGCCGCATATTTGGCAATGTGACCCATCTCTTCCACCACGATCATGGCGGTTTCCTGATCCAGTATCTGATTGATAGTCACCATGTTACCCATTTTCATTAGGGTCTTGATGACTTCGGCCGCCTTGACCGTCATTTTCTGCGCCAGCGCCCCGACAGAGATGGTTTCAGGCACCATCACCTCATGCACCACAGGCTCAGTTGGCGCTGAGAAGCCATGAGTCCCTTGGTCTTCACTGGAGGAAGCTTTGCTGTGTTTATCTCTGCGCGTACGCCATCCTTTGCCACCGGATAAATCACCGCGCGTCTTGAGTCCGCGTTTTTCAGTGCTCTCGTCTTTCCAGATGACTTGTTTGGTCTGTTTCTTCTTCTTCTCGGCTTTGGCCGCCTTGTCTTCCGGCTTAACTACCGGTTTATGCAAGGTACCTTCCGTTGGAGCAGGCTGAAGCGCCCCCATCTCAGCTGGGACTTGGACTGGAATTGGGGCAGGCGCAGCAACTGGCTGAGCTTCTCTGATCTCGTCTACAACAGGTTTCTTACGCTCTCTCTTTTCCTTGATTTCAGCAACTTGGCGCGCGATCAGTTCAGCCTGTTTTTTTGCTTCCTCTTCACGCAACGCCTTTTGTGCAGCATCCACCACCGATGCAGGGGCTGGTGCAAGTAAAGGAGCAGCCACTGGCGCAGCAGGCTCGACGGCCTCATCCTTATCTGCTACGTCGTCAACCAGATCACGCTTCACAAATACGCGCTTCTTGCGTACTTCCACCTGGATGGTACGAGCTTTTCCAGTACTATCCGATTTCTTAATTTCTGATGTCTGCCGGCGAGTCAGAGTAATCTTGCCCTTGTCCTCCTTGGCACCATGGACCTTACGCAGATAATCCAGAAGCTGGGTTTTATCCTGCTCGGTCAGACCATCTTTGACCATTTGTTTACTGACACCAGCAGCCTGGAGCTGCTCCAGCAATACTGCTGGCAACAGCCCCAGTTCAGTGGCAAATTGTTCCACACTCATTTGCGCCATTAATTAGTAGCCTTTAATAACCTATGCTTGATCCGCCAAGATCAGGCAAACCACGGTGCGCGTGCTGCCATGATCAACTGCTTGGCTCGTTCGGCATCTATTCCGATCATTTCCACCAGGTCATCCACCGCCAAGTCGGCAAGATCTTCCTGAGTTTTCACACCCTTGGCCGCCAATTCGCGTGCAGTTTGACCGTCCATGCCTTCCAGCGTTAGCAGGTCTTCCGCCATATGCTCTACTTTTTCCTCACTGACAATGGCCTCGGTCAAAAGCGCATTACGGGCCCGATTGCGGAGCTCGTTGACAGTTTGCTCGTCAAATGACTCGATTTCCAGCATCTCATTGAGCGGCACGTAAGCCACTTCTTCCAAACTGGTAAAACCTTCCTGCGCCAGGATATCCGCCACTTCTTCGTCCACGTCAAGCTTGTCCATAAAGAGTTGGCGAGTGACCGAAGATTCCTCTTCATTTTTCGCCTGTGACTCTTCCATGCTCATGATATTGAGCTCCCAGCCGGTCAACTCAGATGCCAGCCGTACATTCTGACCGCCACGGCCGATTGCTTGGGCAAGATTATCCTCATCCACCACGATGTCCATGCTGTGTTTTTCCTCGTCCACCATAATGCTGCTGATTTCGGCAGGTGCCAGCGCGTTAATGACAAAAGTAGCCGGATCATCCGACCACAAAATGATGTCCACCCGTTCTCCGGCTAGCTCACCGGTTACTGCCTGCACTCTGGAGCCGCGCATGCCGACACAAGTACCAATCGGATCAACGCGCTGATCATTGGACTTTACTGCAATCTTGGCGCGAGAACCCGGATCTCTCGCTGCAGCTTTAATTTCCAGCAAGCCTTCCTCAATCTCCGGCACTTCCAGTTCAAACAGCTTCATCAGAAACTCTGGCGCAATCCGTGACAACACCAACTGCGGCCCCCGAGCGGTTCGGTCAACTTTAGACAAATAAGCACGCACACGGTCACCAACTCGCAGGTTCTCCTTAGGGATCGTCTGATCACGCGGCAACACAGCCTCGACTTTGCCAGATTCGATGATGGCATTGCCGCGTTCCATGCGCTTGATGGTGCCGCTAACCATGTATTCCTTGCGCTCAAGAAAATCGTTCAGAATCTGCTCACGCTCGGCATCGCGGATTTTTTGATAGATGACCTGTTTGGCTGCCTGAGCCCCGATACGGCCGACTTCCACCGCTTCCAACGGTTCCTCGATAAATTCTCCCGACTGGATTCCAGCATCGCGTTGCAATGCTTCGCTCAGGGAAATTTGACGTGCGGGCTCCTCGACGGTATCGTCAGCCACTATCTGCCAGCGACGGAAAGACTGGTAGTCCCCCGTCTCACGATCGATTGATACGCGTACCTCGGCGTCTTCGTGAAAACGCTTTTTAGTAGCAGATGCCAGCGCTGATTCGAGTGCTGCAAAAACAATGTCCTTTTCAACATTCTTCTCGCGCGCCAGCGCATCCACCAACAGCAAAACTTCGCGACTCATGCTACCTCCGGCCAAATTCTCAGATGGCTACAATTTTGGAACCAAACGGGCTTTTTCAAGGTTACTCAATTCAAGATCAAGTATTTTTCCATCCACTTCCAGCTTTAACACCTCGTCGCTCACTCCACGCAAAATACCGACGAAATTTCTCTGGCCCTGCAACGCCACACGTAACTTCAGTTTAGCCAATTCTCCCGTAAAACGAGCAAAATCGGACACCTTCTTCAACGGCCTATCCATCCCGGGCGAAGATATTTCCAACCGATCATAATCAATATTTTCGACCGCAAACAATCGGCCCAGATGGTCGCTGACAGCGACACAGTCTTCCACAGTGATGCCGTTGGGCTTATCAATAAACACCCGTAACAGCTTGCCGCGTGGCGACCGTTCCACCTCAACCAGCTCATAACCCATCCCGGACAGGGTCAATTCCAGCAATTCGTGTAGCTCCATAGCCTCGCTACAAACAAAAAATGGGCCGAACAAGCCCATAAAAATTACGTGTGTATTTTAGCAAAAATTTATAATTAATGAAATAGATACTTCATAAAGAAGCGTTGACTGGCAGCGATATTTTTCTCCACCCGAGTCTTGTCATGCCGATAAAGTCGCAAGCAAAGCCAGGATCAATTGCCACCTGCTTGCTATCAACATGTACCAGGGGCAAGACAGGGGCAAGATACGGGAGCGGCCATATTCAGACGATGCGGATGATACAATTCTTCCAGTTATAAACCTTGGCCAAAGAAAACCACTGGAGAAGCGTCATGCCCGCAATTAAATCCGTCTTGCATGAAACCCGTATTTTCCCTCCTGACGCGGCATTTGTGGACCAGGCCAATCTGGCTGGCATGGCTACCTACCATGCATTATGCGCCGAGGCTGTAAGGGATTATCAGGGTTTCTGGAGCAAACTGGCACGGGAACACATTCTATGGCACAAGGCCTTTACCCGGGTGCTGGACGAAAGCAATCATCCGTTCTTCAAATGGTTCGACGATGGCGAACTGAATATTTCATTCAACTGCCTTGACCGGCATCTCGCTACCCAGCCGGATAAGGTCGCCATCATTTTCGAGGCAGATGATGGCAAGGTCACTCGCTCCACTTACCGCGATCTTCACCGCCGCGTATGCCAGTTTGCCAATGGTCTCAAATCGCTCAATATCAGGAAAGGCGATCGCGTCATCATCTATATGCCGATGAGCATTGAGGCAGTTGTGGCAATGCAGGCTTGCGCCCGTATCGGTGCAATCCATTCAGTAGTGTTTGGCGGCTTCTCCGCCAAAAGCCTGCACGAACGCATCATCGATGCCGGTGCAGTAGCCGTTATTTCTGCTGATGAACAAATCCGCGGCGGCAGAGCCATTCCCCTGAAATCCGCAGTAGACGAAGCACTTGCCATGGGCGGCACCAGTTCGGTGAAATCCGTGGTGGTTTACCAACGCTCCGGCAAAGATGTGTCATGGCATGTTCCGCGTGATGTCTGGTGGCACGACCTCATCCAGGACCAGGCTGACAGCTGTGAACCGGAATGGGTCAATGCCGAGCATCCGCTGTTTACTCTCTACACCTCCGGCTCCACCGGCAAGCCCAAGGGGGTACAGCATTCTTCCGCCGGCTACCTGCTGGGTACGATGGTGAGCATGAAATGGATTTTCGATTACAAACCTGCCGACATCTTCTGGTGTACGGCTGACGTGGGCTGGGTTACCGGCCACAGCTATGTCGCCTACGGCCCCTTGGCAATAGGCGCCACCCAGATCATGTTCGAGGGTGTTCCCACTTATCCCGATGCGGGCCGTTTCTGGAAAATTATCCAGGACCATAAGGTGACCACTTTCTACACTGCCCCCACCGCAGTCCGTTCACTTATCAAATCAGGCCCGGACTTGCCCGGACAATATGATCTGTCCTCCTTGCGCTTGCTGGGCTCGGTAGGTGAGCCCATCAACCCGGAAGCCTGGATGTGGTATTACACCGTCGTGGGCCAATCCCGCTGCCCCATCGTTGATACCTGGTGGCAAACCGAAACCGGCTCGCACATGCTTGCTCCCATGCCCGGCGCAGTGCCGCTCAAACCCGGTTCCTGCACTTTCCCGTTACCCGGCATCATGGCAACCATCGTGGATGAGGCCGGTCATGAAGTGGAAAATGGCAAGGGTGGATTTCTGGTCATCAAGCGCCCATTTCCATCACTGGCACGCACCCTGTGGGGCGACCCGGAGCGTTTCCGGAAAACCTATTTCCCGCAAGATCTGGGTGGAAAATATTATCTGGCTGGTGATTCTGCCAACCGTGATCTGGACGGCTATTTCTGGATCATGGGGCGTATCGACGATGTACTGAATGTTTCTGGACATCGCTTGGGCACCATGGAAATTGAATCGGCACTGGTAGCCAACCCCCTGGTAGCGGAAGCCGCCGTGGTGGGCAAGCCTCACGATATCAAAGGTGAAGCAGTAGTTGCGTTCGTGGTGCTGAAAGGCGTGCGCCCTCAGGGTGAGGACGCGCACAATATCTCCGTGGCGTTGCGCGACTGGGTAGCTAAAGAAATCGGCCCGATTGCCAAACCTGACGAGATCCGCTTCGGCGACAACCTGCCCAAAACCCGCTCTGGCAAAATCATGCGTCGTTTGCTGCGCGCCATTGCCAGAGGAGAAGAAATCACCCAGGATGTTTCCACCCTGGAGAACCCGGCAATACTTGAACAGTTGCAGCAGCCGATAACATAATCCAGCAAGCAAGGCATTCATGGCCCTACCCCGCATTACTGACTACGGCCACGGCATCAGCACTATCGATGCGCAGTACCACCGTCCAGGACTCGTTGCGATCCACCTGCTCGTCGAAGGTGACACCGCCGCGCTGGTGGACACCGGAACGGTATTTTCCGTTCCCGGCGTCATCGAAACATTGCAGCAAAAAAATCTCGCGCCTGAGAATGTAGCCTATGTGTTTCTCACTCACATCCATCTCGACCATGCCGGTGGCGCGAGCGAATTCATGCGCTGCCTGCCCAATGCGAAACTGGTGGTACATCCGCGTGGTGCGCGGCATATGGCCGATCCCTCCAGACTCATCGCGGGTGCCACGGCGGTTTATGGCGCAGCGGAATTCAGCCGCATGTACGGCGAGATCCGTCCAATCAATGCAGACCGCATCATCGAAGCGCCGGATGGATTTCGCATTGATCTTAACGGCAGGCCCATGCTGTTTCTCGATACGCCGGGCCATGCGCGCCATCACTATTGCATCTTCGACGAGCAGAGCCGCTCATTCTTCACCGGTGATACATTCGGCGTTTCCTATCGCGAGTTCGACGTGAGTGGAATGGAATTCGTGTTTCCGACCACTACGCCAGTGCAGTTCGATCCGGTTGCGGCACATGCCTCTCTGGATCGGTTGATGAGTTACGATCCGGATCATGCCTTCCTCACCCATTACGGCCGCATCAGCCATTTGCCGCGCCATGCTGGGGAGATGCACGATTTGATCGATGCGCATGTGGCAGTCGCCAGAAAAATGCGCGATCATATCCCCGGCAGACATGTGGCACTGGTGAAAGAACTTGGCGAACTGCTGTTACGGCGGCTGACGGCACACGGCTGCAAGCTGCCACAGGAAAAGATTCATGAACTGTTGCGCATCGACATCGGCCTCAATGCCCTGGGCCTGGAAAGCTGGCTGGACCATTCAGTGGCAAACGGTTGAGAATTGATACAATACTGTCAGGGTAATTCACCCAAGCCAGAACCAATATCCGGTATTGATAGTGCCCGGAAAATTTGCCCGCAAACCCATTCTGGTTTATCCTTTGCGGCCTTATCGGTTCCGGTCAGCCGGATTCCTTTGATCGGAGAGATGGCCGAGTGGTTTAAGGTACACGCCTGGAAAGCGTGCGTACGGCTTCAACCGTACCGAGGGTTCGAATCCCTCTCTCTCCGCCAG
>JAYSQR010000006.1:0-4805 GCA_043721435.1 Nitrosospira sp. | reverse complement strand
CGCCGATTGCGATGGAAGAAGGCCTGCGCTTTGCCATTCGCGAGGGTGGCAGAACCGTCGGTGCCGGCGTGGTAGCGAAAGTTATTGAGTAATAACTGTAGGAGCTATGCATCAAGGTTCCGGAATCAAGCGATTTCGTGCGCCACGAGCAGTATTAGCCCTCAGTCCATGAAGAAAATAGGCCAGTAGCTCAATTGGCAGAGCGTCGGTCTCCAAAACCGAAGGTTGGGGGTTCGATGCCCTCCTGGCCTGCCAAGATAAGGATTCTCATGGAACGATCAGCTATGTGTTACCGCGCATTCACGATGAATGCAGGACTCATAGGGTCACAAATGCACAGATTTACGGCAACGTTTCGGGCCGGAGCTGTGGTTTGCATAAACGCTCCTGCAAGGCTTCATTTACGCATCAAGGGCAGAGTGGGGTAGAGTGGATAAGATCAAGTTAGGATTCGCCTTTCTGTTACTGGCGGCGGGCATCGCCGGGTTTTATTACCTGCGCGACAGCGCTATGGTGATACGTGTGATTTCAGTGTTAGCGGGTTTCGTTCTGGCGGCAGTGACAATATGGTTTACCGCTCAAGGCAAACAGTTTTATGCATACAGCAGGGAGTCATCAGAGGAAACCAAGAAGGTAATATGGCCGAATCGTAAGGAAACGGTTCAGACCACCGCTATCGTGTTTGCCTTTGTTGTGGTGATGGCCATATTTTTATGGCTGGTAGATGCCAGTTTGATGCTGGCGATGAAATATCTGATGGGCCAGGGGGATTGATGGGTAAGAAATGGTTTGTGGTTCACGCCTACTCTGGTTTTGAGAAAAGCGTACAGCGCGCGTTGCAGGAGCGGATCAAACGGGCTGGCATGGAGGACAAGTTCGGACAGATATTGGTGCCGGTAGAAGAAGTGGTCGAAATGAAGGGTGGCCAGAAGAACCTCAGCGAGCGGAAATTTTTCCCTGGCTACGTGTTGGTAGAGATGGAGATGACCGACGAAACCTGGCATCTGGTCAAGAACACTGCCAAGGTTACCGGCTTTATCGGTGGCTCGGCCATGAAACCGACGCCGATCAGCGAAAAGGAGGTGCAGAACATCCTCCATCAGATTCAGGAAGGGGTGGAGAAACCGAAGCCCAAGATTCTTTTCGAAATAGGCGAGGCAGTGCGAGTCAAGGAAGGTCCCTTCACCGATTTCCACGGCAATGTGGAAGATGTCAATTATGACAAAAGCAAGATCAGGGTATCGGTTTCAATTTTCGGCCGTCCCACTCCGGTGGAGCTGGATTTCAGCCAGATCGAGAAAGCCTGAAATATAAAATGGGGGCGAATCCCATTTAGCTTCAAAAGCAGAACTTGTATTATTTATTAACCGGGGAGAGTGCATCAGCATTCGTTTGTACCCAACAGGAGAATTAGTGTGGCGAAGAAAATAATTGGTTATATCAAGTTGCAAGTGCCGGCGGGCAAAGCTAACCCCAGTCCGCCCATCGGTCCTGCGCTCGGCCAGCGCGGACTCAATATCATGGAGTTCTGCAAGGCATTCAACGCCGCTACCCAGAAAATGGAAGTCGGGCTGCCGGTACCAGTGGTAATTACCGCCTACGCTGACAAGAGCTTCACCTTCATCATGAAGACCACACCCGCAACGGTGCTGATCAAGAAAGCAGCAGGTATAGGTAAGGGGAGTCCCAAGCCGCACACCGATAAAGTGGGCAAGTTGACCCGCAATCAGGCGGAAGAAATCGCCAAGGTAAAAATGCCGGATTTGACTGCAGCGGATATGGATGCGGCAGTTCGCACTATTGCCGGCAGCGCTCGCAGCATGGGCGTAGAAGTGGAGGGCGTATAAAGATGGCATATATATCCAAACGTTTCAAAGCAATCGCCGGAAAAGTGGACCGTAGCAAGGTCTATCCGCTACCGAACGCACTCGGGATCGTCAAGGAAGCAGCCACTGCAAAATTTGATGAATCAATTGACGTGGCCGTCAATCTTGGTATAGATGCAAGAAAATCAGACCAGACGGTGCGTGGTTCGGTGGTGCTGCCGGCAGGTACTGGCAAAACCGTGCGCGTGGCGGTATTCGCCCAGGGTGACAAGGCCAAAGAAGCGCTTGCTGCTGGCGCTGACATTGTCGGGTTTGAAGACCTGGCAGAGCAGATCAAAGCGGGCAATATTAATTTCGACGTGGCTATTGCCAGTCCTGACGCCATGCGTATCGTTGGGCAGTTGGGACAGATACTTGGCCCGCGCGGCCTGATGCCCAATCCTAAAGTAGGTACGGTGACACCGGATGTTGCGGGCGCGGTCAAGAACGCCAAGGCAGGTCAGGTGCAATATCGTGCCGACAAGGCCGGTATTGTTCAATGCACTATTGGCCGCGCATCGTTTAGCGCAGATGCGTTAAAACAAAACATGCTGGCGCTGGTGGAGGCGCTCAATAAATCCAAACCCGCCACATCCAAGGGTGTCTATCTGAGGAAGATTTCAGTTTCCAGCACGATGGGGATTGGCGTTCGGGTGGATCAGGCTAGTTTGACGCAGTAGAGAATTTGTAAGGCTTTGGGCTGCTGGAGAGGCATAACAGGCCGATCCAGCAGGTTGTCAAAGACCGTTGGGGTTTTTTGGATGAACGGCAGGCAGTGAGCTGTAACACCGGTTCCACTGAGTTTGCGCCGTCGCTGGAGGACTTAATCGCAGAATGGGATGGGAGTCGGGATGGACGTGATTGGCATCCATCGCTTGCTCCCGAATTTCCAGGATTTTTAGCGCCCAGCGTAGATGGCGTGCCCGGAAACAGGAACAAATTTATCTCCTGATTTAAGGTCGCCGGTTCGTGGTGTTGAGACCAGGTAGCGGGTTCTGTCAGAGCTCGGCACCAAAACTCAATACTCTATTCAACTGATGGAGAACGTATCTTGAGTCTAAATCTTGAAGAGAAAAAAGCGGTAGTCACCGAGGTCAGCGCGCAGTTGGCGAAGGCTCAGGCTGTTATCGTTGCGGAGTATCGCGGTCTCGGAGTCGGGCATATGACCCAGTTGCGTGCCAAGGCGCGTCAGTCGGGGATATATTTCCGGGTGCTGAAGAATTCGCTGGCGCGGCGTGCGGTTGCAGATACGCCGTTTGCCGGTCTTTCCTCGCACATGGTGGGACCGCTCGTCTATGGTATCGGCAGTGATCCGGTAGCCGCGGCGAAAGTGCTGCACGACTTTGCCAAGGGTAATGACAAGTTCGTAATCAAAGCTGGTGCAATAGCTAATTTCGTAATGTCGGACAAGGACATTGCGAATCTGGCCACTATGCCGAGCCGCGAAGAACTGCTTTCGAAACTGCTGGGCACGATGCAGGCACCGATCGTCAACTTTGTGCGGACACTCAACGAAGTGCCGACCAAATTTGTGCGTGGTCTCGCAGCTGTTCGCGATCAGAAACAAGTCGCTTAATCCGGTTTCGAGATAGTCGAAACTGTAATCAAACCAGAAATTAATTTTATCAGGAGAAAATCATGGCAGTAGCCAAAGCAGAAATTCTAGATGCAATCGCCAATATGACCGTGCTGGAACTCTCTCAGCTGATCAAAGAGATGGAAGAAAAGTTCGGTGTCTCAGCCGCTGCAGCAGCAGTGGTAGCAGCAGCTCCCGCAACCGGTGCCGCTGCCGCCCCGGCGGAAGAGCAAACTGAATTTTCCGTAATACTGACCGCTGCAGGTGATAGCAAAGTTAACGTGATCAAGGTCGTGCGCGCGGTTACCGGCCTGGGTCTGAAAGAAGCCAAGGATCTGGTGGATGGAGCGCCCAAAGCGGTCAAGGAAGGCATTTCCAAAGCCGACGCAGATGCCATTCAGAAGCAACTGACTGAAGCTGGTGCAGCTTGCGAGATCAAGTAAAGAGGTAGTAGCAGGAGGCGGGCTGGCAGCGCGAAATGTGCCGCCAGCCTTTGGCCTCTCTAGCGTGTTGATTTTTGCATTATTTGTGACGCAGAACGCATAACACAGCAGGCAGAGAGCACTCTGCTTTCTGTTTTCTGACCCCCGGAGAGATTCCATGAGCTATTCGTTTACCGAGAAAAAACGCATCCGTAAAAGTTTCGCCAAGCGCGCCAGCGTGCTGCCGATCCCTTTTCTTCTCGCCACCCAGCTCGAATCATATGTAGCCTTCCTGCAAGCGCGAGTTGAGCCTGGTCAGCGCGCCAATCAGGGATTGCAGGCAGCATTTACCTCGATCTTCCCGATCGAAAGCCATTCCAAGAATGCACGTCTCGATTTTGTCAGCTACGATCTTGGCACCCCTCCGTTCGATGTCAAGGAATGCCAGCAGCGCGGCCTCACTTATGCTTCCCCCTTGCGCGCCAAAGTGCGCCTCGTCATCATGGATCGCGAAGCCTCCAAGCCGACCGTGACAGAGCTGAAAGAGCAAGACGTGTACATGGGCGAAATCCCGCTGATGACGGCCAATGGCTCGTTTGTAATCAACGGTACCGAGCGCGTCATCGTGTCGCAGTTGCATCGCTCGCCCGGCGTGTTCTTCGAACATGATCGCGGCAAGACCCACTCCTCGGGCAAGTTGCTGTTCTCGGCGCGGGTCATTCCTTACCGTGGCTCGTGGCTCGATTTTGAATTCGACCCCAAAGATTATTTGTATTTTCGCGTCGACCGTCGCCGCAAAATGCCGGTCACCATCCTGCTCAAGGCACTGGGCTATACGCCGGATCAAATACTCCGTGAATTTTTTGTGTTCGACGAATTTCACATCTCCAAAAAAGGTGAGATTGAACTCGAATTGGTCGCTGATCGCCTCAAAGGCGAAAT
>JAYSQR010000005.1:0-4993 GCA_043721435.1 Nitrosospira sp. | reverse complement strand
TAATTCGACTTCAGCAATCAAATTGTCCAACAAAAATCTCCACCGCCTCAACCTCTCTTCACTATCCCGGCTGTACACCACTTTCGACTATAGCTCGCCCATAGTGCCACCATCGCACATTGCATAATGCACTTATAGGCCGCATCGAGACGTGTCTCGCCGCTGATCTCTGCAAATCGCGCGTCCTCGATGTTGCGAGCTGCGGCTTGCAACAGGCGCTATACTGATTCGCGCGACGGATGGTGCGTTTGCAGCTTATTGATCTTGAGTAAGTTTTCTAAGCTCATTTTCATTACCCACTACAAACAGCTTGGGTTGGGCTAATACTTCTTGAATAAACGAATCATCACTGGCGGCACGACGACGAAACTCATTCAACGAATACACTACAGGATTAATCTCACGCCGCAAAGTCGCTTGAACAGGATGCAACACCTGCACGGCAGCGGCAAAGCCCAAATCGCCCACCAACATCACATCCACATCACTGTTGGACTGTTGTTCGCCGCGAGCTACCGAGCCAAACATAAAAGCCAGGACAATGTTTTTTTCAACGCTGCTTAGTGCGGCTACTAGTACATCAACCAGCCCCGAAGTCTTGCGCAAAATGCTCGCCAGCTCTTCAAACACCGGACAATTACGATCTGCGCTATAGCGAACCTGATTTCCCACTTCTTGCCGCCGCAATACCCCGCCATGGGTTAGCTTGGTCAATTCTTTATGCAACGTACCGGCAGACGTACCCGTCACGCGCGCCAACTCACGCACATGATAGCTTGTGTCTGGGTGCAGTAGTAAAAGCCCAAGTACACGCCGTCGATAATCGCTGAAAAGTAATGAGGACAGCACTAAACGTTTCCTTTTATACTTCGTTCGTAGTTAATTGTGCTACATATTTCATAGGAAATCAAATTGAGCTGCGCATCACACTCGGCAGCTTGAATGCCGCCTTGGCCGGTACAGCAGGCGCACGCTGGACAAAAACTGCGCTGGCTCTTCAAGCGGCAGGCAGTGGCGTCACCAACGAAACCATCTCCGCAATCCGCCATATATGGTGGTTCGGCAAGCACATCGGCAATACCGATATGCACGAAGGCAACCTCGCCTTCCGTCCCGACATGACCCTCGCCCCGGCTTACGACATGCTACCCATGCTATATGCACCGCTCCGTGGCGGGGAATTGCCTGCCAGCTAACCATGGATCATGGAATATTAATTAGGTATCTGTTGACTGCTCATCAGGTATCTTTTAGACTGCCATGATGTTGACCAATCGGAGTGACAATCATGCCTAAAGAAGTGCAAATGTCGATAAAAATGGAGCCGGAATTGCACGAGCAGTTCATGGCAGCGGCTGCAGCCATGCATCGGCCGGCGGCGCAGATTGTGCGCGAGCTGATGCGTTCTTATATTGCCCATCAAGAATTGCCCAATGCTGAAACCATTGCTGCTATTGAAGCCGTTGAGCGTGGCGAAGTGAATACTTACGCCAGCGTCAACGATTTCTATAACAAGATGGGTATCTGATGGAACCACGCAGGCTCAACACCACAAACAGATTTGAAAAGGAGGTTGAGCTTGCAAAACGTCGGGGCAAGGATACTGGAAAATTGCGTGCTGTCATCGAATTGCTGGTGCATCGTCGGCCTTTGCCCCGCGAACTGAATGATCACCCTCTGCGCGGCGAGTTCAAGGGTTATCGCGACCTGCACATCGAGCCTGATTGGCTGTTGATCTACAAGACCGATGCTGCTGATTTATGGCTGGCGCGCACCGGCTCCCATGCCGACCTTTTCGGAAATTAATCATCGCCCTTGTGGAGCGCCTTCAGGCGCGAAAATTCATTCCGTTCGGCCTGAGCCGGTCGAAGGCCCTGAAATTATTCATGTTTCAACCGTTCGACAAGCTCGCAGCTCAATGCGAGCGGTTTCATATCTCATTCCCCTCCCGCCGATTTGCTCGGCACATATTCCGGCACCCATTTGGCCAACCCTTGCTTGACTTCCGCATCGCTTAACACGGGGTGTCCATCCAGCCACACCATCAACTCCGCCAGCCACTGGGCATCAACCTCACGGGCCTGGGCAATGCGCAGCTTGGCGTGGGGGGTAGGCAGGGTGTTCTCGTCATCCGCCAGCAATTCCTCGTAGAGCTTTTCGCCCGGACGCAAACCGCTGTAGACAATCTTGATGTCTTCTTCACTCAAGCCGGATAGGCGGATCAGGTCTCTTGCCAGATCGGCAATTTTGACCGGCTCACCCATGTCCAGCACGAAAATCTCCCCGCCATCATTTCCTCCGCCCATCAACCCCGCCTGCAGCACCAGTTGCGCAGCTTCGGGAATGGACATGAAATAGCGCGTGATTTCCGGGTGGGTAACGGTGATCGGCCCGCCGTTGGCAATCTGTTCGCGGAATTTCGGAATCACGCTGCCCGTGCTGCCCAGTACGTTGCCGAAACGCACCATCACGAAACGTGTCCCTGATCCCCTGTCGCTGGGATCATTTCTCCTGGAGGAAGAAACGGATTGTTGCAGCGCCTGACACACCATCTCCGCCAGGCGCTTGCTGGCACCCATGACGTTGGTGGGATTGACCGCTTTGTCGGTCGAGATCAGTACGAATTTTTCTACTCCGTATTCAACCGCGGTCTGAGCCAGGATATGGGTGCCCATGACGTTGTTCTGCACCGCCTGCCAGGCATTTTCCTGTTCCATCAGCGGCACATGCTTGTAAGCGGCAGCATGAAACACCACCGTCGGCCGGAACTGCGTGAACACCTGCCTCAACCGGGCAGGGTGCTTGACATCACCGATCACGAACGCCATCGGCATATCTGGGAAACTGGTGCTGAATTCCTGTTCCATGTTGTAGAGCGCGAGCTCGTTCAACTCAAACAGCACCAGCCGAGCCGGTTCAAATCTGGCAATTTGCCGGCATAGCTCCGAGCCGATCGAGCCGCCCGCTCCGGTAACCAGCACGGTTTTTCCTGTCAGCAAGCCGTGCAAGCCTGTGTTGTCTAATTGCACCGGGTCGCGTCCGAGCAGGTCGTCCAGTTCGACATTGCGGATTTTCGACACGGTGACCTTGCCGCTGATCAAGTCATCATAGGAGGGCACAGTCAGTGCCTTGACTCCTGCGGCAGCGCATGTCTCCAGCGCCCGGCGGCGGACATCGTGGGTGGCGGACGGCATGGCGATAATGGCATGGGCGACATCCAGCTTCTCCGCGATGGCGGGCAGCTGATCGATCCGCCCCAGCACCTCAGAACCGTGCAAGATCAATCGATGTCGTCGCGGGTCATCATCCAGCAATCCCACCACCCGCCATTCCTTGCTGCGAGCCAGCTCTTTTACCAGACCGACCGCAGTATCACCCGCACTCAGCACCAGCACCGGGTTGCCTTGCGGGTTCCCGAGCCTGAAGAGATGACCCTCCTTCCATAGCCGGTAGGTAAGACGGCTACCGCCCATGATGAGTAGAAGCAGGATCGGATCCAGCAACAATACGGAACGCGGCACCCCGGCAAGTAATTGCAGCAGGAATAGTCCCAGCGGCACCGCCGCTGCTCCCACCAGGATCGCCAGCAGAATACGGCGCAAGTCGGGCAGGCTCGCATAGCGCCAGACACCGCGATACAGGCCGAACAATTGAAATGCTGCTGCCTGAATCAGGACCACCCAGGGCAGAGTTGCTTTCAGCGATGCCAGGTGCGAGGGAGGAATCTCGAAATTGAAACGGAATAAATACGCGAGACACCACGCAACGATGACTGCGGCGAGGTCATGTGTGATTGCGATGAGTTTGCGCAAATTCGGGTTACGTCGAGGCATCCTGTCGGTCGCCGCAGCGGCGCTCCCAATAACGGTCAAAAACAAACATCATCACCAGATAGGCTCCACTCCATGTCACACCGGTTCCCAACTGAGTCATGGTGTCTTGCTTCGCCGCCCACACCGCGCTGGCACCTGCAGCCAGCATCAGTACATAACCGAGCAATGCTGTGTTGCGATGGCCGAAGCCGCTCTGCACCAGGCGCTGGTAATAATGTTCGCGGTGCGCTTGCCAGATTTTCTCGCCGCGCAGGCTGCGTTTTGCAAGTGTAACCGTGGCATCGGCAATGAACGGCGAGAATACCAGCGGTGGCAGCCACAACGGCCACAAGCCATCGGTCCAACCCATTACGCCGAACACCGCCGCCAGGAACCCCAGCGGAATCGAACCGGCATCGCCCATGAAAATGCGTGCCGGATGAAAATTGAACAACAAAAAAGCTGCGGCAGCGGCAGCGATACAGAAGTTTAGCACGGCAAATGCCTCATCCCCCGTGAGCCATGCAGCCAGACCGTAGCAACTGAAGCCGATCAACGTCATGCCTCCGGCCAACCCGTCCGATCCATCCATGAAATTATAAAGGTTGGTCACCCAGGCGATGACAAATGCAACTACGATGACGAGCATCCAGCTGTGTGCCCCGGACAGGAGCGTGGCAGAGAGCCAGACTGCAGTCGCGCCATGTGTCAACAGCCGCTGCCAGACCGGCAGCGTAAAGATATCGTCGGCGAGGGACACCGCCACCAGCAGACCGACGCCCATCCACACCGGCAAAGGCAGCGTGGCGGGAAGCAGCGCCCACGAAACCAAGATTCCCAACATTACACCTACGCCGCCGGTACGGGGGACAGGCTTGGTATGGAGAGAGCGGGCATTGGGGTGATCCAAGATATTGAGGGTGTTGCCCTTGATCAGCCACCAGATCAAGGCGAGCGTCACCGCAAATGAGAGCAGCGGTGCAGTGACGAGTGGAAAAGAAAGGCTGGTAAGCATGGTGCAGGATTATACCCGCCGGCCGTCTTCGTAGGAGCGCCTTCAGGCGCGATATACGCGCGAAGGAGGAGATATCGTCAAATCTGGTGTATGACCTTTTCAAGGAAGGTCGGTCAGGCGGCGAGTTTTTGCTGGCCTGATTGATCTTCTTTTACTTCCTCGCCAT
>JAYSQR010000004.1:0-13642 GCA_043721435.1 Nitrosospira sp. | reverse complement strand
CGACAAGCAGATATCCCTGCTGGAGAGCCCGTATATCCTGTTGCACGACAAGAAAATCTCCAACATTCGCGATCTGCTGCCCGTACTCGAGCAAATTGCGAAAGCCGGTAAGCCGCTGCTGATCATCGCCGAAGAAGTTGACGGCGAGGCGCTGGCGACGCTGGTGGTCAACAACATCCGCGGCATCCTCAAGACCTGCGCCGTCAAGGCCCCGGGCTTCGGTGATCGCCGCAAGGCGATGCTCGAAGACATGGCCATCCTCACGGGCGCCACGGTCATCAGCGAAGAACTCGGCCTCAAGCTCGAGAACGCCACGCTGAAGGATCTGGGTCACGCCAAGAAAGTCGAGGTGGGCAAGGAGAACACGACGCTGATCGACGGCGCCGGCGAGAAGAAGGCGATCGAAGCGCGCGTCAAGCAGATCCGCGTGCAGATCGAGGAAGCCACGAGCGATTACGATCGCGAGAAGCTCCAGGAACGCGTTGCCAAGCTGGCCGGCGGCGTTGCGGTGATCAAAGTCGGTGCCGCAACCGAAGTCGAGATGAAAGAGAAGAAAGCCCGTGTCGAGGACGCGCTGCATGCGACCCGCGCCGCGGTGGAAGAGGGCGTCGTGCCCGGCGGCGGTGTGGCGTACATTCGCGCCCGCGCTGCAATGAGCAAGCTCAAAGGCGACAACCACGACCAGGAAGCCGGCATCAAGATCGTGCTGCGCGCCCTGGAAGAGCCCCTGCGCCAGATCGTCGCCAACGCAGGCGCAGAGCCTTCGGTGGTGATGAACAAGGTTGCCGAAGGCAAGGGCAACTATGGCTACAACGCGCAAACCGGCGATTACGGTGACATGGTCGAGATGGGCGTTATCGATCCGACCAAAGTGGCGCGCACCGCGCTGCAGAACGCGGCCTCCGTTGCAGGCCTGATGCTGACGACCGATGCGATGGTCGCCGAGCTTGTCGAAGACAAGAAAGGCGGCGGAATGGGCGACATGGGTGGCATGGGTGGCGGCAGGGGTGGCATGGGCGGCATGGGTGGCATGGACATGTAGTCGAGGAATGCGATTCGTTGCCCGGTGAAAGCCGGGCGCGAACTGCAGGTGAAAAGGGGCGCTCGATGCGCCCCTTTTCTTTTGGCTTCGTTCGCAGAGCGAAATGTAGTACCGGCGTGGAGCGCGCCACGCCTTGGACAGTTTGCCAACGTCAGAATATTGAAAGTCTCACGTAAGGCGGCTTTAAGCCGATTCGAATAGGCTCCATCCTGACCGTCCGGCGTTGCAGGATCCTGTCCTGCAGCGCTGGTCGTGTCTCCCTCCTTGGACAGCAGCTTGTCCTTTAAGGCGCTGACGCTGGCGCCTTTTTCTTTTGTGGGTCGGGCGTTTTCCTTTATAATCCGCACCCTTGCACAACGCGAGCGGAACTCTCTGCCGCGGTCCGTACGGCCAAGTAGCTCAGTCGGTAGAGCAGCGGATTGAAAATCCGTGTGTCGGTGGTTCGATTCCGCCCTTGGCCACCATTATCCATGTGGATTTCCGTGACTTCCAGATTTTCTGGTTTTCTACAACAACGGAGAAGTTCCCGTAATCTTTCTGAAGATTTTCAATGCCTTTCATTGATAGTATTCAAGCTGTTGTAATACTATAATCAACGGATTTCGGATTATTCACCAGTTGCTTACATCATCTTCCATGCAGTTATTTGCCTTCGGCATCAACCATCAGACCGCACCGCTGGACGTGCGTGAGCAGGTTGCGTTCCCGGAAGATGCAATGGAACGTGCGCTGCATGATCTGGTGCAGCATCATCCAGTAGGAGAGGCGGCGATTGTCTCCACCTGCAATCGCACCGAGGTTTATTGCAGTACCGACAAGCCCGAGGAGGCAACGCACTGGCTGGCGGATTATCATCACCTGCAGGCGCGGGAACTGGAACCCTATCTGTATAAGCTGCCGCGCGAACAGGCGGTGAAGCACGCTTTTCGTGTCGCCAGCGGGCTGGATTCAATGGTGCTAGGCGAACCGCAGATACTCGGCCAGTTGAAGGATGCAGTGAAATCTGCCGAACACGCCGGCACACTGGGGATGCTGCTGCACAAGCTGTTCCAGCGCACTTTTTTTGTTGCCAAGGAGGTTCGCACTTCTACTGAAATAGGTACCAATTCCGTTTCCATGGCTGCCGCTGCTACCCGGCTGGCAGAACGGATTTTCGGCGACATCAGTGAGCAGCGAGTATTGTTTATCGGTGCAGGTGAAATGATAGAGTTATGCGCCAGTCATTTCGCCGCACGCCATCCGAAACATATCACCGTCGCCAATCGTACAATCGAACGCGCACAGCTGCTGGCGCAGCGTTTCAATGCACAGGCCATCACTTTGAACGAGCTTCCCGAACAACTGGCGTTGCACGATATTGTGGTGAGCTGCACCGCCAGTCCCTTGCCCATACTTGGCAAAGGTATGGTGGAGCGTGCCATCAAAGTGCGCAAGCATCGTCCGATTTTCATGGTGGACTTGGCCGTGCCGCGAGATGTTGAGCCGGAGGTGGCGGAACTGGACGATGTATTTCTTTATTCCGTGGACGATCTGGCCGATATCGTCAAAGAAGGGCTGGATCTGCGCCAGGGTGCGGTGGCGCAAGCAGAAGCCATCATCGACTCCAATGTAATCAACTTCATGCACTGGCTGGAATCGCGCGAGTTGGTTCCCACGATTCGTGCGTTGCGCGACCAGGCCGAACGGTATCGACGGCATGAACTCGAACGGGCCATGAAGCTTCTGGCCAAGGGTGAAGACCCGCAGAAAATCCTGGAATTACTGAGTAACGGCCTCACCAATAAATTTCTGCATATCCCCTCCGAAGCGCTCAATCATGCCACAGCCGATGAGCGCGACGACCTGGTCGGGCTGGTCAACCGCTTGTATCAACTCCACCGCCCGGAATGAACAATAGCATTGCTGCCAAGCTCACGCAGCTCAGCGTGCGCCTGGAGGAACTAACCCGTCTGCTGAGCAGTGAGACCATTACTGCCAATCTGGATAACTACCGCAAGCTTACACGCGAACGTGCCGAGATTACCCCGGTGGTCGAGCTTTATCACGCCTACCAGCAAGGTGAGCGCGACATCCAGACTGCGCAGGAAATGAGCGCCGATTTAGAGATGCGCGAATTTGCCGATGCCGAGATACGCGAAGGTAAAGAGAAGCTCGTGCGAATCGAAGCAGAGTTGCAGAAACAGTTATTGCCCAAGGACCCCAACGACGAGCGCAATATTTTTCTGGAAATTCGTGCCGGCACAGGCGGCGACGAATCCGCATTGTTCGCGGGCGACTTGTTTCGCATGTATGCGCGCTTCGCCGAGCGTCAGCGCTGGCAGGTGGAGGTGATTTCACAAAGCCCCTCGGAAGCGGGTGGTTACAAGGAAATTATCGCCAAGATCATTGGCCAGGGCGCTTACTCCAAGCTCAAGTTTGAATCCGGTGGCCACCGGGTGCAGCGTGTGCCGGCCACCGAGACCCAGGGGCGCATCCATACTTCCGCCTGTACCGTAGCGGTGATGCCGGAGGCGGATGAAATCGACGATGTGACGTTGAATCCGGCTGAATTGCGTATTGATACATTTCGTGCTTCCGGCGCAGGGGGTCAGCATATCAACAAAACCGATTCGGCGGTACGCATCACGCATCTGCCGACGGGCATCGTGGTTGAATGCCAGGATGGACGCTCACAGCACAAGAATAAGGCACAAGCCATGAGCGTTCTGGTGGCACGAATCCGCGACAAACAAACACGCGAGCAGCAGGCCAGGCAAGCGGCCACCCGTAAGTCGCTGATAGGCAGCGGCGATCGCTCGGAGCGAATTCGCACCTACAATTTTCCGCAGGGGCGTATTACCGACCACCGCATCAACCTTACACTTTATAAAATAGACCAGATCATGGACGGAGACTTGAACGAGCTTTGTTCTGCGCTGATGTCTGAACACCAGACGGAGCAATTGGCAGCGATGGCGGATTAGAGCCAGGCATGTCACGCTTACCAACAGACCCGGACTATTTGTTGCGGCACGGCAACTCCAGCAGGAGTCCTCCGCTACAGCAAGCCACCATCGCACAAGCACTGCAGCAGATACAGCCGGATATCGCCGCTACCGATGCGCGCATGCTGTTGCAGAGTGTGCTCAATGTGAGTCACGCCCATCTTATCGCTCACCCCAGCCAGGAGCTTGCACCCGAGCAAGCGCAGCAATTTTATTCATTGGCAGTGCGCCGTGCCGCTGGCGAGCCGGTTGCTTATCTTGTTGGCGAACGCGAATTTTACAGCCTGAACTTCAAAGTGACCCCCGCCGTGCTGATTCCTCGCCCAGAAACCGAGTTACTGGTGGATCTGGCATTGGAGCGAGTTTCCATTGATCGTCCGGACAAAGTGCTGGACCTGGGAACAGGCAGTGGCGCAGTGGCAATAACCATTGGCAAACATCGTCCGCTAGCGAGCGTTACCGCAGTGGATTCTTCAGCCGCTGCCATCGCCGTTGCCAGGGTGAACGCCAGACATCTCGTGGCGACCAATGTGCGCATGCTCGCAAGCGACTGGTTCAGTGGGGTAGATGGAGAAGAATTCGATCTCATCGTTTCCAACCCGCCCTATGTTGCCGACGGTGATCCCCATCTCGAGCAAGGGGACCTGCGCTTTGAGCCACGCACGGCACTGGCGGCAGGCAGCGATGGGCTGGACTGTATTCGTTGCATCATTACTTCTGCCATAGCTCATCTCTCCGTGGGTGGCTGGCTGCTACTGGAACACGGCTACGATCAGGCAGCAGCGTGTCGCCGATTGTTAAGCAAGGCGGGGTTTGGCGAGGTATTTTCCCATCCTGATCTGGCCGGCACAATGCGGGTCAGTGGCGGGAAACGCGGAAATTTGCCAGCACAAAGCTGTTAGAATAAAAATGTGGGAGTTTCGGTCGGTATGAAAGTCGGTATGAAAGGAATTTCTTGAAAACAGAGCGACTCTCCCGTAAGCTGATTTTCAGGTTGAGTAAATTGACGAGGAACTAGATATGGATACGCAAGAAACCATCAAGCAGCAAGTTAGCGCTCACCCCGTGGTGCTGTATATGAAAGGCACGCCGGAGTTTCCGCAATGCGGTTTCTCCGCCAATGCGGTAAAGATACTCAATGTGTGTGGAGTGAATGACCTCTTCGCCGTGGACGTACTCGCCGACCCGGAAATCCGGCAGGGCATCAAGGAATATTCGAACTGGCCGACCATCCCCCAGCTTTATATCAACGGCGAATTCATTGGCGGCTCAGACATCGTAACGGAGATGTTCCAGAGCGGTGAGTTGCAGAAGCTACTGCAGAAATAAAGAATTTGATTGAGCTGGACTGCAACGAACAAGCCGGCATCTACCAGCTTGTTCGTTGGGTAGGCTGAGAGCTATCAGCTGATAGCTGCCGCGATTATCCAATAGCGTGCAAACTTTCCCACAGCCATGAACAGCATGGCCCATAACCAGTTTAACCGCAGCCATCCCGCCGCAACACACAGCAGATCGCCGATCAGCGGCACCCACGCCAGCAATAGTATAGGACTGCCGTGGTTACGCACCCACTCCAGCCCCCGCATATTGCCGCCAGATTTCTTCAGCAGCGCTTTTTCATCGGGCAACAGCCGCCCGATAGCATACGAACTCATGCCGCCCAAGGTGTTGCCCAACGTAGCAATTCCCAGAGCGGACCAGTAAAGCTGGGGGTGAGTGGTTAAAACGCCAAACAGCACTGCTTCCGAGCCACCGGGAAGTAGCGTGGCGGCAAGAAAGCTGCTGGTGAACAGCACCAGCAGGCTCGATTGCTCATCCATAAAATTGTCCAGAAATGAATTAAGCCGCAGTGTAGCCGCTAATTGGCTGGCGATGGAACGGAAATTGTCGGTTTTATGAGCACGGCTGCTTTGTCGGTCAGAATGGCACCCACCAAAATTTGACTTGGCGATATTATTTGGCGATGATACGCCTACCAATCACCCATCTCTGTTCAAGAGGAAAAACCATGACGACCAATGCAACGCTCAAGCAAAAGATTGACTCTATCATTGCTGCGCGGAGTCTGCTCAAGCATCCTTTCTATGTAGCCTGGACCCAGGGCAAGCTGTCCAAGGAGCAGTTGCGCCAATACGCGGAACAATATTTTCATAATGTGCTGGCCGAGCCGACTTATTTGAGCGCGGTGCATTTCAACACGCCGCACATGCACACCGAAAATAACAGCGGCGACATCAGCGTGAGGCAGGAAGTGTTGAAGAATCTGATCAGCGAAGAACATGGCGAGAAGAACCATCCGGCGTTGTGGAAGACTTTTGCGCTGGCGCTGGGTTCAAGCGATAAAAGCCTGGCCGCAGCGGCCGCATTGCCGAGCACGGCCAAGCTGGTTGAGACGTTCCGGGATATCTGCCTGAACCAGCCGTTTTATGCAGGCTTGGCAGCGCTGCATGCGTTCGAATCACAGGTACCGGAGATTGCTGCGGTAAAGATAGACGGATTGTCCAGGTTTTATGGAATGAAAGATCCTAACAGCTACGAATTTTTCACGGTGCATCAGGAAGCCGACGTGTATCACTCGCAGGCGGAATGGGCGCTGATCAAGCGTTTTGCTGACACCCCGGAAAAGCAGGCCGAGGTGCTGGCTGCGACCATCCAGGCCTGTGATGCGCTGTGGGAGTTCCTGGATGGGGTCTACGAGAACTACTGCGCAGATCTCGATTGCGAACGTGCGGAAGCGGTGACGCTGCACTGAGCAAGACCATGTGCGGGGGGTCGGAGTTTGCCACGAGTCCCTGATTTTAGCTTGGGCATTTCTCCGGTTTTGCGCGGCCAGTTTCATCCACAGCCTGCAAGACTTTTAATAACTCCGTTTCCAAGTGAATCAGTGTGTTCGCTTCGCTCAATACATTTCCCGTAATCAGAAAGGTATCCTCAGCACGTTCGCCCAGGGTGCTGATCCTGGCGCTGTGCACATTTACGCCGAAATGCACCAGCGCTTGCGCGATACGCGACAGCAATCCCGGGCGATCCCCGGCAACAATTGACAGAACGTGGTAGACACCCTTTTCGTCGGACTCGATATCGACCGCCGGTGTGATTGGGAAATGCTTGAGGTGGCGGCTCAAGCGTCTAGGTAACGGGGACTCCAGCGGAGTCGGTTTCTTTAGTTGTTGTGTCAGTTCCCGCTCTACCAGACTGATCACGCCGCTGCATTGCTCCATCGCATTCGATGGAATCAGCACCAGAAAGCTGTCAAGAGCATAGCCATGGCGAGTGGTATGGATCTTTGCCTCGACGACACTGTAATTGATACGCTCAAAAAAACTGCAAATGCGCGCAAACAAGTCCTTTTGGTCGGGTATATAGATCATTACCTGAATACCTGTTTCAGCCGGAGCGATACGCGCTTTTACCACGGGCACGGGCGATTCCAGACGGTCATATAAATGGTGCATATGCCAGGCGATTTCCTGCGGGTCGTGTTGCAGCAGATAGGTTGTATCCAGCTCTGCCCACAGCCGTTCATGCGCGCCGACAGGGATGACATCGAGCCGCAGCAGTTTCAGCACATCCTCCCGCCGATGTTCCAGCGTGCCGCCGGCATGGGCCGGCGTACCGCTCAGTTGCCGTTGCGTCGCCCAGAATAAGTCTTCCAGCAACTTGCCTTTCCATGTATTCCACACTTTCGGGCTGGTGCCACGGATATCGGCAACGGTGAGTAGGTATAGTGCAATGAGGCGGCGTTCAGTCCCAACGCGCTTGGCAAAGCCTGCGATTACGTTCGCATCGGACAGGTCCTGCTTTTGCGCCGTGGCCGACATCACCAGATGGTTTTCCACCAGCCATACGACTAGCTCTATATCTTCTACCGGCAGTCGATGCCGCTTGCAGAATTGCATGGCGTCAGTTCTGCCAAGCAGCGAGTGATCGCCGTTGCGCCCTTTGGCGATGTCGTGGAATAGTCCGGCAAGATAGAGTACTTCCGGTCGCTCAAATTCACTGATGAGGCGGCTGCATAGCGGATATTCGTGGGCAAACTCGGGCGCCTTGAAACGGCGCAGGTTTCTCACCACCATCAGGATATGCTCGTCCACGGTGTAGGCATGAAACAGGTCATGTTGCATCTGGCCGACGATGCGCCCGAATGCCGGGATATAGCGCCCCAGTACGCCATAGCGGTTCATCAGGCGCAGTTCACGCGTGAGTCCGCGCGGCTGGCGCAGGATCTCCATGAACAGAGCGCAATTGTGCGGATCGCGCCGGAACGCAGCATTGATGAGGGGCGTGGCGCGCCACAGTGCCCGCAGAGTAGCTGCACTACGGGCTGTTAATTCGGGATGTTGTTGCAGCAGCAGCGTACTTTCCAGAATTGTGCCCGGATCCTGCCGCAAAATGTCTTCGTTGCATGCTTCCAATAATTCGCCACGTTTCTGGAAACGCTCAGTGATAATGACAGGGGTTATGGCTGCATCAGGAAAGATTTCCGTTCGCAGCGTGAGCAACAGGATGGTGTTGATCTGTGTCACCGCCCTGGCAGCACGGTAATAACGCTGCATCAACATTTCACCAGCGCGGCGCGGCGGTTTGTCGGCGATGTTGTATTCTTCGGCGAGAGAGGCTTGGTAATCAAATAGCAGCCGGTCTTCGCGCCGCCCCGCAAGATAATGCAGCCGGATGCGCATGTCTTGCAGGATGGATTGGTGGCGCTGCGCAAGGCGGGCCTCCTGGCGGGTAATGAATCCCCCTTTGGCGAGACTTGTCCAGGATTTCCCCAGCCCGGCAGCGCGGCTGACCCACAGAATATTTTGCAGATCCCGCAGGCCGCCGGGGCTTTCTTTCAGATTAGGTTCAAGATTGTAAGCCGTATCATGATAGCGGCCGTGACGCTGCTGCTGCTCCAACTGTTTGGCGTTGAAGAATGCACAGGGGTCAAGCGCAGCCCGCATGGCGTGCGAGAATTCATTGAACAATTGACGGCTTCCGGCGAGGCGACGTGCTTCCAGCAGACTGGTCTGCACCGTGATGTCCTTGGCTGATTCTTCTGCGCATTCAGTAAGCGTACGGACGCTGTGCCCCACTTCCAGCCCCATGTCCCACAGCAGTCCTACCCACTGTTCCAGCCGGGATTTGATCGTCCTATCCGCCACATTTACACTGTTTGCTCCGGCAGGCAGCAGTACCAGCAGATCTACGTCGGAACCCGGGAAGAGCTGACTGCGGCCGTAACCGCCTACCGCCAGCAGCGCGATGGAAGCGGGCAGCGTCGTTTCACGCCACACTTGACGCAGCAAGCCATCCACCAGCCGGCAATGGTTACGCAACAGGGCGGTGCCGTTATGGTTTTCGCGATAGCGCTGGTGTAATAGTTTGCGGCCCTGCAGCAGTACCCTCTTGCCTGCCGCAGCGCTTAACGGCTCTGGCAGCGGTTCCGCGCCAAGGTCATGCATGCGGATCAGGAACTGAATGCGGGTTTCGGCGGCGCACCGGCAGACAGCGTCAGTACTTCGTATCCGGCTGCGGTGACCAGCACAGTATGCTCCCACTGTGCCGACAGGCTATGGTCTTTTGTGACTATGGTCCAGCCATCGGCCAGTTGGCGTATGGACGCCTTGCCTGCATTGATCATCGGTTCAACCGTAAAAATCATGCCGGCTTTGAGTTGCAGTCCAGTCCCGGCACGGCCATAGTGAAGTACCTGCGGCTCCTCGTGGAATTTCGCACCGATGCCATGACCGCAGAATTCCTTGACTATGCTGCATCCCCGGCTTTCAGCGAAGCTCTGGATAGCGTGACCGATATCGCCCAGATATTTGCCGGATTTAATTTCCTCAATGCCGCGCCACATCGATTCGTAAGTAATTTCACACAGACGCTTGGCCTGGATGGGTGGTTCGCCCACGTAATACATGCGGCTGGTATCGCCATGGTAGTCATTCTTGATGACGGTCACGTCTATGTTGACGATATCGCCGGCCTTCAGTTTCTTCTCGCCCGGCACGCCATGGCACACTTGATGATTGACCGAGGTACAAATTGATTTTGGATAGGGTGCATATCCCGGCGGCGCGTAATTGAGTGGTGCGGGAATGGTTTTCTGCACGTTGACCATGTAATCATGGCACAGCGCATCAAGCTCGGCGGTGGTGATCCCAGGCTTGACAAAAAGCGTAATGTAATCGAGTACTTCCGAGGCAAGCTTGCCCGCGACCCGCATTTTCTCGATTTCCTGTGGAGATTTGGGATGCACCGTCATAGAGGTTTCCACTTAATTAAATAGACCAGACGCATAATGGGGGTTGCAGCAGTGCTTTGCAAGACTGGCAGCAAGCATAAGGGTTGTTGCATGCGGCGGGTAGTCGTAATTACGAAAAAACGCTACTATCGCAGTAATCCATAATTCACCATTAAAGTGATGGCGTAGCAACTTCACACCCGCTCGCTTTCAGCTCGCTCCCAGGGAACTCCTGTTTTAGGTGGATCATTTTCTCGATGATATCTTCCGCCGGTCTGTGCGCCACGAATGCCATCTGCTTCAGGCTACGCTCGCCCATGACTGCCGACCTAATGCCCTTGCTTCTCATTTCCACTAAAAACTTCCGGGCCGCTTCTTCGCTACGAAAAATATCCAGTGAGATGGCGTTATTCCACTCACTATTGTCCTGAATGTGGAAATAGCTGGTCACACCCAGTTTTTTCAGTTCCTCAATTTTTTTGCAGCGTCGTACTTGGTCTTCAATGGTGGAATATGCACCCAATAGGCCGGGACTTCGCCCACCGCATGCCGGTTCAGGCTGTCACCCAATTGCAGCTTGGCGATGGCCGTCTCGGCCCGCTGCAAGTCGGTACCGATGAAATTCCCCCATTCCAGACAGACTGCAGCTGCAAGCGCGGGCGTGGCAGCGGGTAGCAATCTGATCTTTTCCGGGTGTAGCTCCGCGGGTAACGATGAGCTACTGCTGGAGCCAAGCCCGGACTGAACATAGATTGCAAAAACTACGTTGGTAAATAACAACAGAAAAAATAGTGCTTTCATTTGTTGACGGTTTGTTGTTGTTAACAAGACCTTATCTTGTTAGAATTCGGCACCAACCGCATGAATATCACTTTTTCGGGAGTCTCGGGAATGCAAGGCATGAAAGTAGCATCAAATATGGCAATGTTGGCTATGCTGGCAGTGTCCACGCAAATATTTGCCGAAACTGCCACCACAGGTGATGCAGCCAAAGGCCAGCAGATTGCCACCCAGGTTTGCGCAGGCTGTCACAATGCCAATGGCAACAGCGTTATCCCGACCAATCCAAGTCTGGCCGGACAGCATGCCGAGTATACCACCAAGCAACTAATGAATTTCAAGGCACAGGACGGCAAACCTGCGGAGCGCAACAGTCCGGTCATGGGTGCAATGGTCATGGCGCTGTCGCCGGATGACATGAAGAATCTTGGCGCCTATTATGCCCAGCAAGTCCCCAAGCCCAGAGGGGCCAAGGACAAATCGCTGGCGCAGCAGGGTGAAAAAGTTTATCGCGGCGGCAATATCGAGGCCAGCGTACCGGCATGCGCCAGTTGCCACTCCCCCAATGGCGCCGGCATTCCACCGGTCTATCCGCGCCTTGCCGGGCAACATGCCGAATATACTTTGGCACAACTAAGGGCGTTCCGCAAAGAGGAGCGCACCAACGATAACAATCAAGTGATGCACATGATTGCTACCCACATGAGCGAGAAGGAAATGCAGGCGGTATCGGAGTTCATTTCCGGCCTACGCTAAGCCTGAGCATAGCGGTTCCCCAAAGGCGGCCTCGGTCGCCTTTGTTATTTCCAGGCGCCAAATGTGCGCTCGGCTGCAGCCAACGTCTTGTTGATATCCTCGGCGCCATGTGCAGCAGAAACAAACCCGGCTTCGAATGCTGACGGTGCGAAATAAATGCCCTCGCCTAGCATGGCATGGAAGAAGCGGTTGAAAGCTTCCTTGTCGCATTCCATTACTTCGGCATAACTGGTCGGCGGGCTTGCTCTGAAATAGAGGCCAAACATACCGCCCACTGCTTGCGCACAAAAAACGATACCGTGTTTTTTTGCGGCGACAGTGAGACCCTCGGTAAGCTGCCGGGTGCTGGCAGCAAGTTTTTCATAGAATCCCGTTGCTTGCACTAGTCGCAAGGTGGCAAGTCCCGCGGCTACCGCAACCGGATTGCCGGAAAGAGTGCCAGCCTGGTACACCGGTCCCAGCGGAGCCAGACATTGCATGATGTCACGCCTGCCGCCAAAGGCTGCCATCGGCATGCCGCCACCGATCACCTTGCCGAGCGTGGTAAGGTCGGGTTTGATGCCGTAAAGCCCTTGAGCGCAGCCCGCGCCAACGCGGAAGCCAGTCATCACTTCATCAAAAATCAGCACACTGCCATGTTGCGTGCATAACGTGCGCAGAGCCGCCAGGAAACCGGGTTTCGGCGTCACCAGATTCATGTTGCCCGCCACCGGTTCGACGATGACTGCGGCGATTTCCTTGCCGGACTGAGCAAACGCTCGTTCCACTCCGGCCAGGTCGTTGTAATCCAGCACCATGGTATGGGCGGCGGTTTCTGCAGGAACCCCGGCGGAACTGGGGTGGCCGAAAGTAAGTGCACCGGACCCCGCTTTTACCAGCAGTGCATCATCATGACCGTGATAACAGCCCTCAAATTTGATAATGCGGCTTCTGCCGGTGTAGCCCCGCGCCAGACGAATGGCGCTCATAGTGGCTTCAGTCCCGGAACTCACCAGCCTCACCTGCTCAATCGAAGGAACCAGTTTACACAGCAGTTGCGCTATTTCCAGTTCCGCTTCGGTGGGTGCGCCGAAAGTCAGGCCGTTCTGCGCCGCTGCCTGCACCGCTTTGATCACCTCCGGGTGAGCATGACCTAAGATTAACGGCCCCCAAGAGCCGACGTAGTCCAGGTAAGATTTGTTGTCTGCGTCCCATACGTAGGCTCCTTGCCCGCGGCGGAAAAATATCGGCACACCGCCCACCGACTTGAAGGCGCGCACCGGAGAATTGACGCCACCGGGGATATATTTCTGCGAGAGTTCGAATAATTCCTGATTACGTGAAGTCATGGGCTAGCTCATAAGTGTGGTGGATAGAATGCCGGGTTTGCTTGAATAATCGGGAAAAGTTTTCAGCTGCAGACTGAATGCCAAGGGCGCCGAACAGGGCGTTGCTGGCAGCGATCGCGTCGGCACCCTGGCGTATCAACCCCACGGCATGATGCGGGGTGATGCCGCCGATAGCAACCACTGGAACATGCAGTCTCTGTTTTGCCTGGAGCAACAGGTCAATGGATGCAGTTACCGCGCCGGGCTTGGTGGCGGAAACAAAAAATGCGCCGAAAGCGACATAATCTGCGCCTTGCCGTTCGGCTTCAACGGCAGACTCCAGCCGGTTGTAACAGGAGACCCCGATGATTTTTCCAGGCCCCAATCTGCGCCGTGCTGCGGTTACGGAGGTGTCTTCCCGCCCCACATGCACCCCTGCTGCGCCGACTTCAACGGCGAGATCAAGATGATCGTTGATGATGAGAGGCGCGCTGTATTTCCGGCAAAGATTGACCAGTGCCTGCGCCTGTTCCAGGCG
>JAYSQR010000003.1:0-2153 GCA_043721435.1 Nitrosospira sp. | reverse complement strand
GTTTGGCGTGGCTCCACACCAGTTCGTCCGGATTCAGCTCGGGCGCGTAGCCCGGCAGCATGTGCAAGGTCAGCCGGCCTTGGGTGGAGGCCACATAAGTTTTCACGGCCTTCGTCTTATGCGCGGGCAAGCCATCCAGCACCAGGCGCACCGGCTTCTTGCGCCGATGCATCAACTGCTTGAGCCGTCCCACGAACGACTCGCCATTGAGCGCGCCGTGGTACGTCGTAAACCAGAACGCACCCTTGGCATTGACCGCCGAAGCCGCACTGATGCCCTGGCGCTGTCCGGGCACGTTGACCACCGGCGTCTGGCCGATCGGTGCCCAGGTCGTGCCCTGCACACTGTCCGCGCGAAAGCCCGATTCGTCCCAAAAGTAGATCGCCGCACCGTCACGTTTCGCTTGCGCGGCAAGGGCCGGATAGGTTTCGCGCTGCCAGCGCTCAATCGCCGCCGGGTCGCGCTGGTAGGCCCGCTGCAACGGCTTTTGCGCCGTCAATCCCAGGCGCGCCAGCAGCGTGCCAACCGAGGCGAGACTCACGCTGACGTCGAATTTCATGGCCACCAATTCGCGCACGATCTGTCGTGTCCACAATCCGAAATCAAACCCGTATTGCATCGGGTTCTTGCCGTTGATCCAGCGAAAGACCTGCCGCGCTTGCACGGGTGTGAGCTTGCGCGGACGCCCGGTCCCTTTGCGTGCGGCCAGCGCGTTGATTCCCCTGCCGCGGCTCGACGCGTGCCCCAGCCACTTGTAGATCGTGGTCCGGCAGAAACCATAACTGGCGATCACGGCCCCCGGCGCCTGCCCCTCACGCACCCGCTCCACCGCCATCCGGCGAATGGCCTCCAGCGTGCGGTGATCCAGTGTTCGACCGTCTCCGCGCAGGCGCCGCAGTGTAGCATGAAATGACGCGATGTGTAGCCTATATTACTGACTTATGAGTAATTCCATCGAGGATCGCGCCTCGTGCAGCAATGAGGTGAATTTTTCTATTCGCCGCCATCTTGGTCATCGGCGGGTCGAAGAAGAGATCGGCGCTTTGGATATCATCCTGGGACAACAGCATACTTTCTCACAGTCCTACTTCTTCAAGCGCATAACGCGGCCGCTAGAGTTTTCTTACTGCAAGAAGAGCGGAAAGAGTTGCAAGCAGTAACATAGCATCATCACGCGACCAATCTTCCGCGTTGCTGTGAGGGCCTAGGTGGGCGCATTGAATAAGATGCCATCGCAAATGGTCGTAACGTTGCTGTTTACTGCGAAGCTTAAGATCGTTCATGGTCGGAGTCGTCCCGCCTGGCCCCATTTCTTCCTTTTCAATTGATCTCCATTCTTCAAGAGCCAGTCTGACTGCCGATACACATGACTTCCAGCCAGTTGCTCCCCCCTGTTCGAGGGCACTCCTCGCTTCGACAAGGGCACTCCATACCTTATCCCACTGAGTCGGCGGCGTGCTGGGAAGCGGAACTTCGAGGAGCACATTTTCTGAGAATTTCATGTCTCGGAGCATCTTTACCCATACTTCTTTCGGGTATGTCAGAGTCACCTTCCCACCGATGTAGTGTGGTGCTGTCCTTATTCGATCTTGGCTCTGATGCTGTAACAACCAACACCCCTCAGCCCGGAGTTCAAGTTTCAATTGAGGCCTCTGTCCATCTCGACACTTCTCTATGTAGGCAAGAGTTGGCATTATGTCAGCCCATATCAGATTTATTTGCGGATTCCCGCCTCCAAAGTACCAAGCAGGATCTTCAGCGACTCCGACTTGAACCTCGGTTTGAGGATCTTTGTTGACAGAAATAACAGCACGCAGATTGGTCACCATTGGGAGTGGCGCATCGCCGGTGTTTGACCTTAAGTTGATGCTTGCTGGAATGTTCAATCGAAAACCAGAAGCAGTGCGGGACCCAACGAATTGGGAAGGGGCTTCATCAAAGAGAATCTCTCCTACCTGTTGCATTGACATCTTGATTTCTATCGATTGCGGCATTGGCTACCCTCCGGAAAAATGATCGATCTGGGCAAGGGGAAACAAAGGGGCCGGGAGTCTTTGTTGGAACGTCTTAACCGCGTGCAGGAGGCTGTACCTCAGCTATCGCTTGCTCGTGCGCTGTACCTATTTACTACGGCTGCCCAAGAAGGTGACGAC
>JAYSQR010000002.1:0-13791 GCA_043721435.1 Nitrosospira sp. | reverse complement strand
TTTACCTTAAAAATAAACAGAGGCACGGAGGCGTAGAGGAAAGCGGAAAACAGAATTTTCCTATGCCGCTTCCACTCACTTCCGCTATGACTATGAATTAGCGAGGGCCTTATGGCCTCAGGTATTGGCACCGAGTACATCGGCCAACCCCTGCGCCGCCCTGAAATCCAGCGAACCCTCGTAAATGGCGCGTCCGGTGATGGCACCCATGATGCCTTCCGGTTCGACTTCGCACAGTGCTTTGACATCATCGAGATTGGTGATGCCGCCGCTGGCAATGACCGGGATGGTGAGCGCCCGAGCCAGTTCCACGGTGGCTTTGATGTTGACGCCGCTGAGCATGCCGTCGCGGCCGATGTCGGTGTAGACGATCGCTTGGACCCCATAATTTTCGAACTTCTTTGCCAGATCAATTACGTCGTGACCGGTGACTTTGGACCATCCATCGACCGCAACCTTGCCATCTTTCGCATCCAGCCCCACCATGATATGACCGGGGAAGGCATAGCAGGCGTCGTGCAGGAACCCTGGTGTCTTCACCGCTGCGGTGCCAATAATGACATAAGTGATGCCATCGTCGAGATAGCGCTCGATGGTTTCAAGATCGCGGATACCGCCGCCCAGTTGAATCGGGATCCTGTCGCCGATGGCTTCGACAATGGCGCGTATGGCCGGCTCATTCTTTGGTTTTCCGGCAAATGCACCGTTCAGGTCCACTAGGTGCAAGCGCCTTGCGCCCTGCTGCAACCAATGCTCAGCCATGGCACCAGGGCTTTCTGAAAACACTGTGGCATTTTCCATTACACCCTGTTTGAGACGTACGCACTGCCCGTCTTTCAGGTCTATCGCAGGAATGATCAGCATGTTGAATCGGAGCTAAAATTAGGGGTTGAGATTTTAGATTCGAAGTAAATTCACGCGCGAATCTGACTGGCCTTATTCGTGGAACCCGGTTCCCACTGCACGAAATTACCCAGCAGCGTCAGTCCTGCCGCATGGCTTTTTTCCGGGTGGAACTGAACAGCGAAAATATTATCCTTTGCCACTGCACAAGTAAACTGAAAAGGATAAAAACTGTAGGCCGCCACCGGTTCCGGGCTGGCGGTCTCGACATAATAACTGTGTACGAAATAAAAGCGCGCATCAGTAGTGATACCTTTCCACAACGGGTGCTCAATGGCTTGATGCACCTGGTTCCAGCCCATGTGCGGCACCTTGAGTTTTTGCCCGTTGGCATCCATCATGGCCGCAGGTGGAAAGCGCCGCACTTTGCCGGGCAGAATACCCAGGCCTTTTACATTGCCTTCTTCGCTGGTTTCGAACAGCATCTGCAGACCGAGGCAAATGCCGAGAAACGGTTTGCTGGCAGCAGCATCCAGCACCGCATCGCGCAAACCGCGCGCATCCATTTCATGCATGCAGTTAGGCATCGCGCCCTGGCCGGGAAATACTACGCGCGCGGCTTGCCGCACCACGGCCGGGTCGCTGGTGACAACCACGGAGGCGGTGGGGGCAACGTGCTCCAGGGCTTTTAACACTGAGCGCAGGTTACCCATGCCGTAGTCAACGATTGCAATATCAGTCATGCTGCGAGGGAAGGTAGGGGCGGTTACAAAGAGCCTTTAGTAGACGGGATCATGCCGGCCGCGCGCGGATCGGGCTCTATCGCCATACGCAATGCACGGCCAAATGCCTTGAATACGGTTTCCGCCTGATGATGGGCATTGTCCCCGGACAGGTTGTCAATGTGCAATGTCACCATGGCATGGTTGACGAAACCCTGGAAAAATTCATTCGCCAGGTCCACGTCAAACTCGCCGATGCGGGCACGCACAAACTTAACGTTAAATTCCATACCGGGACGTCCCGACAGATCCACCACCACCCGCGACAACGCCTCGTCCAGCGGCACATAGGCGTGACCGTAGCGGCGCAAACCCTTCTTGTCGCCGATGGCTTGTGCGAATGCCTGACCCAGAGTGATGCCGATATCCTCCACCGTGTGATGGGCGTCAATGTGCAAATCCCCCTGGGCGGCAATCTCCAGGTCCAGCATGCCGTGGCGCGCCACCTGATCCAGCATGTGGTCAAGAAACGGCACACCGGTATTCAGCACGGCTTTACCGGTTCCATCCAGATTGAGATTGACGCTGATCTGGGTTTCCAATGTATTGCGGGTGATCTGTGCCTGGCGCATGATTGGGAAAGTTTAATTGATTGCAGCAATAAAATCAGTTAATCGGTTGCTTGAGCGAGGCCTGCAATGCCGCCAGGAATTGCACGTTTTCATCGGGGGTTCCCACCGTTACGCGCAGGCAATTCTTCAATAGCGGATGTGATCCATCGAGATTCTTGATCAGTACACCGCGTTGTTTGAGTCCTTGAAACACTTGACCGGCTTCAGCCACGCGCAACAAAATAAAATTTGCGTCGGTCGGAAAAGTCTCCACCCCATCCAGCGCTCGTAAACACTTGCTTACCGCTGCCCGCTCAGTCTTGATCGCTGCGGCCTGTTGCAGCAGGATATCGGGATGCTGCAACACTTTTTCTGCGACCAACTGGGTGACAACCCCAACATTATACGGCAAACGCAGTTTTTCCAGTTGTATCAACCATTCCGGTCTGCCAATCAGCAACCCCAGCCTTAAACCCGCCAGTCCCAATTTGGAGAGCGTGCGCATCAACAACAGATTGGGGTATTGTGCCAGCCTGTCCATGAAACTCGCATCGGCGAAAGCGTGGTAGGCTTCATCTATCACCACTATGCCGGGAGCGGCTTCAATAATACGCGAGACAACTGCGGCGTCAAACAGATTGCCGGTAGGGTTATTAGGGTAGGCGAGGAAGATCACCGCTGGCTGGTGCTGGGTGATGGCGGTGAGCATTGCGTCCAGATCGAGCGAAAAATCGGCTTTCAGCGGCACGCCCGCATAACCCATTCCGGCGAAAGTGGCGATCATGCGGAACATCACGAACGCGGGTTCAACGCTCAGCAACACCGCCCCCGGCCTGGCTGCGGCCAGCGCGATGATCTGGATGATCTCGTCCGAGCCGTTGCCCAGCATGATGTCCATCCCGGCAGGAACTGCCAGCGCTGTCTGCAACCTGGCCTTGAGTAAGGCAGCACTCGCATCGGGATAACGGTTGAGCGGCGCATCCGCCGCCAGTCGCGCGATTTCGTCGCGCAGCTCCTGCGGCAAAGTATAAGGATTCTCCATCGCATCCAGTTTCACCATGCCACCTGCAGGCGGCACATGGTAGGCGGAAAGCGCGAGAATTTCCGGGCGGATGAGTTGATCGGGAGAGGGGAGCATTGAAGAGATATTTGGAAACACATCCGGCGCGAAATAATTACGTCCTACGTTGAGTACCTTGTGTTCTTTTTCATCAGAAATTGATAGGACTATAGATCAGATGGAGTAAGCCCCGTGTGCTTTGCAATACGGGAAAGCATTTTGGGGCCGATTTCTTCACCATCATGGAACGCAAATACATAGTCGGGGAAACCGGTTCTAGAAAGAGTTTTATGAGAGCCGGTTTGCCGTTTGATTACCCACCCAAGCCGGAGCAAAACAGCAAGAACTCTCCTAGCCTTGACCGATGGCCACTGACTCACGCTGCAATAGGGATTGAGATATTAATCGCAATAGCGCCACTCTCGCCTTGTTCGAGACGATCAGCAATCACCCGCAGTGCGAGAGATTCAGCTTTAGACATGGCTTCTTGCGCGCTTGTGCCATATGCCAGAACACCCGGCAGCTCAGGCACTTCGGCCAGCCAGCGCCCATCTTCTTCACGCTCATGCACGATAGTAAAATCCATGATTTGCTCCTGATACTTTTTCAAACTCACATTTTACACGGGACGGGCTGATTTAACTCCGCCACTTCTTGTGTAGCGCCGAGCGGGTTGATCCAGCAGTTTCGCCAGCCGTTCTGGGCTGACCGACTCGTTTTCCAGCGCCATTGAACTCAGGGTAAACTTCAGTACCTGTTGGCGATACGCCGCCCGCACGCTTTCCGTGTCGGCGTGGTTTGTCCGCCACTGGTTCAGGTGGTGATCGAGTTGTTGGAGCTGCTTGGGGTTCATCATGGTTTCCCTGTGTGCTTTCATCTTCGCACGACTTGGTGCTGGCGGCAAGAACGAGTTATCTTTCAGTTTCAGCCAGACCGTATCAGAAAGCACGCACTTTCCGTGTGCCATTTTCTATGACCGTCAGGTATGTCCCTGACTCTAGTGATGCAAAGTTAGGCTTAGACTTGAACATGTTATTCAGCACAGCCGTGCTGGTGGCGTTGGTCTTAAAGCAAATCGGCAAACCGATCTGCTCCATGTAGTCATCGGATTGTCCTGCATAATCATCAGGACTTTGTGAAGCCATGAATACCGTTAACCCGTGTGAACGGTGCAAACGCACCATCTTACTCAAACCGTCATGCTTTGCATCCAATAGCGGACGTGCCTCATCTACCGCAACCGCCATGCGAATGGCACGGTGGTTTTCTGCATCCATTGGGGATTCCGGCAAGGTTTG
This sequence comes from Nitrosospira sp., assembly GCA_043721435.1. Lineage (GTDB taxonomy): Bacteria > Pseudomonadota > Gammaproteobacteria > Burkholderiales > Nitrosomonadaceae > VFJL01. The sequence continues at coordinate 9,257 of JAYSQR010000002.1, read as the reverse complement.
TAAATAACGATGCAGCGCATCAAACAGCAAGAACACTGATAAACGTCGACTCTCAGCAGGCGCACCACCAAAAGTTAATATCCAGTTTTTCCCAAAAAACTCTGCCGGTGACATTTCCGGTTCAAACAATTTGTATTGGCACAACTCATTCAGTATGGTGACAACTCGATCCTGCTTGACGTTGTTGTCTTCATAATAACGATCCATCGCCTGCTTAATATCTGACATGGTGACTTGCTTGCGTTTGCCAAATAATGGCTTGAGTCCCTCCAGTACGCGCATCTTCTGGTTGTCAGTCAATCCGTCCTTTAACGCCTTATCGAGAGATTCGCGAAAGGCCACCGTTACGTCCCTTGCTGCGTCCGTACTTACGGTAGAACCAGAGAACATATCTAGCGGCATGGCTTGGCTAGGAACCTTTAGCACTGTTGCCCCTAACTCTTTTGCCAAATCAGCGCGATCAGCCAACTCATCTTTGCCCGCATCAATGAGCAATATGGGAACACCAGTTTGTTCGCGCAACTGTTTTAATAGCTTGAGCATCATGCGCGTTTTGCCCGAACCACTTTGCCCCATAATTGCCACGTTTGGCGAGTACCCTTGCCCATTGATTATCCAGCTTGTTGGTTCACCGGAATCTTTGTCGTGCCCCAATTCCAGACAGACGGGTTTGGGGGCAAGCGCAACCAGTTGCGGCTCCCCTGCACCAGAGGGGGCAAGCCCAATATCGCTGGGTAATACAGCTCTTCGCGTTATGAGCAATTCTACAAATTTAGCGTAATCACCTGCCTCCTCCCAGTCCTGCTGCAACAACATTACGCCACGTCGCCAGTGATCTCTAACGGTACTTTGCAAAATCTCCAAAGTAATTGTTTTGTTCGGCAGGTGCTGATATACGTTTTCCACCAGCAATCCCAGCCAAAGCAATGCGCCACTCTGCTCCTCACCAAATAGTAAATTTCCCTTTATCGGGTTACCGCGCGCATCTGGCGCAGCTTCTGGAAAGGATGCTTCGCCGAGTGAACGACCGATAGCTAAGCGAGCAAGTTGATAGTGGGCAGAAAAACCAAGGCGATTAAAGAGATCCTTACCTATTTGAGCGGCATCCGCACTGGTATTAAAATTTGCCAACCATACCTTGGTAGTTTCAATGTCGCTCATGCTTGACCCCCAAGAAACTTCTGCTTTCTGTGCCATTCAGAAAGTTTTTCTGGCTAGGTCGGTGTTCAGGTTGCAACCACGCGAAATCGCGTTGTTCCAGATGGTACGATAATAAACTTATTTGGCTTGCTGTCTGCTCCTCAAATTTTCCATGCGCCACTATTATCTCAAAACTAGGGTTTATCGACCACAGTCCTTGATCAAATGCCCAGTGATGATTTCGGCATAGTGCCATGCCATTGGTAATATCGTCATTTTTACTTTGCGCAAACTGGTGGATATGTGCCGCCTCGACCAACGTAATCCCAGATGGCAGTAGGATTTTGATCCTGCAAAGTGCGCAGGAGTAGTGATAAAGCGGCACGATTTGGAGTCGAAATTTGATGTCTCTACCCTGCTTGACATCTTCCTCTCTTAATACAATTGGCATCGATTCTCCATCCAAGGCGAAATCGCTTGAATCCAAACCCAGCATGGCAAGAAGCTTGATTTTTTCTTCCGGGAAAAACCAGTCGCCTGCGATCAGGGTTTTTCGAGCTGCATCACGATGGTTTTTGTTCCGCATCAACTCGAAAAATTCCTCTGGAAGTTCGGCGTGTGAAATAACCTTATTTAACAGCTCCACGGATGTCGGACGGATGCTGCCAAGAGCTGCCTCTAACCCCGGAATAGCAACGTGCCGGAGAAACCCATCGCTTTGAAGGTGAAAGAATGGCAATTCAGCGCGACCAACTGATCGGCCTCGGGAGCTAACAACTTCCCAATAACCCAAGAAGCGGAAAGCAATTTCAGGTGTCAGTCTTATGATGTTTGAGGTAATAGTGCCGTCCTCGATTTGGTCAAGGATTGCAAGCAAAAGAAGGGGTTTGTGTGGAGCCGGATTGTTTGAAGCTCTATCAACACGCAGCTTTGCGAGTCTATTAAGCCAATTGTTAAGCATACGCTCCGGCTTGTTGCAAATGCTGGCGGTATTTAATTTTGTTGAGAATCACCTTGAGCCAGTCCCTGAATGCAATCAGAGGAGCATACTGAGATTTGCCACTATCAACAGAACCTTGCAGGCTTTTGTCTTTTTCCACCACTGTGCATGTCCAACAACCAAAGCGACTGGACTTCGTTCCACATCCTGGGGCTTCTTCTTTGGAAAGCACAACGGGGCATTCGCCACCTTCCGCATCCCTGTAAAGCTGCACTAATCCAGCATGTGATCCGCCCCAAGGCGGCAAATTCGACGCGAGAATTTCCCATACATCATCTGTGGTTAGATCAACGATAGGGCGATAGATCAATGCGCCGGGTAATTCAGAATGCGCTGAAAGGTTGGTATTCGCTAGATTCTCACGTTTCTCGATGTTCGCGCGGCGTGAGTTGCTTTCATCCAGACGAACACCCAACACCACTATGGCGGAACCACAAGCAGAAACAGAATCGAGAATATAGCGACTAGTCGGTTGTATCTTTAACCGATCAGTACACCAGCGAAAGGATTGATTAGGAGTTGGATAACCGCGCCCTATAATATTTACCCAGAAAGACTGCTCAATATTTGGACGGGTAGTAACTACGCTGATAGGCAAACGAAGATTGCGCGCGGCTTGCTCAATCACCAACTGCGAGGACTGCAGATGCGCCGTAACCGGAGGACTTTCCACCAGTGTATCGTTAGAAACAATGTGGACAGGGCGAGTACGCCGCAACGGAGCCACCGAAAGGAGAGCATCAAAGACAGCATGAACAACCAGAGTGCTGTCCTTACCACCGGAGAACCCGATAATCCAAGGATAATTCTGTGAGGTTGAAAGATACTCTTCGCGAACTGCTGCAACAATATCTACGAACTTTTCAGCAGCATCACAATTCAGAGCGGCTGCTGGCAATACAGCGTGACATAAATCACCCATGAGCACAATCTCCCGAAAGCTGTTATTGAAATGCGGATCCAATCTCGAAGTACAGCAGCCAATGGTAGCTTTGTATAGTGCACCATCTTTCTTAAGAATACCTCAAACGAGGTTTTAAATCCCAGCACTTTGAGCGAGACCCTCCGACAAGCACAGGGTAGTTTTGGCGGTTAACCGCCTTTCTTGAAGCGATATTCCGCCGCCAGCGCGTGCGCCTGTAAACCCTCTCCCCGAGCCAGAATGGAAGCAATCGCGCCAAGTTTTTCCGCGCCTTGTGCCGACACCTGGATGAGGCTGCTACGCTTCTGGAAATCATACACGCCCAATGGCGACGAAAAGCGTGCAGTGCGGGAAGTGGGCAGCACGTGATTGGGACCTGCGCAATAATCGCCGAGGGCTTCGGAAGTGTAGCGTCCGAGGAAAATCGCACCGGCATGCCGGATTTTTTCTGCCCATTGTTCCGGCTGCGCAACGGATAGCTCCAGGTGTTCCGGCGCGATGCGGTTGGTGATGGCGCAGGCTTCATCCAGGTCACGCACCCGAATCAGCGCCCCGCGGCTTTCAAGCGAGGTGCGTATCACGGCTTTGCGTGGCATCGTGGGCAGTTGCCGGGCGATACTTGCCGCCACTGCGTCGATGAAAGCCGCATCGGGGGAAAGCAGGATTGCCTGCGCCATTTCATCGTGCTCGGCCTGCGAAAACATATCCATTGCAATCCAGTCGGGATCGGTTTTACCATCGCAAATCACCAGAATTTCCGATGGCCCCGCTATCATGTCGATACCCACTACGCCGAATACCCGGCGCTTGGCTGTCGCCACATAAGCATTGCCGGGACCGACGATCTTGTCCACTTGCGGCACAGTCGCAGTACCGTAGGCCAGCGCTGCAACAGCCTGGGCACCACCGATGGTGAACACGCGATCTACCTCGCAAATCGCCGCCGCTGCCAATACCAGTTCATTTTTCTCGCCAGCGGGAGTCGGCACCACCATAATGAGTTCGCCCACCCCCGCTACCTTGGCAGGAATCGCATTCATCAGCACCGACGAAGGATAAGACGCTTTGCCGCCGGGCACGTACAAGCCGACACGATCCAGCGGGGTTATTTTCTGGCCAAGCAGCGTACCATCAGGTTCGGTATAGCTCCAGGATTGCGCCAGTTGTTTCTCATGGTAAGCACGCACCCGTTCGGCAGCCTGCTCCAGGGGTTCCCGCTGCACCGCTGGCAAATCCTGCAAGGCTTGTAGCAAGCGGCTTTTGGGCAATTCAAGCTGTGCCACCGAAGCCGCATCCAGATAGTCGAAGCGGCGCGTGTATTCCAGCAGCGCTTCATCACCGCGTTTTTTAACGTCTGCGAGAATGCTGCTGACGGTCGCATCCACTGCCGCATCCTGTGTATCTTCAAAGGCCAGCAGTTTGCCCAGCGCCGCATCGAATCCGGCATCGACAGAGGAAAATCGCTTAATCTGTAGCATGGGTTATCCTAAAAACGGACTTCACTGCAGAGGACGCGGGGGACGCAGAGGAAAGCAGAAGATAGCCTTGTAGCAAGTTCCCCGTAGTGCGAATGCGCTAGCTATATTGCCCGGGCATTTAAATTCCTTCGCGTCCTCCGCGTCCTTCGCGGTTCAATTGTTCTTTCTAGAGTTGTTTGGTTGCCGCTGAGAATGCCTCCAGCATCGGCTGGATTGTTTTCCGTTTCAATTTCAATGCTGCCTGATTGATGACCAGCCGGGCCGAAATCGGCATGATCTCTTCCACCGCTTTAAGATGATTGGCCTTCAAAGTGTTGCCGCTGGAAACCAGATCCACGATCGCGTCTGCCAGTCCTACCAGCGGCGCAAGTTCCATTGAGCCGTAGAGTTTGATCAGATCCACATGCATACCCTTTTCGGCGAAGTGCTCGCGCGCCGTTTGCAGGTACTTGGTCGCCACCCGTAGCCGTGCTCCCTGGCGCACAGCGGATTCGTAATCGAAATCGTTGTGCACTGCCACCATCATGCGGCAACAGGCGATATTTAAATCCAGCGGCTGATATAGCCCCGCGCCGCCGTGTTCCAGCAGCACGTCTTTACCAGCAATACCCATGTCTGCCGCGCCGTATTGCACATAAGTCGGCACATCGGCGGCGCGCACGATGATCAGTCGTACATCCGCGCGATTGGTGGCCAGTATCAGCTTGCGCGAGGTTTCGGGATTGTCGAGCGCGACCACACCTGCTGCTTTCAACAGCGGCGCGGTATCGTCAAAAATGCGGCCCTTGGAAAGGGCGATGGTGATGCCGGTCATGATGGGGATCCATGAAAAGTCATAGTTTACCGCAGAGAGCTGACATGTTCTAACTTACACGCCTGACTCTTGCTCCTAGCCGGGTCAATTTTTCTTCAATGCGTTCGTAGCCACGGTCAAGGTGGTAAATGCGTTCAATGGTGGTTTCGTCGCGGGCAATCAGCCCTGCCAGTACCAGGCTGGCGGAGGCGCGTAGATCAGTGGCCATGACGTTGGCGCCGTCGAGACTGGCCACGCCGCGCACCACAGCGGTATTACCTTCTACTTCGATGCTGGCGCCCATGCGTTTCAATTCCTGTACATGCATGAAACGATTTTCGAATATGGTTTCGGTGATGATGGCGGTGCCTGCGGCAATGCTGTTCAGCACCATGAATTGCGCCTGCATGTCGGTGGGAAAAGCCGGGTAGGGCGCGGTCCGCAGGCTTACGGATTTCAGTGCGTTATTCATTTTCAGACTGATCCAGTCCTGTCCCGATTCGATTATTGCACCGGCTTCTGTCAGCTTGTCGAGTACCACGTCGAGTATGTCGGCACGGGCATCTCTCAGGTGAATCTCGCCACCGCTGGCAGCTGCCGCTACCAGGAAAGTGCCGGTTTCGATACGGTCAGGCATGACCCGATGGGTTGCACCATGCAGCATCTTGACTCCTTCAATGGTGATGATATCGCTGCCGGCACCGTGGATTTTTGCGCCCATCGCGATCAGGCAGTTGGCCAGATTCGTCACTTCCGGTTCGCGCGCGGCGTTTTCCAGAATCGTTGTGCCGTTGGCCAGGGTTGCTGCCATCATCAGATTCTCGGTGCCGGTGACAGTCACCAAATCCATCACGATACGCACACCATTGAGGCGTTTTGCTTGCGCATGAATATAGCCATGTTCGATCTGAATCTCCGCGCCCATCGCCTGCAAGCCTTTGATATGCTGATCTACCGGGCGCAAGCCGATGGCACAGCCGCCGGGCAGCGATACTTTCGCTTCGCCCGCGCGTGCCAGCATCGGCCCCAGCACCAGGATGGCGGCACGCATGGTCTTCACCATTTCGTAAGGTGCGACCAGATGGGAGAGATGGGCGGCGGTCAGTTCTACGCCCTGTTTGCCGTCTGGCGAAATATCCATGCCCATCTGCCTGAGCAGAGCCAGCATGGTGGTGACGTCATTGAGATGAGGCACATTCTCGATCTTGAGAGTATCGCCAGTGAGCAGGGAAGCGCACAGAATGGGTAATGCAGCATTTTTTGCACCAGAAATACATACTTCGCCGGTCAGGGGCGTGCCGCCTTGAATGATTAGTTTTTGCATGAGTCGAAAATATTGTCTGCGTTGTATCGATTCATTTTTCCAGATTGGCGATCAGAGGGCTGGTAATGGGTTTCTGGTTGAAATGTGCCGAGGTTCCCTTCATCATATCGCAAAGGTCGCTTCTATAAACCAAATTTGTGAGTATCTGCTTCGCATTTTCGACCCGGCAGTACGCGAGCACTCAAACACTTCAGGAGATCAAATGAAAAAACAGACGATACAGACGGCCGATGCACCCCAGGCTATCGGCACTTATTCCCAGGCGATACGCGTCGGCGCAGGGGAGACGGTTTATCTTTCTGGTCAGATCGGATTGGATCCTTTTACCATGCAGATGGTGGAGGGGATCGAGGCGCAAATCCAACAGGTATTTCTGAACCTGAGGGCGGTGGCAGTGGCGAGTGGCGGTGACCTGAGTGATATCGTCAAACTGAATGTCTATCTGACCGATCTTGTCCATTTCACTAGGGTCAACGAAATCATGGCGAGCTACTTCAGCCAGCCTTATCCGGCGCGCGCAGCGGTAGGTGTGGCGGCGCTTCCGCGAGGAGCATTGGTGGAAATGGATGCGGTGATGGTGTTGCAAGGATGAAGGGTGAAGGGTAATAGCGCGGATAGTTGCATCTCTCCCGTTGCCGCTGGTTCTGTCGGCAAGGCAATGCAGGAAAAACTCGCCAGACTCGGCATTGCTAATGAATTCGATCTGGTACTGCATTTGCCGCTGCGCTACGAAGACGAAACGCACCTTTATCCCATCGCCGATCTACCCGCAGACAGAACCGTGCAGGTCGAAGGCGTCATCATTCATAGCGCAGTCATGTACCGTCCGCGGCGGCAATTGGTGTGTCAGGTGGAGGATGGCAGCGGCATCCTGTTCATGCGCTTTCTCAATTTCTATGGCAGTCAGGTAAAAGCGTACTCCGTCGGGACACGCGTGCGATTGCTGGGAGAAGTGCGTCCAGGCTTTTTCGGCGCTGAAATGATTCACCCCAAGTGCCGTGTCATGAGCGCGGGCACGCCGCTGGCCGATGCGCTGACGCCGGTTTATCCGACCACTGCGGGACTTTCCCAGGAAGCAATACGCAAACTGATCAGGCAGGCGCTGGCTCGCAGCGATCATGCGGGCAGTCTTGCAGAAGTCCTACCCGTTGAAATCATAAAGCATTACCAGCTGCACGATTTTCGCGACAGCGTGATGTTCCTGCATCAACCGCCGCCGGATGCATCGGCCACTTTTCTGCAGGAACGTACTCATCCCGCCTGGCAGCGGATCAAATTTGATGAATTGCTGGCGCAGCAATTATCCATGCGCTTGCATTACCAGCAGCGCCGCAGCCGCAGCGCCCCTGCGCTGCCGAAGAAGAACAAATTAACCAATGCACTGCTGCAGTCACTTTCTTTCAAACTGACTGGTGCGCAGGAAAAAGTATTGGCCGAAATCAGCCGGGATCTCGCCGCGGTTCATCCGATGCAGCGTCTGTTGCAGGGCGATGTGGGTAGCGGCAAGACGGTAGTTGCGGCATTGGCCGCGCTGCAGGCCATCGAGAACGGCTACCAGGCAGCCATCATGGCGCCGACAGAAATCCTTGCCGAGCAGCATTATCACAAACTCTCCGGCTGGCTTGCGCCCTTGGGAATCACAATCGCATGGCTGTCCGGCAGCCAGAAGAAAAAGCAGCGGCAAGCCGCGCTCGCCGATATCGCAACAGGTGGAGCCATGCTTGCCATCGGCACCCATGCATTGTTTCAAGAACAGGTGGAGTTCGGCCAACTGGGGCTTGCCATCATCGACGAGCAGCACCGCTTTGGCGTGCACCAGCGACTCGCGTTGCGCATGAAAGGCGCCAAAGCCGGCGCAGTCCCGCACCAGTTGATGATGAGCGCGACACCCATCCCGCGTACGCTGGCGATGAGCTATTACGCCGATCTGGACGTATCGGTAATAGACGAACTGCCGCCGGGCAGAACCCAGGTGGTGACCAAACTGGTTGCAGATATTCGCCGCGACGAAGTGATCGCGCGCGTCCGCGAATCGTGCCATGCCGGCAAACAGGCTTACTGGGTGTGTCCGCTGATTGAAGAATCCGAGGTTTTGCAGCTCAAGACCGCTCTGGAGACGTACGCAACGCTGACGTTGACTTTCCCGGATTTGAAAATTGGCCTGGTGCATGGGCGGCTCCCGCCGCAGGAAAAATCGGCAGTGATGGCAGCGTTCAAGCAAGGGGCAATTCAATTATTGGTTGCGACCACGGTAATCGAGGTGGGTGTGGATGTGCCCAATGCTTCGCTGATGGTGATCGAGCACGCCGAGCGATTCGGACTCGCACAACTGCATCAATTGCGAGGCCGGGTGGGCCGCGGAGCGGTTCAAAGCGCATGTGTCCTCATCTATCAACGCCCTCTTTCGGTGGGCGCACGATCCCGCCTGCGCGTGATCTACGGGACCAATGACGGGTTTGCAATCGCGGCCGAGGACTTGCGGTTGCGCGGCCCGGGTGAGTTGCTCGGAGCACGGCAAAGCGGCGCGCCGTTGCTGCGCTTCGCCGATCTCGCTACTGATGTCGCGCTGCTGGAAGCGGCGCGCGCGGTCGGCGATCATC
>JAYSQR010000001.1:0-14111 GCA_043721435.1 Nitrosospira sp. | reverse complement strand
TCACAAAAAATGTTTCCTTACATATCAGCCATATGCTGCGTCTACATTTTTTGTTCCCGCCTCGTCTTGTTTAGAACTTTGAATTTTTAGAGGCGCCCATATAAACGCGCCGGAAATTTCCTAACCTGCTTTCTTTTTTAGAATGGAATTCATGAAATCAGTTTGTTACACCTGCCTGCTCGTCTTGATCTTTACGGTGTCTGCTGAAGCGAGCGCATTCGCCTTCACGGTATCAGGCGGACGCGAAGCTAATACCTTGAATGCAGAAATGCCTGCGGAGATAGCAAAGCTGGAGGCATCAGCGAAAATCAACGCAATCAATAGGGAAATGCTTGAGGAAGAACTTGCGATGGGCGATAGCCTATTCCAGAAGGTTGAAGCGCAACGGGTAGCCCAACTTGACAGCGGAAGTAAGCGGCATGATAGCGAGCGGCTACCTATTGGGGGCAAGAAACAAGGTGAAGAGAACAAAGCGTGCTCTGATTGTCCCGAATTAATATCCATTCCGGGTAATAAATTTGCCATCGGTAAATTCGCTGTAACCTTTGATGAATGGGATGCCTGCGTGGCGGAAGGTGGCTGTGGCGGATATCAACCTCCGGATAATGGCTGGGGGCGCGGCAATAGGCCGGTAATCAACGTGAGCTGGAACGATGCACAAACCTATATTCAATGGCTGTCGCACAAAACCGGCAAAAGCTACCGCCTGCCGAGTGAAGAGGAGTGGGAAATCGCCGCGCGTGCCGGCACCACTACCGAGTATTACTGGGGCAATGATGTCGGGCGTAACAATGCCAATTGCGATGGCTGCGGGAGCGAGTGGGACAACAGAAAAACTGCGCCTGTCGGCAGCTTCAAGCCGAATGCTTTCGGCCTGTACGATATGATGGGAAATGTCTGGCAATGGACAGATACCTGTTGGCAAGGAAATTGCGTAAAACGCGTGTTTTGCGGCGGCTCATGGAATCACAGACCGCAGGATATGCGTGCCACTACGCACAACTGGTTTGATACGACGAAGCGTATGCGTTACCTGGGATTTCGCCTCGCCATGACGCTCCCTTGAAACAATGTAGCTAAATGGACGATCTTCCCTTCTTCACCTGATCCTCATAGGGGGAATCTTGGAGCAATTAGCCCGCACAATTAAAGGGGGCAGCCCTATACCTGCCTCGCCGGCTTCGCGTTCATTTTGAATGTGTACCGCTGCACATTGTGCAATGTGGCCATAACCACCAGTCCTGCTTATTTGCCGAGGAAGACTACCCTGCTGATCTGCATTGACTGGAGGAAGGCGTTAAAGCAGGAACCATGGGTCTTACATGCCTGCGCACTGATGACTTACCCATCACACGAACCCGGGCAAAGCGTCGCTTCGCACCACCGATCCCTCACTCCCACCCGTTCAACTGAAAAAATCCTGCCCGGTTCAACACGTCTTTCGAATAGTCACGGTGGGCCGTGTAGAAGTCCACGTCGAGCCCGTTGCGGATGGCTTTGAGGACGTTGCCCGGGCCGCAGTTATAGGCCGCCAGCGCCGCGCGCAGCAGGGGCTTGCCCTGCAGGTTTTGCTTGCGCTGGAAGAAGCTAAGGCAGTCAGCCAACACCTTGCAGCCGTAGAGAATGTTCTGTTGCGGATCCTGCCAGTTGCCGGTACGGGCGAACTCATGGGCATCGAAGTCGATCTGCATCAGACCGCGGCCGAAGCCGCCGCCGTCCGGGGGCAGCGCGCTCTGGCGAAAGCGCGCCGGGAAACCGCGCTGGGCAAAGTCACCGGTACCCTCGGCACCTGCCGGCTGCAAAGCCAGTCCCCACCTCGATTCGCGCGAACCCAGCCCGCCCAGCACGGGCACGTTAATGCCATACTGTTGCGCGCCTTGCCTGATGAATGCTAGGTAGTGGGTGGCGGCATCCAGTTGCTTGAGATACCCGCTATCGTTGCGCGCGATGGTGGTGGGATAAACCTTGTCGGGCGCCGGTGGCGGCGTTCCGAGCAGCGCCGCCCAGGTCAGCGCGCCAGCGACGCCGTCATCGTCCAGATTGTGTTCGCTCTGGAACTGTTTGAGGGCAGCCTCGGTATCGCGCCCGAAAAAGCCATCGGCATCGAGCGCGTAGCCTTCCTGCTTCAACTCGTTTTGCAGCTCCTTCACTTCATCGCGCAGTTCAGGCGAGGTGTGGTCGTAGCCATCGTTCAATCGCAAAATCGGCCGGCTCATAGAACTATTCCCCCGTAGCGTGTCTCCGACAGCACCCTACTTTTTCGTTTTGGCGCTGAAAACTTTTGCCGCGCGCGCCGTGGCTTCGCACTCGAGTTGCGGCACCTGGTCGTAACCCTCGTGCCGTAATGAATTGCGGACGCGCGTCAGCAAATCGTTGCGCGAAATGCTGCCGCCGGCATCGCGCATGTGCTTGCAAAAGTAATAGGTGAAGGCACCGTTGTAGGTACCCGCGATGTATGCGTCTGCCGACGTTTGGTTGTCCCTGCAGCCCGCCCACAGAATATGGTGCAAGGTGCTGCGCTTGGGCGACTGGAAGCCGCGCTTCGGCTTGAGAGTATCTTCTTCCCCCTCGTGGCGACAGACAATGTCCATGGGCGGCGGAAGAAAGCGTGGAACCGGGGCATTCTTCGACCCCAACTCAGCGGGTCTGCCCAGGCCTGCCTCCCTGAGACCGGTGCCCGAATGGCAGGCATCCAGAAAGACCTCCAGCAGAACGCCATCAGGCAGCGCTTTGAATGTCTTGTTGAGGTCATCGTCGGTGATGAAAGTGCCGTCCCAATTCATGTCATAGGGGCAGATCAATTCATCCATGTTGTCGCTCAATTCGTCCCCATCCCGATCTCGGATTTGCGAGCCATGACCCGAGTAGTGGAACACCAGATAATCTCCGGCTTTGGCGCTCTTGGTGAGCCAGCCGAGTCGAGTCATGATGTTCGCCTTGGTGGCACGACTGTCGGTTAGAACGCGAATGTCCTTGTTGGTGAAGCCGAGATAGGTGGTCAAAATACTGCGCATATTGGTGACATCGTTGATGCAACCGCTCAGGTCGTTGATCGATTTGTAATCGTTGATGCCTACCATGAGAGCTCTTCTTGCCATGATTTCCTCCGTCTATATTGTGTTTATTCCGGGTTGTCTAAAACTTTCTTCGCACTCCAGATAGTTTTTTTGAATTTCGCAAATACGCGTGCATTCCGTTGCTTTGGCCATGGAAAACTCCAAGCCGGTGATCTAGCTCCTGCTGGAGCGCCGGTTCAACTTGCACCCCCTTCTTTCGTTGAACAACAGGAGATCCAATCTCCTCACCAACAATAGGAAACCCAGCCTCATAAATCAAATTTGTTTGCGAATCAGGGACCCGTTCATTAGTTGGCCTCTTTAATTTCTCTCCTTGAAGTTTGGCCAATCTGTTCTATAAATAATTACTGCACCGCGAACATAGAAGTCCAATGGATTTGAAGAGTGGTTTGCTCGGCACTTCATGCGATTTCTCTAAGTTATGCAATTGGATAGGTAAGCCCAACTCTGTCTGGTAAATTCCGGGCGCATTACATTCATGGAGACTAAAAATGCCTGCTATCACCCTGACGGAAGAACAAAGAAAACAGGTTTTGCATGAGTTTGATGTACAGATAGAAATGCTATCTGAGGAAGAAGTGGAGGCATTGGCCTCAAAGTTGAACGCGAAGATCGATCTTCCTTTTATTGTGGAAGGAACCGAACAAGTTATTTTTGTGAAAACTGTCAGAATTTTTGATCGACTGCTCTATCAAAACATACCTAATGAGCTTTATGGCTTAATTAAAACCACAAGTGACGGGATTTCCGACAAGGACGCCGAAGAGCTGAAACTGGTGCTAGGCTCACGTCTCAACAAATCGCTCGAGATTCCATACATACCGGAGTGGGTGGAACAACAAATACTTGAAATTCTTATAGGGCTGGTCGTTGACGCAATGAGGAAGAATTTTAGTGTGCTGAATCAAACCTGAATATACGCACATTGCCATGTCCATGCCGCGTAAGAGCGAGCACGGAATTAAAGGAGCCGCATTAGCCGGTTCCTTGATTCATTTCTTGCCACAGGCAATTTTCCACGCTGTTTCACCCACAGAATTTGGAACGACTGGCAGCATCTTGCCGGGAACGGTCTCCGAATAAACCAGTTCCCCCTCCCCCCTGTGGCGCGAATACCAATAGAAAGCAAGTGTTCGATATTGCTCATTCTGGCAGTCGTATTCATCCAGCGATATTGTTGATAATTGCTCCTTGCCATCTGCCGATCTGGGACTCTCATAATCGACCGCGGACCACATCTTCGCCATGTTTCCATGCTTGCTGATGTTGTTCTTGTTGATGAATGTTTTTATACCTTGTTCGATATCGTCACCAACCAAAGCCCATTCAGCCGCCGCGCTGCTGCTGAAAATTACGAACATAAAAAATAAAACAAAACGTTTCATGCCTCACCCCCTTCCTTGTATGCATGTACGGCTAGGCTAGTACTGTCCCATGAGCCTCATCTCATCCTTGACAGCTATAACCCCTTTGATGCTGCGGGCAATTTCGATCGCTTTGCTCCTGGCAAAGAAGGTACTGACGAAGCCGCTTAACTGAACCGTACCTTTGGAAGTTTCAACGCTGATTTTCTCCGTGCGCAAGTAGGGTTCGTTGAGAATTGCCTCCTTTACCTGGGCAGCAATGACAGCATCATCAACAGATTCAGCCAGTTGTTCTTGCTTTGGTGTCGAAGCGCCGGCCTGAGACAATTCATTCGGACGCAGCGTAGCGGATTCATCCATTTGCTCTTGCCTGGGCGCTGACACACACCCCAGCATCGAAACCAGCAGAATGAGGGAAAGGGAAGTGGTGAATCGATAGCGCAATGTCATGGCGATGTCCTGATACATGAGCTACGGGTCTGGTCTTGCAACGACCTTATGGTTGAGTGGTAGTCAGCGCACACTTACTTAGCGTGTCCTTGCCGTTACTACAGGAGTAACTCACTGTCACATCACGTCTGTACAGGATTGGTTCAGAGGCTTTTTAACTATAGACAATATTTACCCGATTGCCGGACGGTAAGGATTGTGGACTACGCAAGCCACACCACAAACCATGAGACAGAAACCTCTGAAGCTTGGGGTGCTGCGTAAATCCCCGTTACCGCTGCCATTATGTGAAAATATGAAAATGGCGATAACCCATGGTACGCTGGCCTTATGAACGTGGCATACATCTACAGTTTTGCGCCGATCGCAGATAAGAACGCAGAGATCCTCATCCTTGGCAGCATGCCGGGGCGCGCCTCGCTGGCCGCGGGTCAGTACTACGCCCACGCCCAGAACGCGTTCTGGCGGATCATTTCCGAGCTGCTCCAGCTTGATCCGACTTCGCCCTATGAGGTGAGAGTGCAGGCACTGAATTCAGCCCGGATCGCACTGTGGGACGTGCTCCAGTCATGCCGGCGCGAGGGCAGCCTGGACTCGATGATTGAGGCTGACACGCAGACTGCGAACGACTTTTGCACGTTCTTCCGCGCTCACCCGCAGATCACGCATGTGTTCTTCAATGGCGCAAAAGCGGAAGCCTGCTTCAGGCAGCATGTGCTGCGAGAGATCGGCAGCAGAGTCCTCCGCTATACGCGCCTCCCGTCCACCAGCCCGGCGAATGCTTCCCTGTCTTATGCACGCAAGCTGGAGGCGTGGCGGACAATACCGTTGCCTAGCCCATCCATCAGCCCACCGATCAGCTTGCTGCTGCAATCCCAACTGTGACACGCTCACATTTCCCGGTAACCCCATGACCATTGCTCCCAACCGCCAATGGGCATTGCTCGCGGGGCCCGTGCTCGCGGCTGCAATGGCGATGGCCATGAACCTATCCGGATGGGAATCCAAAGCATGCTGGACCGGAGCAGTGGCAATTCTGTGCGTGGTGTGGTGGATCTTCGAACCCATTCCCATTCCCGCCACTTCCATCATTCCGCTGGCAGTCTTTCCGCTTGCCGGGGTCCTGCCACAGGAGAAGATAGCCAGCGCCTACGGCAGCGATCTGATTCTGCTGCTACTCGGCGGATTCATCATCTCTACCGCCATGGAGCGCTCCGGCGCGCACCGGCGCATCGCCCTGGGCATGGTCAGCCTGGTGGGCGGGCACAGCAGCCGGCGCATTGTGCTGGGTTTCATGTGCGCATGCGCAGCATTGAGCATGTGGATATCGAATACGGCAACGGCACTGATGATGCTGCCGATTGCGCTCGCGGTGATCGAACGCAGCCAGGACAAGAAACTGGCCATGCCGCTGCTGTTGGCGATCGCCTACGGCTGCAGCATCGGCGGTCTAGGCACACCCATTGGCACGCCGCCGAATCTGGTATTCATGCAGCAGTACCAGATATTCACCGGCAATGCGGTCAGCTTCACGCAGTGGATGAGCTGGGGATTGCCCACCGTTTTACTGATGCTGCCGCTGGCAGGTTTATGGCTGACGCGCAACCTGAACTACCATGGCGAACTGGTGATTCCCCCACCCGGCGCCTGGCGCCCGGAAGAGCGGCGTGTGCTGATCGTCTTCGGCCTCACCATCCTGGCATGGGTGACACGTATTGAACCCTTCGGCGGCTGGAGCACCTGGTTCGATCTCAAGGGCGCCAACGACGCTACGGTCGCGTTGATCGCGGTAGTCGTGATGTTCCTGGTGCCCAATGGCCGTGGTGGCAGGCTGCTGGACTGGGAGACCGCCGAGAAGGTGCCCTGGGGCATACTCATCCTGTTTGCGGCGGGCATCGCCATCGCGCATGCGTTCGTTGAGTCTGGCATCTCCGGCTTTATCGGCGGTCAATTGACTGCTCTTGCCAGCCTGCACCCGCTGATCATCATCGCAGTCATCGCGCTGGCGGTAACCTTTCTTACCGAGACCACCAGCAATACGGCAACCACCGTCTTGTTGATGCCGATTCTTGCGGCGGCAGGCGTTGCAGCGGGCGTCGACCCTAGTCTGCTGATGGTGCCGGCTGCCATGAGCGCCAGTTTCGCGTTCATGCTGCCGGTCGCAACCGCGCCCAATGCCATCATCTTCAGCACCGGCAGGGTGCCCATTGCCAGTATGGCGCGGGAAGGACTGGCGCTCAATTTCATCGGTGCCTCGGTCATTACCTTGGTCTGCTATTTTCTGGTGGCGTAGCACGGCTTCACGTTGAAGCCTGCACCCGCCTATGGCAAGATGCAGGGGAACTTTATGGCACCGTTAGCTAGGCGAATGCAAGGGACAGGTATCAGACAATGAGCTGGCTGGAAAATATCGAACTGAGCGGGGCGCTGGTAACACTCGAGCCGCTCGACATAAGCCATGTCGAACCGTTGCAGGCTGCGGTAAGGGACGGAGAGTTCTGGAAGCTCTGGTTTGCGCGCGTACCTTCACCGGAGCAGATGGCGGGCTACGTGACGCATGCCATTGCCGATGCAAAACAAAGAAATATCGCCTTTGCCGTCAGGCTCAAGGAAACAAACAAAATTGTCGGCACCACGCGTTTTTACAACGTCGATGAATTGAACAGAAGGCCGATGCTGGGCTATACGTGGTTTGCGAAATCGGCGTGCAGGACGGGGGTCAACAGCGAAACCAAATTGTTGCTGCTGCAGTACGTCTTTGAACAGAAAGAAGCCATTGCCGTAGAATTCAGGACACATTTTTTCAATCAGGCCTCCAGAACTTCAATTGAAAGACTGGGTGCGAAACAGGACGGAATTTTGCGCAGCCACCAGATAATGCCGGACGGTTCGATCCGCGATACCGTGGTCTATTCGATACTGCGGCATGAATGGCCGGCGGTCAAAGACAACCTGCTGAGCAGGTCCGGTCAACCATCCTCATCGTAAGGAGATACGAAGTGAAACAGATTCACTGCTTATGCATGCTGATGCTGCTGTCGCTGGTTGTTGCCGGATGCGCCACGACAAAAGGAACAGTTGGAGGTGGCAAGTACCAGTCTCCCCTCAACAATTTCACGGTGGCTTTGCCGAACTGGACCAACCTGAAAATACGCGACCAGAACGACGACAACAGCGGCAGCGTCTCGTTTCATGACGATCTCGGCAATCTCTCGGCAATAACGTATTCACGCTTGCCTGCTGATGCCGCCACAACATTCCGGGACAGCGAAAAGCGCTATGCGGCCTACCGCGATTACTTCAACAACGTCGCCGTGCCTGTGTTCTCCAGCCGGGCAGCCAAAGGCATGCGGACAGTGCGGGAGGAATTACTGGATGACGGCAAGAACAAGGTCTATTTTGCACTGATCGATCTTCCCGAAGGCTCCGCGTTGCTTGATTCCAAAAAGAACCAGCGATTCGACGCCATGAAGGGACTGCTCATTTTCGACCGGAATGGATTCATGTACATGGTCGAGAACGAAATGAGCTCTGTTTTCGGCCGGGTGGATCCATCTACCCTGACCGCCCAGCAGCTTGAAGCACTACAGGAAACATTGAAACGGTTAAAAGACAGTATGGTTTTCAAATAAAGACAGCCCTGCGGGCTCAAGGAAAGCGGGCCTGAATTGTTGTTGAGAAAACACACACACCCAGCATAATGCAATATGCAGACGAGATACCGGGCAAACAGCACGGCATGATGTCCCAAGATAGTCAGCTCCGTCTAAACCGCACTACTCCCACCAACGTGAACTGCCCATTGCCTAGCACGGGCAATCGCGATACGGATCGCCCGACCTTCGTCCATGCCCTCGGCGAGCAAGGCGTTGGCAATGGCAATCGCTTTCAGCCGCACCAGCGGCGGCAAATTCCGCATGGCCAGTGGGTAATGTTCGGCCGTCCAGGGCATGGCGACACCGGCCGGGCTCAGACGAGCTTGAACTCGGGAACCGGGCGGCGCGTGCCCGCCTGTCCCAATGCCGCCTGGATCGCATCATCCGCTGTCTCCAGCAAGACGAACTGCAATGCAGCTCGTGCCGCTTCGGGCACTTCGCGCAAATCCTTCTGGTTACGTAGCGGCAGCAGCACTGTGCGCAGCCCGGCACGCTGTGCGGCGAGCACTTTCTCCTTGATACCACCCACCGGCAGCACCAGTCCGCGCAGGCTGATTTCACCGGTCATCGCCACGTCATGGTGCACCGGCCGGTCGGTAAACAGCGAGGCAAGCGCAATGAACATAGCCACCCCGGCGCTTGGACCGTCTTTGGGAATTGCCCCCGCCGGCACATGCAGA
This sequence comes from Nitrosospira sp., assembly GCA_043721435.1. Taxonomy (GTDB): domain Bacteria; phylum Pseudomonadota; class Gammaproteobacteria; order Burkholderiales; family Nitrosomonadaceae; genus VFJL01. The sequence continues at coordinate 4,884 of JAYSQR010000001.1, read as the reverse complement.
TGCACGTCGATGTTGTCGAACATGGCTGCCGGGATATTGAGATCGCTGGCGCGCGCCTTTACCAGCGTGAGTGCCGCCTGGGCGCTCTCCTTCATCACGTCGCCAAGCTGCCCGGTCAGAATCAGCCGCCCGCTGCCGCTTACCCGGGTGGCTTCAATAAACAGGATGTCGCCGCCCACCGGTGTCCACGCCAAGCCCGTGGCCACACCTGACAGACTGGTACGCAAGGCAATCTCGTGCTCGAATTTTGCGGGGCCGAGAATGGCATCCAGGTCCGCCGCGTCGATACGCACTTGTACTTGTAGCTGCGCGTCTTCGGCAACGCGCATGGCTGCATGGCGCATTACGCGCCCGATCTCGCGCTCGAATTGACGTACCCCGGCCTCGCGGGTGTAATCCGCAATGATGCTGCGCAGGGCCGCGGGCGTCAGTTCGCACTGCTCCTCGCGCAAACCGTTAGCTTCACGCTGGCGCTGCACCAAGTAGCGTAACGCGATCTGCAGCTTTTCCTCCTGCGTGTAACCCGGCAGGTCGATGATTTCCATGCGGTCGCGCACCGGTGGCGGCACGTTATCGATCACGTTTGCGGTAGCAATGAAGATCACACGGCTCAGGTCGAACGGCACGCCCAGATAGTTGTCGCGAAAGGTCGAGTTCTGCTCCGGATCCAGCACTTCGAGCAGCGCGGCCGACGGGTCGCCGTGCAGGCTGGCCGACATCTTGTCGACTTCGTCCAGCATCATCACGCAATTGCGTGCTTGCGCCTTGCGCAGGCTCTGCACAATGTTGCCTGGCATCGCGCCAATGTAGGTACGGCGGTGGCCGCGCATTTCGGCTTCATCATGCACGCCTCCCAGCGACACTCGCACGAACGGCCGCTGCAACGCGCGCGCGATGCTCTGGCCAAGCGAGGTCTTACCCACCCCCGGCGGCCCGACGAAACACAGGATCGGAGCGCGCCCCTGCGGTTTCAGTTTTTGCACCGCGAGGAACTCGACTATGCGCTGCTTGACGCGCTCAAGCCCGTAATGGTCAGCTTCGAGAATCTGACGCGCGGCGTTCAGGTCGATCGGCGTGTCGGCCGGTAACCGCCAAGGCAGCTCGGTCATCCACTCCAGGTAGGTGTGGAGCATCGAGTACTCGCTCGACGCTGCGGGCATGCGTTGCAGCCGCTGCAATTCCTTGCGCGCCTGCGCTTCGATTTCACTTGGCATAGCGGCGTTGGCGATCGCCTCACTCAACTGCGCAATCTCCTGGTCGTTGCCGCCGTTCTCGCCGAGTTCCTTCTGGATCGTCTTCAGCTGCTCGCGCAGCAGGAATTTACGTTCGCGATCCTCCAGTTTTCCTTTCGTGCGTTCGCTGATCTCCTGTGACAGCCTGAGCACTTCGATGCGACGTGACAGGATCTGCAGTACTTTCTGCAGCCGCTCCTCGGTGCTCACGGTTTCAAGCAGCATCTGCTTCTCGTTCACTTCGGCGTCGAGCAGGCTGGCAGTGATGTCGGCCAAATGCGACGGTGCACGCGTGGCCTGCAGCGCGTGTGCCAGCTCTGCCGGCACGCCCGGCAACAGCGACAGGATCTCGACCGCACGTTCGCGCAGTTGCAGGGCAAGCGCCTCGGCCTGGGTTGACACTTGTTCCGGCTCATCGATGCGCTTCACCCGGGCGGCCAGGAACGGATAGCCCTCGACCAGTTCCTCGATGTGAAAGCGCTCCACACCCTGGCACACAGCATGGCGCAGTCCGTCAGCCGAGGTGATGTGGCGCACGATGTTAGCCACGGTACCAACGTGGCACAGCGCATCCAGCCCTGGATCATCGACGCTGGCATCCTTCTGCAGCACAATGCCTACCGGCGCAGCGGATTGCAGCGCATGCTCTACTGCGGCGATCGACTTGACGCGACCGACAGTGATGGGCATCAGCACATGCGGAAACAACACGACGTTGCGCATCGGCACTAATGCGATCACCCCGTCGGGCAATTCGGACCTGGTTACATCAGACTGTTCCATGGCAGCTCTCTCACTATGAGTCGATTCTTCTGTCATCTGTGCAGTGTGCGGTTGCGGCACCGGCAACTTACAAAGTTGCGTTGAAAGACAGGAATTTCAAGGTGCTTCCGTTTCAGTCTAGCATTGACCAGTTGAACGTCAACTTGACCGACAATCGTCCGGCACCCTGCGCACAATCTGGCAAAGCATGTGCAACTTGGGGGAAGTCGGAGATTTGCGCGCCCCGCTCAGACCTCATACAATCGGCCAGACCGCAACTGCGCGCCCAACAGGGTGCCGTTCAATCAATGACTGGAAATCAGATGAGCAGATACCTCGTACAACTCAACTTTGTTTCCTTCGTCAAATTCAATTCTGTCGCATTTTGTTGCGCCAATACGCTGCTTTCTCCGTTCAACGCACTGCTCTATTTTCAGAGTGACGACATCGCTACAGGATTTCTTGTCCTTTTTCTGGCACCGTTTGCCGGCCTTTTATTTGGAGCGCTTATTGGCATTCTGGGATTTCCCCTGTATAAATTTCTGATCAGCCGCAGCCAGTCTCTTGCGGCTGTTTCCGGCAGATTCCAGGACATATCGGATGATACCGCTGACCGCGATGCGCAAATTGCGACCGAGCCCACCACGGATGCGGACTCCAGAGACGTATCGAAAGACTGACTTTATCGCTGGAAATCCATCCCAGGCCACTGGCAATACAGTCCCATTCTTTATCGCAGGAGCTTACTTTGAAAACCAAAGTCACTTATGAAGAAGTTGTATCCCGCATCCCCGGTCCCGTCACCGACGAATGGCCCATGGGCGAGCCTTTCGCCGTAGCACTCGCTCACGGCACGATGTCGGTTGAGTATTACGCGCCGGCCGGCCATGACCCGCAAACCCCGCACGAACAGGATGAAGTCTATTTTATTCATCGTGGAACGGGTGAGTTGGTCATCAATGGCGAGCACCATTCGTTCAAGGCGGGTGACTGCCTGTTTGTGGCAGCAGGTGTTGAACACCGCTTCGAGAATTTCTCCAGCGATTTTGGAACATGGGTCGTATTCTGGGGGCCAAAGGGCGGCGAGCGCCCCTGATGGATCAGGCAGCCAAAAATATCGCCCCTGATCAACTATAGTTAAGGAACCTCTGAACAACCCCCGTGTGGGCGCGGCGGAGGACTTATTCACAGGCTTCTTGACCATGAAAAAACTTCCGCTGGCCCAACTCGGCCCCCGCGAATCCGCGCCTGGTGTGGTCAATTTCGGCGTGCTGTTGCCGTGGGTCTCTGCCACCGATGGCAACCGGCTATATGTGAAAATCATTCACGTTTGCGATCAGTTCATTCAGGCAGTTCAGCCGCTGGCCTTCGAGTTGCAGCACGGCGTTAATGCCGATTACGGTGATTTCTGGTCGGCAACAGTGGATTTCAATGCCGCCCATGACCCACAGCCAGGTTCGCGTTTCGGTTCACCCGGCCGGCATGTCTACCGCTTCGAGTTGCACAACCCGAATGCCGGGGTACTGGACTGGATCATCGATCCTTTTGCGCGCGAATACGCCACCGGCAAACTCTCCGCCTTCACGCTCGGCTATACCCCTTACGTCTGGAGCCCCGCTGAGGCGAGCTGGAAAACACCGGCGCTGCGTGATCTGATCGTGTACGAATTGAACCTTGCCGAATTCGGCGGCAGCCTGCAAGGCGCGATCGACCGCCTCGATTACCTCGCCGATCTGGGGATGAACGCACTGTCGGTAATGCCGGTCAGCAATGTCGCACTCGAGGTCGACTGGGGCTACCTGCCACTGGGCTATTTTGGAGTGGATGAACGTTTTGGACGGCGTGACGATTTCCAGCGCTGTGTTGACGCGGCGCACCAGCGCGGGCTGGCAGTGATTGTTGATGCGGTTTATGGCCATACCGGGGAAGATTTTCCTTATGCCGATCTCTACCGGCGACTGCACTATCTCGAAAACCCGTTTATGGGGACGTTCGCCAAAGACTATTTCGGCATCAGCACCGACTTCAACCGTACCCTGACGCGCGATTTCTTCTACAGTGTCAACCTGCACTGGCTGGAAACCTATCACATCGACGGCTTCCGCTACGATTGTGTGCCGAATTACTGGGATGGCCCAGTAGGCGTGGGTTATGCCAATCTGGTTTTCCATACCTACCAGTACGTCAAGAACGCGATTACCAGCCTGGCCCGCTTCGACGCGCCGGAAGGCCCGCGACTGATCCAGATCGCCGAACAACTCGAAGCCCCTGAACAGATCCTTGAGCAGAGTTACAGCAACGCTACCTGGCAGAATGCCAGTTTCGGGGCAGCAGGGGCCTGCGCTCACAGCGCAGCGGGAGCAGTTGAAAATCTCGGCCAGCGGCTCGGCGCGTTCGGCTATATCGAGCAGGCCACCCAGAACGGTGAAACCTTGCTCAAGGCCCCGCTGCAATATATCGAGAACCATGACCATAGCCGTTTTCTGTGCGAATTCGGGTTGCGTCAGCGCGACCGGAATCCGCTGTTTGCAGAGGGCGACCGTGCGCATTGGTATCGGTTGCAGCCCTATCTGATCGCATTGCTCGCCGCGAAAGGCATCCCGATGCTGTGGCAGGGCCAGGAGTTTGGTGAAAACTACTTTCTGCCCGAGGATGGCTTCGGCCGGGTGTTGCTATTGCGGCCACTGCGCTGGGATTATTTCTATGACACAGCCGGCAAAAGCCTAGTCGCCCTGACGCGCAGGCTGGTGAACCTGCGTAAAAATTGTGCCGAATTGCGCTACGGCAACCATTATTTTCATAACGATTACGCGCGTTATCTATCGCGCGGCCTGCTGCTGTTCCAGCGCGAGACCACCGCTGCATTGAGTCTGGTCGCGGTGAATTTCAC